>CAYVWG010000031.1:0-18806 GCA_964455425.1 uncultured Oscillospiraceae bacterium | reverse complement strand
CTCTGGAGCGGCGGTTCCAAACGGTGCTGGTTACCGAGCCTACCGTGGAGGACGCCATTGCCATTCTCCGGGGCCTGGAGGAACGGTATGAGGTGTTCCACGGGGTAAAGATCACCGACCCGGCCATTATTGCCGCGGCCAAGCTCTCCGATCGGTACATTACCGACCGGTTTTTGCCGGACAAGGCCATCGACCTGATTGACGAGGCCTGCGCCATGATCCGCACGGAGATGGACTCCATGCCCACGGAGCTGGATGTGATCCGCCGGAAGATCATCCAACTGGAAATTGAGGAAGCGGCGCTGAAAAATGAGGACGATGCCCTATCGCAGGGCCGGCTGGCGGAGCTGCAAAAGGAGCTGGCGGAGCAGCGGGATCAGTTCAACGCCATGAAGGCCCAATGGGACAACGAAAAGCAGGCCATTTCCAAGGTGCAGCAGCTGCGGGAACAGATCGAGCAGCTAAACGCCCAAATTGAACAGGCCGAGCAGTCCTATGACCTGGAGCAAGCCGCTAAGCTCAAATACGGCGATTTGCCGGAGGCCAAACGGCAGCTGGCTGAGGAAGAACGGCTGACCCAAAACGCCAAGGAGCAAAGCCTTTTGCGCGACAAGGTCACAGAAGAAGAAATTGCCCGGATCGTTGAACGGTGGACAGGCATCCCGGTGGCCCGGCTGGTAGAGGGAGAACGGGAAAAGCTGCTGCATCTGGAGCAAACGCTGCACCAGCGGATCATTGGGCAAGACGAGGCGGTACGGTATGTGTCAGAGGCCATTTTGCGCAGCCGCACAGGCATCCAAGCACCCAACCGGCCCATCGGCTCCTTCCTGTTTTTAGGCCCCACCGGCGTAGGCAAAACGGAGCTGGCCAAGGCTTTGGCCGCCGAGCTGTTTGACGATGAGAAAAATCTGGTGCGCATCGATATGAGCGAATACATGGAGAAATTCTCCGTGTCCCGTCTCATCGGCGCTCCTCCGGGATATGTAGGCTATGAGGAAGGCGGGCAGCTAACCGAAGCCGTACGCCGCCGCCCCTACTGCGTCATTTTGTTTGACGAGATCGAAAAGGCCCATCCGGATGTATTCAACATCCTTCTGCAAGTGCTGGACGATGGCCGCATTACCGACTCTCAGGGCCGGACGGTGGATTTCAAAAACACCATCATTATCCTTACCTCCAACTTAGGTTCCTCCTATCTGCTTGATGGGATCGATCCGGAAGGCAACATTTCCGATGCCGCCCGGGCGCAGGTGCAGCAGCTGCTAAAAACCAGCTTCCGGCCAGAATTCCTCAACCGTCTGGATGAGATCGTGTTCTACAAGCCTTTGACAAAAACCGACATTTGTTCCATCATCGATCTGCAAATTGCCGAGCTAAACCGCCGTCTGGCGGAAAAGCAGCTCCGCTGCCGCCTGACCGATGCATGCAAGGAATATATCATCAGCGCCGCCTTTGATCCCCAGTACGGTGCCCGTCCTTTGCGCCGGTATGTGCAGCACACCGTGGAAACCATGATCGCCAAAAAGCTACTCCAGGGCGATATCCTGCCGGGATCTACCTTAATTGCCGATGTGAAAGATGGCGCGCTGACCATTGGCACAGAATAAAGCACAGGGCAAGGGGCTGCCACAGGCGTTTTCTCCCGTGGCAGCCCCATATGCCTGTCCTTTTCCTTCGGCGGCCTGGCAATTACCGTGTGGTGATCCAGTTCTTGAGTTTATGCAGCCATTCCAAGGTGCGGAACTTGATTTCCACCATTTCACTTTCTTCTGTCATAAGCTCCTGCTCCTGCTGGGACAGTCCCGCTGCCACCGCCGCCTGGGACACACCCTCCGTGGTCGCCGGCAAACACAAAGACGGAAAGGCCACGCACCACCAATTATGGCCCCCTCCCTGGCCAATCACCACCCGCAGGGTGTCATAATTCCCAGCAGGAAGAGAAAAGGTGTCGTAATCACGCCGGGGAAATTCCTCGGCGCCCAGGGTAATCCGCACAGATGCTTCCTGTCCTAGGCTGGCCAACGTGCGCTGGGCGTTGGCAGTCAGCGCTGGCAGACGGGCCTGCAGCGTTTCCATGGCCTGGCCCTTGGTCGCGCAATTCGCTGTAAGCTCGTCCACCGTGGCGCATATGGTATCCCGCACCTGCAGCTTGACCCACTGATCCTGGTCTGTGTCGGAATTTGCTACCACATGCAGGCGGATCATCTCCCCTGCCAGGGCCTTTTGCTCCTTCACAACGCACAGATCATAAGAAAATATACATACCATCAGCGTCAGCGTCGCCAGTAAAAAAATTTTTCGTCTCATGATAAACACCGTCCTATGTAGCGATACCTACATTATGGACGGTGTTTTTGCAAAGTATACCAGGATGCGCAAGCAAAATGGCATATTTTACCCTATATTTTTGCTTTCCGGCAAGGCCGGAAACACCATGTTGGCCAAGCATAGGCTGGCCGGCTATCCAGCCAGTTGCCGCACCAGCCTTACCCAAGGATAGGTCAATTCCATAATCCGCAGAGATTTTTCCGCCAATGCCATGTCTGTAAAAATGCCATAGACTACCGAGCCGGTGCCGGTAAGGGCGGTTCCCTTTGCACCTTGGGCGGAAAGCTCCCTGCGGATTTTTCCCACCACCGGGTGGGCCTTTTCCACCAAAGGCTGAAAATCGTTGGACAGCGCCTGGCAGATGGCCATTACGCCACCCTGATCGATTGCCGCCAGCATGGCGTCTGTCCCCGGTTTTCGGGGTGCGGGACAAGCATCCAATTGCCGGAACAGCGCCGGGGTAGGCACAGAAAATTCCGGCTGCACCAATACATACACCATCTGCTTTGGCAGCGCCGGCAGCGAACGCACAAGCTCCCCCTTGCCCTCCACCAAAGCGGTTGGCCCGGAAAGACAAAAGGGCACATCGCTGCCCACCGCCGCGCAAAGCGCCGTTAGGGCCTGGAAAGGCAGGGCGTTATAGTGGCCATTGAGCAGCTCCAGCACCGCCGCGGCATCGGCGCTGCCGCCGGCCATCCCCGCCTGGGAAGGCAGGCGCTTTTGCAAGCGGATGGTCAACCCCGGAGGGGCTATCCCCGCAGCGGCAAAATACTTCTCTGCCGCCTTCCAGCACAGGTTGCCACTGTCTGTAGGCACCCCCGGCGCCTGGCAGCAAAGCTGCCAGGGCTTGCCGGTTTCCAGCTCCACCTGTACCTCGTCCCACAGATCCAACTTGGTCATAACTGACCGCAGGTTATGGTAGCCGTCCGGACGGCGATCCAAAATATCCAAGGTCAGGTTCAGCTTACCATAGGCACGGCCGTTAAGGACGATCATTTGATCTTTCTGGCCTCCAGATAGTACCGCTTTTCCCGGGCATGGCCCATAGAGAAGGTCTTACGGGGCAAAATGCCATCGGCAATTACGCCGCGGAACAGCTGGCTCTTTTCCATTGCCGGCAGAAGGAAGCCGATGCTGCCCGGCTGCTGGGCCAGACGGATCAGGGCATCGTCGTCGTGGATATAGTCCACCGTGCCGGGATTGTCCTTAAGATATCCGTCCAAGAAGCCTTGCAGCGCACCAACGGCCAGCTGGCTTCTGTTTCTGTCCAAATACACCGTGCCGGAGGATTCTCCGATGTACCATTTCACCGGGAAGCCGCCCTCCGCGCAGCACTCAGCCTTAATGGCGGCAAGCAGCTTTTCCGGGTCTGTGTCCGCCACCACACGGTGGATCGGCTCAAACACCTGGGCATCGTCATGGATATTTTCCAGCTCCACCAGGGCAAATCGTGCCGGGTGGTTGGACAGATCCTTATCCGGATGGTTCTTTTTTAGCTCTTCGTAGCAGCTCTTGGCCGTGGCCAGACTATGGTTGCCATCGCCCACGGCAAAGACCATGGGCACGCCCTTTAGCCCCTCATACTTCTCCCCTACCGTGGCGGTATAGGCGGCCAAGCGGTCTTCAAAGGCCTTTACCTCATCGCCTTCTACCAGCCAGCCGGTAATATGACCGCCATCCTCCATCAGGTCAAAATCGTAAAGCTTTTTCAAGCTGTCCTTTTTGGCCCCGATAGGCTCAATGAGCTGCTTTTTATGGTCGTCGCACAGCATAAGAATGTGGGGCAGCTCGATGGGCGCGTCCCGGCGAACCCGCTGTCTGGGCGGGATCCGCTCCACCACCGTACGCTCTGTGGCCCGGATGGCGGAGGTGGAGCCGGTGCTGTAGTCATAGGCGTCAAGATCCACAACGCCCATCAAGCCTATGCGAATGGCGCCGTTTTCCAAGGTACGCTCCAAATAAACCAGGCTATGCGGATAGGTGGTAAAGATGTTTTTTTCCATGTACTGGGCCATGGTTTGGTTGATCTTCTGGGTATGCGCGGCCTCTTGGGGGGTGCCAAGCTCCGCCTCCGGCAAAATCAGGTTGATGGTAGACGGCGCGTCCCCGGCAGTGGCCCGGACGCGATCCCAATACTCCTGGTCAGAGGTAAACTGATCGCAGGCGATAACCGCCCATTTTTCCATTTCCTTGACGTTGGGCAGCATAATATCCGCAGGTAAAAATGCGTTCATAGATAATCCCTCACTTTTTGTTTTTTCCCGGCTTTGCCGGAAGCTCATTGGAAGTAATGACTAGATTATACAAGCACATGGCAATTTTTGCAATGAATTTTTTTCCTTCTCTCCCCTTCTCTTGGGTTATGATTTTTTTCCGACAAAACCGGGTATACTACCATCACAAATTACTTTAGGGAGGTTCCATATATGGATACCATTGCACTCATTCTCTCCATCATTGGTTCTTTGAACTGGGGACTGGTAGGTATTTTTAAGTTCGACCTGGTGGCATGGATCTGCGGCGGGCAAACCGGCGTTGTCAGCCGGATCATCTATACCATCGTTGGTCTTGCCGGCCTGTGGTGCATTTCCCTGCTCTTTCGGAATCGGCATGGAGCGGAGGAATAAACGCGAAATGGGTCTGGCGCGATATATTCTGCGCCAGACCCATAACGTTATCTCTTTCCCAGGGCTTATCCCTCGGCAATGGCCAGCACATCCATAGGACACTCCCGCACGCAAACGCCGCAGGCGATGCACTTGGCAGACACCGGCATATCCGGGGTTTTGACGATCACTCCATTGGGGCAGGCATCCTTACACAGGCCGCAGCCAATGCAGAGCTTTTTATTGATCATATACACACCCTTGGGATTGCGGATAATTGCCCCTGCCGGGCAGGCAATGGCGCACATGCCGCACTGGGTACATACGGCGGGAGAGGTTCCCTTACGGCCATCCACCAGACGCAAGCAGGCCTTGTTGTTGTCGTCCACCTTCTGATACAGGCTGGCGCAGGCCCGGACGCACTCACCGCAGCCAATGCAAGCCTCTGGCCGGGCCGCCACCAACTGCTTGCCCGGATGCTTTAGCTTCACCTGGGGGGGATCCTTGCGGGCATAGGGAGTGTTTTTCAGCGGCAGCACCGTTTCCCGCTTTCCGGTGAGCATATAGTATGCCTGCGCAATGGCCGGCGCTGTGGGGATGGAGGTGATCTCGCCGATGCCGATGGCGCCGTTGGCCACCTTCAGCCCCGGCTTGTCGATTACAATGGCCTCCACCTTGGGCACATCTGGCGCCCGGAACAGGCCAAGGCCGCCATACTTGGCCAGGGGTTTACACTCCTTAAGCGGATAGCGTTCTGTCAGGGCATAGCCCATGGACATGACAACGCCGCCTTCGATCTGTCCCTCACAGGACAGGGGATTGATGGCTTTGCCTACATCGTGGGCCGCCACCACGGTCTTGATCCGGCCGGTTTTTCTATCCAGCACGCACATCTGCGTAGCATAGCCATAGGCAATGTGAGACACCGGGTTGGGCACATTGGCGCCCAAGGGATCGGTCTTGGCCAAAAACTCACCGTAGAATTCTTGGCCGGCCAAATCGGCCAGGGTTTTCCCCTCCAGGGCCGCCGCCAGCTTTTTACAGGCCCGGCTGCAAGCTTCACCGGTGACGCAGGTTTGCCGAGAGCCGGAGGTATCGCCGGAGTCCGGGGCGATCCAGGTGTTGGAGCGCTCGTAAACAACGTCCTCCCGCTTAAGGCCAATCTCCGTGCAAACCACCTGCACCAGCACCGTGCCTAGCCCTTGGCCGATACAGGACGCGCCGGAATAAATATGCACCTTGGCGTCCTGCTCCACAATGAGCTTGCACCGGCCCCAGTCGGGGATACCCACGCCTACGCCGGCATTTTTCATGGCGCAGGCCAGGCCCACCGGCTCTCCTGCCTTTACGGCGGCGTCAAACTGAGGCTTAACCGCCTCCAAAGTCTCCACAAGGCCGGTGGATTCATCCACAATCTGCCCGTTGGGCAGCACGCCGCCAGGCCGGATGGCGTTGCGGTAGCGGATCTCCCAAGGGGAGATGCCCACCTTTTCCGCCATCATGTTGAGTAGGGTTTCAATGGCAAAACAGGTCTGGGTAACGCCAAACCCCCGAAAAGCGCCAGCCGGCGGGTTGTTGGTATAGTACGCCCGGCCCTCGATTTCAAAATTTTCATAGGAATATGGTCCTGCCGCGTGGGTACAGGCCCGTTCCAGCACCGGCCCGCCCAAAGAGGCAAACGCACCGGTATCGGACACCACCGAAGCCTTTACGCCCTGGATGATGCCGTTTTCATCGCAGCCCAAGGTAAAGTCCATATCGAAGGTATGGCGCTTAGGATGCACCAAAATGGACTCCGCCCGGCTTAGCTTCACCTTTACCGGCACCCGGGCCACATAGGCGATCAACGCCGCATGGTGCTGGACAGACATATCCTCCTTGCCGCCGAAGCCCCCGCCTACCAGCTGGTTTTCCACCAGGCATTTATCCGGCGTCACCCCCAGCATGGCTGAACATTCGTGCAGCGTGGTGTGGGCGCTTTGGTCGGTAGTCAGCAGCTTTACGCCGCCATTATCCAGCGGGAAGGCCACGCAGCACTCCGGCTCCAAAAACGCATGCTCTGTCCAGGGTGTGGTGAAGTGCTCCTGGAGCACATACTTAGACCGGGCAATGCCCTCCGCGGCGTTTCCCCGGCTTACATGCTTATAGGCCTGCACATTGTTTTCATCGGTTTCAAACACCAATGGCGCGTCAGGCTGGGCCGCTTCCTCCGGGCTACGTACATAGGGCAATGGCTCGTAGTCCACCTTGACCAGCTTTTTGGCCTTCTCCAAGGTTTCTTGATCCTTAGCGCAAACCAAGGCGATGGAATCGCCCAAATAGTGGGTGATTTCCCCTACGGGGATCAAGGTAGGCTGATCCTTTTTCAGGTGCCCCACATAATTCTTGCCGGGGATATCCTCCGCCGTAAGCACGCACACCACCCCGGGCAGCGCCTTAGCCGCCTCGGTGTGGATGCCCAGCACCCTTGCCCGGGGATATTTTGACCGCACGGCAGAGCCGTAGCACATGCCGTCTAAGTACACATCGTCCGGGAATTTGCCGTAGCCCAGCACCTTTTCCTCCACATCCAGCCGGTGCACCCGGTTGCCGATGTGCCAGTCGTTTACACTGGGGGCGGAAACAAAGCCCTCCCGCATCGCCTTGGCCGCCAGCTGGATGGCCTTGATGATCTTCACATAGCCTGTGCAGCGGCAAATATTGTTGCGGATGGCATGACGGATCTCTTCCTCCGTGGGGTTAAGATTCCAGTCCAACAGCCCCTTGGCGCACATCACCATACCCGGGATGCAAAAGCCACACTGCACAGCCCCGGCCTCGCCAAAGGCCCAAGTAAACACCTTTTGTTCAAAATCAGACAGGCCCTCTACCGTCAGGACACTTTTGCCCTCCAGCTCATCGGTCTTCACCGTGCAGGCGCGGACGGTTTTTCCATCGATCAGCACCGTGCAGGTGCCGCAAGCGCCCTCGGAGCAGCCATCTTTACAGGAAGTCAGATGATGCACATCCCGCAGGTAGCGCAGCAGCTTTTGATTTTTTTCAGGGGTAACCTGGGTACCATTCAAAAAAAAGGTGGCCATTGTCTTTTCTCCTTCCGTCAACCCGGTTGCTCTTCTTCTCTTTCTCTATAGAAGCGTTATGGATTTATTGGCTTACTCCGCAGCAAGCGGCGGAATTATATAGGGTAATTATACTATAATCCCCCTTAAGTCTCAACCACTTTATTGGCAAATACGTGATTCCATTTTTAGAATAACGCGTTACTTCAGCTGATCCAGATTCAGCTGGAAGCTGTCCATACAGTGAGCCATAAACCAGTCCAACTCCGGCAGATCCATGGCCTTAAGGGCCGTTAGGGTCTGCTCCGCCGCCGAGGCAAATTCCTGGTTGCCCGCCTTCAGCTCCTCTATGCATTTGATATACGCCGACAGCTTATCCGCAGCCTTCACGATTTTTACGGTTTTTTCATCGGTTTCCAACACATAGGGCATCATGCTGGGCCTTAGCTGTTCCGGCAGCAGGCCTAGGAGCTTGTTGCCGCTAATCCGCTCCACCTGTTTATAGGCGGCCTTGATCTCCGGATTGTAATACTTGATGGGGGTAGGCAGATCGCCGGTGAGAATCTCCGATGCGTCGTGGTACAAAGCGGCCGTGGCGCATCGCTCCGGCTCCGCCTCCATGCCCAGAACGTCCCGCCGGATCAGCGCCAGGCTGTGAGCCAACACCGCCACCATATGGCTGTGCTCGGCAATATTTTCCGAAAAGGTATTCCGCATCAGACCCCAGCGGGTAATGTACCGCATACGGGATATCAGGGCATAAAATTTGTATTGCACGTCTCTTCACTCCCCTCTGTACCTCGCCTGTATTCTACCACATCCGACAACAAAAGTAAATGCGGCTGTACCGGCAAAAATGGATAGCGCAAAAGCGCACGATACCGTTTGGCCTTGGTGGGGCTACGGATCTATGGCGGCGCTTCTTCGCCTGGCCGCGGAAAAAAGGCGGGTGAAAAGCAATTGCTTCTCACTCGTCTTTCTTCACAACCTTTATGGCGGCTACGCCAGCCGATCCTGCTTTTTGGGCTGCGACCTTCGTGGCGCTTTTAGATGTACTTAGAAGTACTTATTCCGCCTCGCTCTCGGCCAAAGCGGCAGCCTGCTCTTCCACAGTAGGCTCGGCAATGGCGCGGATGGACAGGGAAATCCTCTTCTTTTCCACATCGATATCAATGATCTTTGCCTCCGTCTCTTGGCCCACAGACAGCACGTCCTCAGGCTTTGCGATACGACGGTTGGCAATTTGGGAAATATGGATCAGGCCGTCTACGCCGGGAATAATCTCGGCAAAGGCGCCAAAGGTCATCATCTTGACCACCTTCACCGGCACCACATCGCCAACGGCAAACTTTTCTTGGAAAATGTTCCAGGGGTTGGTCTCCGGCGTCTTGTAGCCCAGAGAGATCTTTTTCTTCTCAGGATCCAGGCCAATGACAAATACATCAATCTCATCGCCAACACTGACCACCTCGGCAGGATTCTTGATCCGCAGCCAAGACAGCTCAGACACATGCACCATGCCGTCCACGCCGCCAATGTCCACAAAAGCGCCGTAAGATGTCAGAGACTTGACTGTGCCATGATAGTGCTTGCCCACTTCGATTTCGCTCCAGATCCGCTCCTGGGCCGCCTTCCGCTCCTCGTTGAGCACCGCGCTGATGGAAGCCACCACTCTGCGGCGGGCGCGGTTGACCTCTGTCACCTGCATTCTCATGGTCTTGCCCTTTAATGCGGAAAGATCGCCGCCTCTGGCTATGCCGGACGCGGAGGCAGGGATAAACACCCGTACACCCTTAACGTTGGCCACCAGGCCACCCTTATTTTCTTCGGTAATCAGGCCCTCCACCGGCTCCTTGCTTTCGCAAGCGGCCTCCAGATCGTCCCAAACCTTCAGGCCGTCCAGCTTCTTTTTGCTTAGCTGCACAGTACCCTCTTGGTCGTTGACGCGAACAACAAACACCTTGACCTCATCGCCTACCTTGAGGATGTCCTCAGGCTTTTGGGTGGGATCCGTGCTGACTTCATCACAGGGAATATAACCAGCATGCTTTGTGCCCAAATCGACCTGAACTTCGGTAGAACCGATCGCTGTAACAGTGCCCGTAACTGTATCTCCTGTATTCAAAGTTTTGATACTAGCATCAAGCATAGCCTCAAAGCTTTCCTCCATTGCCGTATCAACGTTCTTAATTTCATCCATCGATTGACTGACCTCCTTTATAATCCACGCGGGCGTTGAAGCGCCTGCAGTGATGCCGATATGGGTTACATCGGTAAAATCCCCTGGGTTCAACTCACTGGCGTTGTCTACCAAGAACACCTTGGGGCAGTACTGCCGACATATGGCAGCCAGGCGAGCAGCATTGGAGCTTTTCGCGTCACCCGCCACAACCATCGCCTGGCAGCTGGTGGCAAGCTCTGCCGCTTCCCGCTGGCGATTTTCTGTCGCTTTGCATATTGTATCAAAGATTTCGAGATTTGTACACTCTTTTTTTAGAATTTCCACGCATTTTTTCCATAGCAGCTGGGTGCTTGTGGTTTGCGACACTGCCGACAAGGGCTGGTTTCGCCGGTTTTCCCCGCCGTCCAGCCAGGCCTGCAGCTCTTCATCAGAAGCAAAAACCAAGGGATCCTTGCACCAACCGGCAATAGCTACGATCTCCGGATGGGTGGGCGTGCCGATGATCAATGGGCGGCGGCCCTTGTTCTCCGCCTCAACCACCAGCCGGTGGATTCGCTCCACAAAGGGGCAAGTGGCATCGATCACCGGGATGTTTTTCTCGGCCAGCTGGTCATATACCTTGCGGCCCACACCATGAGAGCGAATGATCACCCCATATCCTGGCGGGACCTCCTGCACAGAGGACACCTGCCGCACACCCATGGCAGCAAATCGCTCCACCACATGACGGTTGTGAATGATCGGCCCCAGAGTGACCACCTTTTTCCCCTCCCGGGCCGCTTTTTCCACCAATTCCACTGCTCGATCCACACCAAAGCAAAACCCGGCGGATTTGGCAATACGAACGCTCATGATGGTTCTCCTAAAGCATAAATGGTACGCAAAAGCCGTGCGCTCTCCCGCTCCAGCTCTTGGCCGGTAGGCCGCTTACCGGCGTACTCCGGCACAAAGGGCTTGCCAATCACGCACCGCACCGGGCGAAAGGGCCGCCGATCCTGGGTAACGTACATGGGAATCACCGGCGCCTCTGTCCGCTGAGCAATGGCCAGCGCCCCGGGCTTGGCCGGCGCCTGCTGGCCGGGCTTTACCCGGGTGCCCTCGGGAAAAATCACCAGCTTGTCCCCCTGGCGGAGCACCTGCAGGGCAGTTTTCAGGGCATGCACGTCCGCCTTATCCCGATCTACTCCAAAGGTTCCCCAAAGGGCCAAGAACTTCCCCAACACAGGGATCTCCAGCAGACTTTTTTTGGCAATGATCCATGGCGTCTTTTTTTCCTTCAGCGCCAGTATCACCCAAACCGGATCGGCAAAACCCGCATGGTTACAGCAAATCAGCGCTGAGCCTTGCGGTACATTTTCCCTGCCGGAAAATGTGGGCCAGTGCCACAGGCTCATGGCCACCCGCAAAGGCCAATACAAGGCGCGATACACATAGCTTCGGGCAAAACTCATTTTTTCGCCTCATTTGCAATGATTGCTTTGATTTTTTCCACACATTCATCGATAGTCAGATCAGAGGCGTCCAGCAAAACCGCGTCCTTGGCCTGCTTGAGGGGGGCAATGGCCCGGTGGGTATCCTGGTCATCTCTTTGCTCCATGTCCCGCAGCACCTGGGCATAGGAAACCTTCTGCCCCTTATGGAGCAGCTCCTCATACCGACGCTTAGCCCGCACCTCCAGCTTGGCGGTAAGAAAGATTTTTACCTCCGCCTTGGGCAGCACCAC
The DNA here is from genome assembly GCA_964455425.1 of uncultured Oscillospiraceae bacterium. Lineage (GTDB taxonomy): Bacteria > Bacillota > Clostridia > Oscillospirales > Oscillospiraceae > JAFRPC01. The sequence continues at coordinate 6,908 of CAYVWG010000031.1, read as the reverse complement.
CGTGCCGATATCCCTTCCGTCCATGACCACATTGTTGTCCTTGGCCAGATCCCGCTGCATTCCCAGCAAAAACTCCCGCACACAAGGCTGGGCGGACACACCGGAGGCCATGGCGGACATTTCCGGCAGGCGGATCTCCTCCGACACATTCACCCCGTTTAAGATCACCTGCTGCACGCCCTCAACATAGCGCAGCTCCAAATTGACGTCCGGCAGGCATCGGGCGATGCCGTCCTTGTCCTTAGGGCCGATGCCCATCAGATACATGTGGTATCCCACCGCCCGGTAAATAGCGCCGGTATCCACATACAGAAAGCCTAGGTCCTTGGCCACCCGCCGGGCCATGGTGCTTTTGCCCGCGCCGGAGGGCCCGTCAATGGCTACGCGAATCCACTTGTTCATATGTACCTCTCTACTCGCCCTGGGCGTTTCCGGCGGCATAGGCCGTTGCCCAGGCAATTTGTAAATTGTATCCGCCGGTATAGCCGTCGCAGTCTATGATCTCCCCGGCAAAGTATAGGCCGGGCACCAGTTTCGATTCCATGGTTTTGGGAGAGATCTCAGCGACAGAAACGCCGCCTGCGGTAATGATCGCCTCTTCCACCGGCCGCAGGCCTTGGATATCCAGGGTAAACTGCTTGGTCAGCATAAGCAGCTGGTGCCGCTGCCCCCGGGTGATGGCATTGACCTGCAGATCCGCCGGGATACCGCTGCGCTCTACCATCACCGGTATCATGGTTTTATGATACAGCCCGGAAAGAGCGTTGGCAAACTGACGATTCCGGTTTTGCTGAAAATCTCGTAGCAGCCGGGCATCCAGCGTCATTTCATCCAGCGCCGGCTTAAGGTCGATGGACATCCTGTATTGCCGCCCCGGCTCCATGTGGGCGCTAAGGGACAAAACGCAAGGGCCGGACAGGCCAAAATGGGTAAACAGCAGCTCGCCAAACTCCTGACTGATCAGCTGATCCTCCAAAAGCAGCCGGGCCGTCACGTTCCGCAGGGACAGCCCCTGCATCTTCTGGCACCAGCTTCCTGCCTCCACCATAGGCACCAAGGAGCCTCTAGGCGAAACGATGGTATGCCCCAGCGCCTTGGCCATAGCGTATCCATCACCGGTAGAGCCGGTAGCGGGATAAGACAGGCCTCCTGTGGCCAAAATCACCCGTCCGGCAGAAAAACGGCCCCGGTAGGTATCCACGCCGGTTACCCGGCCATGCTCCGTAAGGATCCGCTTCGCCCGGGCCTGGATCACAGTAACCCCCGCATAATCCATCGCGGTTTTTAGGGTGTCGATGATGGAAGAGGCCTGGTCAGATTGGGGAAACACCCGGTTGCCCCGTTCGGTTTTCAGCTCGCAGCCATAGGAAGCAAAAAAATTCATGGTGTCCTCCGGAGAAAAGCCCGCCATGGCGCTGTGCAAAAACCGAGGATTGCGGGGGATATGCCGCAGCACATCCTCCACACTACAGTTGTTGGTCACATTGCAGCGACCCTTGCCGGTAATTTTCAGCTTTTTCCCCAACCGGTCGTTTTTCTCCAGCAAAAGCACCTTTGCTCCGGCAAATCCCGCCGTAAGGGCGGCAAACATTCCCGCGGCGCCGCCGCCAATTACAATCACATCGTACATAAGAGTATTATAGCAATTTTCTCCTCCCGTGAAAAGACGGGAAGAGAAATTTTACAGTCCGTTCAAATATTCCTGCTCTTCATATGTAAGGAGCCGGTACTGCCCGGGGCGCAGGTCGCCCAGGCACAACTCCCCCTCCCGCACCCGCTTGAGTCGGGTGCAGATCAGACCCGCCGCCTGACACATCCGGCGAATCTGCCGGTTGCGGCCCTCATGAATGGTAACGCAGAGCATAGCATGCTTCTCTTCCTCATGGAGAAGCTCTACCTGAGGCGGCGCAATGGGCTTTCCGTCAAGCACAATGGGCCGGGCAAGCGTTTTTTCTGCCCCTGGGGTATAATTGCTTACCCACAGATGGTACGCCTTGTGGATTTGTTGGGAAGGGTGGGTCAGCTTTTGGGCCAAAGCGCCGTCATTGGTCAGCAAAAGCAGCCCCTCAGAGTACATGTCCAGCCGCCCTACGGGATACAGCCGGGGGCTATCCTGGGGCAGCAGCGACAGCACAGTCTTGCGCCCTTTTTCATCCTGGGCGGTGGTCACATACCCTCTGGGCTTGTTGAGCATCACGGTTAGATGGGCTTTGGGCGTTTTGATGGCCACCCCATCCACCGTAATCACATCATCCAAGGACAAATCCGCCGTATCTCCCAGGCGGGCCGTATTGCCGTTTAGCCGCACCCGGCCCTGACGGATCAGTTCTTCCGCTTTTCGCCGGGCGCACAGGCCGCTATCGGCAATAATTTTTTGCAACCGCTGTTCCAAGCGTCTCACCCTCTACCCTGTTGTTTCACAAGATGGTTTATTTTTATCCAAACAGCGTCGCCAACCGCCGCTCCTTAGTGTCCTTTAGGGAGAGCCGCCTTCTGGCCGAAGCATCATAAAAAAGCTTTCGGCTTTTCCATGCACGAGTGGGGCAGAATATCCCTGTTAGCTAAATATACTTTCGCCCCAGGTTACCGCCACTTGGCCTATGGCATGGTCGCCGCACATAATTTGCACGGTGCCGGCATCATCGCCGGAAAGCAAAGGTGGATAGATCATGCCCCGGCCTTCGTAGGCAAAGGTGATTTCCTCCCCCGGCAGCACCGGATAGGAAAACGCCTCCTTGGCCACTAAGGGCACCTCCTGATCCGTATCTGCCGCCACTGCGGCGGTGCAAAGCTGCTGTCCTGGCTGTACCAGGGTCTTGGTTTCATACTGGGCAAAGCCGAAATCCAGCAGGGCCTTGTGATCTTGCCAATCGGAAGGCGCGTTGATGGTTACCGCCACCAGCGTCCGGCCATCCCGCTGAGCCGCGCTGACCAAGATCCGTCCCGCTGCCCGGGTATATCCGGTTTTCACGCCGATAGCGCCGGGGTACTGCCACAGCAGCTTGTTGTGGTTGGTTAGCTGACGGCTGCCGATGGTCACCGTTTTGGTTCCCACGACCTGGGCAAAGTCAGGGTTGTGGAGAGCGTAGGCCGTAAGGGTGGCCAAATCCTGGGCAGAGCTGTAGTTTTGCTCGTCATCCAGCCCGTTGGGGTTGGCAAAATGGGTGTGCTGCAGCGACAGCCGCTCCGCCTTGCGATTCATCTGCTCTACAAAGCCCTCCACCGTACCGCCGCAGTAGATGGCCAGCGCCACCGCCGCGTCGTTCCCGGATTGGAGCATTAAGCCATAGAGAAGATCCCGTACCGCAAGCACCTCTTCCGCCTTAAGATACATGGAGGAGCCTTCCACACCCACCGCTTCGGCGGGTACCCGCAGACGGTCGTTCAAATTGCACTGTTCGCAAACCAAAAGGCCCGTCATAATCTTTGTTGTGCTGGCAATCAGGCTTTCCGTCTGTGCCTGCTTGGCAAAAAGTACCGTTCCGGAGTCCGCGTCCATCAGCACACTGTGGGCCGCGGAAACCCCCGGCGCGGCGTTTGCCGGCAGCGCTAAGCACAGGGCCAAAAGCCCTGCCGCCACAAAGCATCCTAGTTTCTTCATAACATCACCGGGGCTAGTTTGCCGCAAAAGCGGCAAAACATACGTCCCTTCGGCAAAGTTACGGCTGATTTTCCTTTTTCCCCTTGCGGTTTTCCAGGAAATCCGCCAGCTTGTCTATGGCCTCCGGGGCCATCTCGATGAGCCGGTCAATGGTGGTGCTGGCAGGCTCCGCTACCGGCAGCATCCGCACACTTTCGCCCCGGATGATCAAAAACGCCACAGGATCTACATTTACGCCGCAGCCCAAGCCGCCGCCAAAGGGATTGTCCTTTCCCGCCGGGAGAGATTTGGGGGCAAATTCGCTGCCGCCGCCGCCAACGCCAATGCGCACCCGGGAGATGGGGATCACCGTCACCCCGTCGCCAACCGCCACAGGCTGGCCCATAATGGTGTTGGCCTCGGTCACCTCATGCACCTTGTCCAACGCCACAGAAATCATGTCGCCAATGGATTGTTTCATTGCTGCACCGCCTTTTCTTGCTTTTTACGCCTGAACAATAGTTTCAGGGCTTTCCATCCATACTGTATTCCCAGGACGATAAGATCGCCCATATGCATCCGAAGGATCAACTCCGCGTATACCTTCGGTACGCTTCCCACAAAGTCCGGCGTCACCTGGATATCCGCCTTGCGAAAGCGGAAGCTGCTGCAAAGAAGCGGCTGCGTCGCGCCAATCACCGCCCAGGCCCGGCCGTTATCCATCGCCACCTTGGCCGGATCCTGCCCTGCCAGGGTGATGTGGATTTGCAGCTTGGAAAGATACAGCTTTCGCCACACGCCGCCAAACAGACTGATGGCCAGCTGCACAAAGGGCAAAATCCCCTCCAGCTTTTCCCGGAAAGATTTGCTTTGCTCTGGTTTTTCCGGTTTTTTCTGCTTGTTTTCCTTTTTTTCTCTGGCCTTGGCAGCAGGTTTTCGCTGTTTTTCCGGTTTCTCCCTTGCCGGGACAAGCTGGAGCCGCAAGGGGCCGATCAGCAGCTGCACCAGTGCTTCTCCATCGTAGCGGCACCGAACGCCTAACGGTAGCAGTGCCAACGCAACCAGCACCGCCAGAGTAATCGCCAGGGCGATCACGGCTGTTCCTCTGGGGCCTTTGCCGCCTGCTCCGCCTGCCGGGTCTCTGCCACCCGCTGCGCCTCCGCCTCCAGCTGTTCCCGCTTGTCCAGCTGCACCTGCTCAATTTTCGGCAACTCCTCCAAGGAATCCAAGCCAAAGGTACGCAGAAAGTCCGGCGTGGTGCGGTAAAGGATGGGCCTGCCCGGCACATTGAGCCGGCCACATTCTTCAATCAGCTTTTTGTTGAGCAGGACGCCTACCGTATAGGCGCTGTCCACGCCCCGGATCTGTTCCACATAAGCACGGGTTGTCGGCTGGTAATAGGCAATCACCGTCAACGTCTCCAGCTGGGAGGCAGTAAGCTTAGGAGGCTTGCGGGTCTCCAGCGCCCGGGTCACATAGGTGGAAAATTCCCCGGCAGAACACATCTGATAGCTGTCTTCCAGACGGAGAATACGTATCCCCCGGCGGTCAAAGGCATAGCGATCCATAAGGGTCTTTGCTGCCTGATGGATCTCTTCTGCCCCGCACTGGGCCACCATGGCCAGTCGGGCAGCAGGCACAGGATCTCCGGCGGCAAAGAGCACAGCTTCTATCATCCTTTGCAGCTCAATCTGTTCCACTGGCCAACTCTCCCTCCTTAGCGCCCTCCGGCACCTGGATAAATCGTACATCCATGTTCCGATCCTCCCCCTCCAGCCTTAACGAGTGAAGACGGCACAGCTCCAGCACCGCCAGAAAGGTGGCCACAATCTCTGACCGGCTTTTGCTGCCCTTAAACAGACTTTTGAGCTTGGATACGCCCCGTTGCAGAAGCTTACGCAGCAGCTCGGCGGATTTTAGGGTTACGGAATATGGCTCTCTACCCACGATGCCCTGGAAATTGGCCGTAGGCGGCGGCAACTGCCGCTGCTCACGGTCGGCAATGGCAGCAAAGGCGGCGCACAGATCTGCCGGGTCGTGCCGATAGCGATAGGTCTTGTCCACCTCAAACGGCTCCTGTCCCTTGACAAACAGATGTAGCCCAATTTCGTTGCGCTGCTCTAAGGCCATAGCCGCGGTTTTGATCTGCTCGTAGGCTTCCTTTCGCTGCCGCTCCTCCAAGGAGCGGATCAGCAGCTCCATTTCCGAAAGCGCTTCCTCCTTCTCCGCCGCAGAAAGCAGCATCTTGGTTTTGATATACATTAGGTGGGATGCCATGGCAATAAATTCGCTGGCAATTTCCATATCCATTCGTTTCATTTCGTCCAAATACGCCAAATATTGCTCCAAAATGGAGGAAATGGAAATATCCTCTATCGCAATTTTATTTTTGCTCAACAAAAGCAAGATCACATTCAGCGGGCCGTCAAAATCCTCCAGGTCTTCCGCCCGGGATTTGACCACCCCTTCTAAATGATATTTTGGCTCATCCATTGCAAGTTCATCCTTATATGCATCTCATTTCCTCAGGCCGTTTACAGCATCCATCGCACCAGCCATTGCACCGGTTTTTGGGTAATGGCCGTCAGGCCGGTGATCAATCCGCCGCGCAAAACGGTCAAGGGCGTGTCCAGCACGCCGGACACCAGCAGTACCACCAGCAGCAGCATGCCAAAGCGCTCATATCGCATAAGCCATTGGTACGCCTTCGGCGGCAAAATCACCGCCAACACTTTGGAGCCGTCCAGCGGCGGCACAGGGAACAAATTGAACACCGCAAGGCCGGCATTGATGAGCATAATGGCATAAAACAGCAGCGCCAGATAGCTCAGCGCCTGGCTGCCATAAAACAGGGTAAGCAAGGAAAACAGCTGATACAGCAGCGCGCCCACCAGCGCCAGCATCACATTGGACACCGGCCCGGCCAAGGCCACCAGGGCCATGCCCAGCTTTGGACGCTTAAACCGGCTGGCATTGACCTGCACCGGCTTTGCCCAGCCAAATCTCAGCACAGCCAACATGATCAGTCCGACAATATCTACATGGCGCAAAGGGTTCAGGCTGAGACGGCCCATCCGCTTGGCTGTGTCGTCTCCCAGCCAATAGGCTACCAGGCCGTGGCAGGTTTCATGGAAGGTAATGGCCAGAAGGGCCGCCAAAACAATACAAATTTCCTGCAGGATGCTGTCTAGGCGAATCCCGCTTAGCCACTGGGAAAAACTGTTCATGGCAATTCCCTCCTTTACAGGCTACAGTATACCATGAAGCGCAGCGTAATGGTATACTGTAGCCATGTATTTTCGGTTCCCGGCGTAAGCCGGGGAGAAAA
>CAYVWG010000030.1:0-19003 GCA_964455425.1 uncultured Oscillospiraceae bacterium | reverse complement strand
ATGGAAATGGCGCTGCACTCAATGTGCCAGCCGGGATAGCCCAGGCCCCAAGGGGATTCCCACTTGAGGGCTTGATCGGCAAACTTAGACTGGGTAAACCACAGCACAAAGTCATTTTTGTTCCGCTTGTTGCCGTCTTCCTCCACGCTCTCCCTGACGCCTACCGCCAGATCCTCTTCGTTAAAGTCGTTGAACACATAATATTTTTCCAGCTTGCTGGTGTCAAAATACACGTTGCCCCCGGCAAGATAGGCATAACCCGTGTCCAGAAGCTTCGTAATGATGCGGATATAGTCGTCAATGCAGGCCGTGGCAGGCTCCACCACATCCGGCCTCTTGATGTTCAGCTTTTGGCAGTCGGAGAAGAAAGCATCGGTATAAAACCGGGCAATGTCCATCACCGACTTGTGCTCCCGCTGGGCACCTTTAAGCATTTTATCCTCGCCGGTGTCCCCATCGGAGGTCAGATGGCCCACATCGGTGATGTTCATTACCCGCTTCACCGGGTAGCCCAAAAAGCGAAGATACTTCTCCAGCACATCCTCCATAATATAAGAGCGGAGGTTGCCAATGTGGGCAAAATGATACACTGTAGGGCCGCAGGTGTACATTTTTACGATATCCGGATGGTTGGGGCGGAACTCTTCCTTTTTTCTGGTAAGAGAGTTATACAGATACATGGTCATTCTCCTTTTCCTGCAATTGTTTTTCCAGCGCGGACACCCGCGCGATCAGCGCGTTAATCTCCAGCTGCACCGGGTCTGGGGTATGGATTTGATCCAGCTTTTCCCCATGGTAGCGGACGATATGGCCCGGGATACCCACTACGGTACAATCCGGCGGCACCTCCCGGAGCACCACGGAGTTGGCAGCGATCTTTACATTGTCCCCCACCTTAAAGGGGCCAAGCACCTTTGCGCCGCTGCCTACCATCACATTATTCCCCAGGGTGGGATGTCTTTTGCCTTTCTGGTAGCCCGTTCCTCCCAGGGTGGCGCCCTGGTAAAGCAGGCAGTCATCCCCGATCTCCGCCGTGGCGCCAATGACAATGCCGGTGCCATGGTCGATGACCAGACGCCGGCCAATGGTGGCCGCCGGGTGGATCTCCACCCCAGTGCGGCGTTTGGCCCGCTGGGAGATCCAACGACCGATAAATTGCATGCCGTGCAGATAAAACCAGTGGGCAATGCGGTAATATATGGTAGCATGGAGGCCATTATAGAGCAAAAAAATTTCCAGGCCCGACCGGGCAGCGGGGTCATTCTTCTGGTACGCACGGATTGTCTCCAGTAGTCTCATAAATCATGTCTCCCTTGGCCGCGGGAACATAAAAGCCCGCCTCCTGATAGGATCAAGAGGCGGGCAAACATGCTCGCGGTTCCACTCTGATTTCTAACTTTGACCTTAACGCAGTCTCACGGGGTCTCCCCTCGCTCACGAACGCACTTTCCCGGAATCTTTGCCGCCGTCTGCTTTCAGCCTAGGCAGAGGCTCTCTTGGGCAAGCCGCACCGGTACTCTTTTCGATCAACGCGATATTCACATTACCATTATAATAGCAGAAGGGCGGATTCGTGTCAACTATCCGTTTTTCTTGGACAGGCCCAGTGTATCCCAATTCTTCACAAAATATTCCCCACCGGAATAAATGGTGGGCACCACAATCACCAAGGTGATTGCCCAATTGAGCACGGTCACCCCCTGGGGGGAAAGCAGCAGTGCCGCGTCCTTGCCCACAAACATCAACCACACGCACAGGGCCACCATGGTAGAGGCTGTTTTCACCTTGCCGGACCAACCAGCGGCGATGACCCGCCCATTGCCTACGGCGATCAGCCGCAAGCCCGTTACGGCAAACTCCCGGGCAAGGACGATCATCAAGGCCCAGCCAGGAAAAATATTCCACTCGGTATAGATGACCATGGCGGAGATCACCAACAGCTTATCGGCCAAGGGATCGAGAAACTTGCCAAAATCCGACACCTGATGGCAGCGGCGGGCAATCTGCCCATCCACAAAATCGGTAAGGCTTGCCAGAACAAATATACCCAAAGCCAGATACCGCAGCCACTGGGTTTGGGCGCTGAGATACAGCGCTACCATAAAGGCCGGGATCATCACCACCCGAGCCAACGTGATCTTACTTGCCGTTGTCATTCTTACATCCTCCGATCTGTTTCCCCAGCAGATCGCCGTCTCTCTCGCCGGTGATCTGCACCTGAACAAACATCCCCGGGGTAACCGGCCTTTGGGCCGTAAAATATACCACCCCGTCTACATCTGGAGAGTCCGCGTATGTACGGCCCACATATTCCGCTCCCTCTGTGCCGTCGCACAGCACCTCCAGCGTCTTTCCCAGCAGGCTTTGGTTGTGGGCATCCAAAATCTCCGCCTGCAGCTCTCCGATCTGCTTGGCCCGGGCCTGGGCAAGCTCTGTTGGCGGGTAGTCCATTGCCGCCGCCGGCGTGCCCTCCTCCGGAGAAAAGGCAAAGGCTCCTGCCCGTTCCAGCTTGTGGCGGCGCAGGAAGTCGCAAAGCTCGGCAAATTCCGCCTCTCCCTCTCCGGGCAGCCCGGCGATCAGGCTGGTGCGGATCACCAGGCCGGGAATTTCCCGCCGCAGCCGGGGGAACAGTTCCTCCAGATACGCCTTATTGCCCCGGCGGTGCATCTTCCGCAAAATTTCGTCATTGACATGCTGTATGGGGATGTCCAAGTATTTGACGATCTTCTTCTCCTGAGCCATGACCTGGATCAGCTCGTCGGTGATCTCATCGGGATAACAATAGTGAACGCGGATCCAATGCAGCTGATCGATCTGGGCCAGCTGCCGCAGCAGCTGCGGCAGCATTCGCTTTTGGTAAAGATCTATGCCGTAGCGGCTGGTGTCCTGGGCCACAACGATCAGCTCCCGGACGCCGTTTTCCGCCAGCTCCCGGGCCTCAGCCACACAGTCTTCCAGCTTTCGGCTGCGATAGCGACCCCGAAGGGAGGGGATCACGCAGTAGGCACAGTGGTTGTCACAGCCCTCGGCAATTTTTAGGTAGGCATAATGGGCAGGCGTTGTCAAAATACGCCTGCTTTCCTCCACCGGCCCGTCGATGCTGCCAAACTGGGCAAAGCCCTTGCCGGCAAGCACCGCTTTTACCCCATGGACGATATCATAATAGCTTCCTGTGCCCAAAATGCCGTCTACCTCCGGCATCTGCTCCAAAATTTCCTGCTGGTACCGCTGGGCCAGGCAGCCGGTAACCAGAATTTTGCCAATCTTTCCCTGGGTCTTAAGCTCGCCGGCCATAAGGATGTTGTCGATGGCCTCGCTTTTGGCCGCGTCAATAAAGCCACAGGTGTTGATGACAACAAGATCAATATGTTCCAGCTCCCCGGTCACCTGATACCCAGCCTGCTGCAGGAGATACATCATCTGCTCGCAGTTTACCCGGTTTTTGGCGCAGCCCAGAGAAATAAATCCGATTCTCAATCCATTTCCTCCCATTGTGCCAAGTCCTCCCGGTAGCGCCGCAGGCCGGCTTGGATATCCTGCCAGCTATGGCCCCGGCGGGCAAGCGCGTCGGCGGCTTTTTTTATTTCCCCCCGCTCCGGCTGCCTTCCACCAAACCTCTGGCTAAGAAATTTGTCAATGTATTGCTCCATAGCCGGCATCTGCTCCAGCGCGTCCTCCCAAAGCTCTCGGGGGATCCCCTTTTCATAGAGCAGCTGCCGCACCCTGGATTTGCCGTAGCCCTTGGCCGCCCCCCGGGCCACCAACTGCTGGGCCAAGCGTTCATCGTCCAAAAGGGACAGCTCATCCAGCCAGGCAACGGCCTGCTTGGCGTTTTCCGGCGTCTCCCCTTTTTGAGTCAACCGGCGCTCCAGATCTGCTTTAGACACGCTGGCGGCGGAAATGATCCGCACCGCCCGCTCCTTGGCCGAGGTCTCCCCTGCCGCGGTTTCTAAGGCAGCTAGATCGGAGTCTTCCAAAACCCGTCCTGGGCAAAGGCCAAAATCCGCCGCTACAGTCGATGGCACCCGCAGGGTCGTGCCATCGTCAAAGCAGACGCTCACCTTTCCGCCGCCTCGGGCCGGGGGCTTGAGACGCTCAATTTTCATCGTTAAAATCTTCCGCGAAAACATCTACAGCCTTGCCTGCCGGCTGAGGCTTGTCTTGCTCGGCGTCCGGGCCGCGGTGATACAGCCGATCCCGTATCTTCTGCTCCAGATCCTCCGCGATTTCCGGGTGCTCCATTAGGAATTTCTTGGTGTTGTCCCGTCCCTGGGCGATCCGTTCCCCGTTCATGGAGAACCAGCTGCCCGCCTTTTGGATCAGCTCCATGTCCACCGCCATGTCCACCATTTCGCCCCATTTGGAAATGCCCTCTCCGTACATGATGTCAAAATGGGCCTCCTTGAAGGGCGGAGCCACTTTATTTTTCACCACCTTGACCCGGGTGTGGTTTCCAACGACCTCAGAGCCGTTTTTGATCGCCTCCACCCGGCGCACATCCAGCCGCACGGAAGCGTAAAATTTCAGGGCGTTGCCGCCGGTGGTGGTTTCCGGGTTGCCGTACATCACGCCGATTTTCATTCGCAGCTGGTTGATGAAGATGACCGCGCAGTTGGTTTTGGCGATCGTACCGGCCAGCTTGCGCAGCGCCTGAGACATCAGCCGGGCCTGCAAGCCCACAAATTGGTCGCCCATTTCTCCCTCGATTTCCTGTCGGGGAGTCAAGGCAGCCACAGAGTCTACCACCACAACATCCACTGCGCCGGAGCGCACCAGGGCGTCGGTGATCTCCAGGGCTTGTTCGCCGGTGTCCGGCTGGGAAACCAGCATAGAATCAATATCCACGCCGATGGCGGCGGCATACACCGGATCTAAGGCATGCTCGGCGTCCACGAAGGCCACCTCTCCCCCCCCTTTTTGCGCCTGGGCCAAAATATGCAGGGCCAGGGTGGTTTTACCGGAGGATTCCGGGCCATAGATCTCAATGATCCGTCCTTTGGGGATGCCGCCAATGCCCAAGGCCGCGTCCAGGGCCAAAGAGCCGGTGGGGATCGCCTCTACATTCATTTCCGGCCGGTCGCCTAAGCGCATAACGGCGCCCTTGCCGAAATTTTTCTCTATTTGACTCAAGGCCGTAGCCAGTGCCTTTTTCTTATCGGCGGCAGGGCCTGGCGCTTCGTATGCCGGTTTTTTCTGTGCCATAGTGTTATCGTTCCTCTCTCCGTTTTTGGGCCAAAACCGCCCGGATAGTGCCGGCGTAATCCTCTTTTAGCTCAAGGATCGTGTATTTATGCTGCTGCAGCAGGGAGCAGACGCCGTTTTCCTGCCCCATGCCAAACTCAAAACAGATGGCGCCCTCTGGCCGCAGGGCCAGGGTAAAATTGGTCAAAATGGCCCGATAGACGTCCAGGCCATCCTCCCCGCCGTATAAGGCAAGGTGCGGCTCAAAGTTTTTTACCGAAGGATCCAGGTGTTCCATGTCCTGACGGTTAATATAGGGCGGGTTGGCCACGATCAGGTCAAACTTGCCCAAAAACGCGGAGGCGGGCTTGTTCGCGTCCGCCTGCACGCAGGCCACTCTGCCGCCCAGCTGCAAATCGGCGGCGTTTTTCTTGGCCACCCGCAGTGCCGCAGAAGAAACATCCGCCAAGGTGACACGGGCGTCCTTCACCCGCCGGGCAATGGCCAGGCCAATGCAGCCGGAGCCGGTGCACAAGTCCAAAATGCGGGGATTTTGGGGCAAAAACAGAGCCTTTTTTATGGCAAGCTCCGTAACCGCCACCGTGTCGTCCCGGGGAATGAGCACATCCGGGGTCACCGTCAGGGTCATGCCGTAAAAATCCCACTGGCCGATGATGTAAGCGATTGGCTCCCCTTGCAAGCGCCGCTGGACGAATTCCTCCATTTTTTGACAAACCGTCTCTGCAGCGTATTTTTCCCTGTCCGCCAGCATTTCCTCCGTAGACTTTCCTGAGGCGGCGGTCAGCATTTCCCGGGCGATGTTGGCGGCATACTGCCCCTCCACAGGCAGAAGGGCTTTTCGGGCATCCAAATACAGATCACTGTATTTTTTTACCATTTATCCGTCCCCTCCTCCGCCGGGATCACCAGCTCCAAGGCGGCAATAGCTACCTCGATCATGCTGTCATCCGGCTCGTTGGTGGTCAGGTTTTGCAGCCACATACCAGGGGCGGTCAAAATCCGGGCAAACCAGTTGTCGTGCCGGCCTACCCAGCGGTTGATCTCGTAGGTAATGCCAACAACCAACGGCAGCATGATCAAGATCTTAATCACGATCATCAGCAAATTGTACAGCACCCGGCTGTTGCTTTGTAAAATGGTCAGGCCGGGGATCAGAGCGTTGAGCACATAGGTCACCACGGTAAACAGCAAAATGGACAGGATCATGACCACAAACAAAAAGCTGGTGCCACACCGGGGATGGAGCCGGGTCATGGGCCGAACATTTTCCACGGTCAAAGGCAACTTAGCCTCATAGCAGCGGATGGTCTTATGCTCCGCGCCATGGTAGGCAAACACCCGCTTCATTTCCTTCATCCTGGAGCACAAGAACATATACAGCAAGAAAATGACGATGCGCAGCACGCCCTCAACCAGGTGCTGCAGCAGCAGCCCACAATGGGTCAGCCGCTGGAACAGATTGCCCAACTCAATGGGCAGCAGGAAAAACAGCAGCACGGAAAAACCGATGCCCACCACCGCCGCAAAATAGATGGCTGCCTGCATAAATTTTTCGCTGCCGATCTTCTTTTCCAGCCACTGGTCAAATTTGGAGGGCTGTTCGTCCTCCACTTCCTCCTCGCCGGAAATCTCGGCGGAATACATCAGCGCCTTTACCCCGGAAACCATGCTGCCCCCAAAGCCTACCAAGCCGCGTATAAGGGGCCAGCGCAAAATCGGATTGCGTTTTTTGGCGGGCTTCAGATCCTCGACCTTTTTCACCAACTCGCCGTCAGAGCGCACCACCACAGACTGTTTATCCGGTCCCCGCATCATAATGCCCTCGATCAGGGCTTGGCCGCCGATCATGGTTTTGAATTTTTCTTGGGGTACCGCTCTTTGTTTCTCCATGTTTATTCTATCTCCTCTGTTATGGGCAGGCGGATGGTCACCAGGGTGCCGCCTCCCTCCGCGTTGGCCAGTGTAAGAACGCCATTGTGCATAGACACGATTTCCTCGCACACGGCAAGGCCAATGCCGCTGCCCCGGGCCTTGGAGCTTCCCTTATAGAACTTTTTCTTAACATGCGGCAACTCTTCCTCCGGTATGCCCGGGCCAAAGTCCCGCACACGGATCACCACCTGGTGCCCTTCCCGGCAAAGGGAAACGATGATCTTTTTTCCCTCGCCGCCGTGCTTGGCCGCGTTATCCAGAATATTCAGCAGCACTTGACGGATACGGGCCGGGTCGCAAAGAATGGGCGGGATGTCTTCCTCTGTAGGCACATATTCCAGAGCAATGCCATCTTGCCGCAAGCGGCTGCCATACATATATACTGTGTCTTCAAACTCCGGCAGAAGGTTACAGGTTTCCATGTTCATGGTGAACCGGCCGTCCTGCATCCGGCTAAATTCCAGCAGCTCCTCCACCATCCCGGTTAAGCGCTTCGTTTCCCGAAGGATAATGGTCACGCCCCGCTTAGTTTCCTCCGGGTCCATTTCCTCATCGGAAAGCAGCGTCTCACTCCAGCCGGCAATGGCCGTTAGCGGCGTGCGCAGCTCATGGGAGACAGAGGACATAAACTCAGACTGCATCTTTTCCGTCTGGCTGATTTGATTGGACATTTCGTTGATAGTGTCTGCCAGCTCACCGATTTCATCGTCAAATTTTTTCTGTATCTGAGCGCCGTAGCTTCCTCCTGCGATGCGTTTGGCCGTATCGATGATCTCCCGCACCGGAACCAGGATGGAACGGATAAAATACCGGCTGCTCACCACCACGATGACCAGCACCAGCACACCCACCAGCAGCGTAATGCCAAAGGACAGCAGCACCTGCCGGTCTACCAGCCGGGTGCTGGAGACAAAGCGCATCACCCCTACCACCTGGCTGTCGTTGTAAATCACCGGCGCGCAAACGGCCATGATCCGCTCGCCGGTCACCGGATCTCTGCCGGTAAATGTGGCCAGCTCCCGATCCTCCAGCGCCTGGTTTAGCTCCGAGGTCTGCACCGGATCCATGTTGAACTGGCCGTAGGAGGAAGCGATGATGCTGCCCCTGGCGGTGACAAACTGCAGCTCAATGGCGTTTTTGTCCTCGTAGGTTTGGGTCAGGGTGACACAGGCCTGATAGTAGGCGCTGTACTCTGTGCCCAAGTAGTCGCTGAGAAAGGCCGTTGTGGTTCTGGCCTTCGTTTCCAGCCCGCTGCGCATGGTGTTATAGTAGTAGGTAGAGCTGATGCCGGTAAAAATCACCACCATCGCCACAACCACGCTGATGACAATGCTGAGAATATTGCGAAACCAGCGCTTTTGCAGCCCCCTGGAAGCCTTTTTGGCGCTTTTCCGCTTTACGCGCTCCATTTATATCCAAAGCCCCATACAGTGGTGATAAAGGTCGGATTGGCGGTGTCATTTTCGATCTTTATCCGCAGGCGGCGAATATTCACATCCACAATTTTCAGTTCGCCGTCATAGTCTCTGCCCCACACACTGGTGAGGATATCCTCCCGGGAAAGCGCTCTGCCGGGATTTTGCATGAACAGCTTCATGATGGCATATTCCACCTGGGTCAGCTTGATCCGCTGGCCGTCCTTTTCCAAGGTGCGGTTGCGGACGTTGAGCACAAACGGCCCCTGGCTAAGTACCTCCGCGTCCGCGCTGGCATCCCCGCCAATACGACGAAACAGCGCGTCGATTCTGGCCGTCAGCTCCGCCGGGGAGAAAGGCTTGGTCACATAGTCATCCGCACCGGTCATCAAGCCGGTGACCTTGTCCATTTCCTGGGTTCTGGCGGTAAGCATGATAATGCCGATCACCTTGTTGGTGGCCCGGATGCTCCGGCACACCTCAAAGCCGTCAATATCCGGCAGCATGATGTCCAAAATCGCCACGCCAATATCCGGGTTCTCCTTCAGGCGCTCCAACGCCTCGGTGCCTGTGCCGGCCTCGATCGGCATGTAGCCCGCCCGCTTAAGATTGATGACCACAAAGCTGCGAATGCTTACCTCATCTTCTAAAATCAATACCTTTTTCATGTTCTGTCTCCTTTTGCGCTTGCCAAAACCGTCTTCTTTCGCAAGCTGCTTCGCCTGTTCCCCTTTCTCAAGAAACAACAGACGATGTTTATCGTAAACCTGATCCTTCTCTTATTCATTGCAAATGAGCCGCGTTCGTTTGCGCCGCGTAGGCCTCGCGTCATAAACCCTCGACACGTTTCCCGCGGTAAAGGCAAAGCGTTTTATTCCGTTTTCGTATTCCCATGGATCCCCCTGGAGGTTCCCCACCGGGGAATCCGTCTCTAGGCCTTGCCGGCTTTATAGGGATTTCCCTGAACATGCCGCCTTTTTTGCAGACAGTCCATGGGAGATTGTGCGTGCCAGCCCCTACCCTGGGCCAGGGAGAACAGGCATAGCCTCACTCCGCACCGTCTGTGCTGATCCAATTGAACATCTGCCGCAGGGACGTCTCGTCCAATGCCTGGCCAAGCCTTCCGGTACCCGGCTGGGCGATGTAGTAGTTCTTTCCCTTTTGGGCCAAAAGCAGGCGGCCTTCCTCTGTGGCCTTTTGGGCCTCGTCCTCGGCAAAGACGTAAATGCTCAGCACCTCTTGGGTATTTCCCGTCTCATCGCTGACCGACAGCACCGTACAGGCGCCGCCATCCGCGATCTGCCGGGTCACCGTCAGCCCGTTCACCCAAGCCTCCGGCAAAATCAGATACCATCCTTCGGAGTAATTGTGGTAGGTGCAAAGCTTCTCCCTCCGCGTGCCGTCCACATCCAGGTTAAACCACAGGATCTTATATTGATTCTGGCTGCTCTCATCCCCCGCCACCGGGGGCAGGGCCACCGTGTTGGGCAACTCTACCAGCCCATCGCCGTCAATATCGGCGCTGTAAACATAGTAATTGCGCACCGTCTGTGTGCTGCGTCCGCTTTCGGCAGAAAGCGACACATTGCGAAACACGCCGCCTGCCATGGCAAACACATCGGTGATGATATTGTATTCATCGTACGCGCTGGCCACAAACACCGCCGGCACGCCCTGGGCCATATCGCCGGTAATGATGCGCTTTACGCTGCCCATGCCGGCAGATAACACCGCTTCCGGTTCCCGGGCCAGCTCCGTGTTTTGCCAGCGATACAGTTCGGCGGCAACCTTGTGCTCCTGGCTGTCCTCCCGCAGGAGGAAAATATCGGTCAGGCCGTCGCTGTCCAAATCTATCGTGGTATAGGCGCTGTAATTGGTAGAGATCAGCTCAGATGCCTGGCCATTTTTCACCGCATATACGCTCATAGCCTGGAGCACCTGGTCGCTAACTTGTCTGCCAATGATCAGTTCCATCCCTGGCGCGCCGTCAATTTGGGCATATTCCACGCTTTCAAAAGCAGTGCCTTCCCCTTCGATGGTGGATTGCAGCTGAAATTTTCCGTCGATCTGCTTAAAGATATACAGCCGCAGGGGCTTTTCTCCCGTAGCGGTGGCACAGACGATAACCTCTTCCTGGCCATCGCCATCCAAATCCGCCTGCTGCACCGGCTGCTGGTTGCTGCCGGAAACCGGCGCGCTGTACTTTCCGCCGGAGCCAATCACCGACTCCACCGCTTTTTGCAATTCATTATATTCCGCCGATCTTTTGGGCACAGCGTAAAGCTCCTCCGACGGCGTTATCGCACAGCCGGAAAGCAACGCCAAGCACAATACCACAGCGGCGAGAATCCTACGCTTTTTCCCAACCATAGGCTGTGTTCCTCCTCCCTGTCAGATGGTGCATTTGGCTTGTAAAACGGCCTTCGCCGTTAACCCCCAGCCCACACAGGGGGCCGCCACATTTCGTGCCTCGATCGTAGCCGGGGCGATTCTGCCGTGGGGCGCGGCGAAATAACAGAATCCTAGCCGTATTTTCCACTTCCTGGCGCGGCCGGGGCGGAAAATGGCGGTGAAGGTAGAATCATCGCTGTCTTGCGGCTATTATATCACAGTCCCTGTGAAAAGTGTAGATTTTTTTCACCGGGGCACTACGCTGTCCTCCCCCAGCAGCCGACGAAACTCTTGGAGCATAATCTCCTCCGGCTGGCAGGTGCTGCCCCGGCGAACGCCGGTGTCGGAAAAATACAGAACCACCGGCACCGGGCCGGGAAACATATGCAAGATCGCCTTGGATTTGGGAAAGGCCGGGTCATTTTCTGATGGCAAACGCAGATACAGCTTGCCAATCTGCCGCTGGGGCAGCTGCGCCGCCGGCATTTGGGTCATGCTCGCAAGAGGAGTCGCCTGATTGAGCAAAATCTGCGGATCCTTTTCTTCCCGAACGGAGATCTTCCCGGTGACCATCACCAGGGAATTCTCCTGCAAAAATCCGCCATACTGGCTTAGCGAGCGGGAAAACACCAGAAGCTCAATGGCTCCTGTGTCATCTTCCAGCATCACATAGGCCATCATCGCGTTATTGCGGGTGGTTTTCATCCGCACCGATTGCACCACGCCGGCCACGGAAACCACCTGTTCATCCCCATAGGCTGTGTCCGCCTCCGGGCCTACAATATTGCCAATGGGAACCACCCCGCTTTGCCGCAGCCTTGCCCGGTACTCATCCATAGGATGGCCAGTAAGATACAGCCCGGTGGCTTCCCGTTCCATAGACATCAGATCCTGCTTGCGCAGCTCCGGGATGTTGGGCAGCTGCACCTGGGTAGCTGGCGCATCCTCCAACTCAAACAGCCCCAGCTGCCCGGTGAGATTCCGGCGTTGGTTGTCCGCCACCGTGTCCATCACCGCTTCGTAAACATGCAACAGCTGGCTGCGCTTGCAGCCAAAGCTATCCATAGCCCCGCACTTGATCATATTTTCCACGGTGCGCTTATTTAGCTCCGTGTCATACAGCCTGCGGCACAGATCCTCCAAATCAGTAAAGGGGCCGTTTTTCTTCCGCTCCGCCACCAGTCGGCGGATCAGGCCCCGGCCAGTGTTTTTCACCGCGGCCAGGCCAAAACGGATCTTGTCCCCTTCCACGGTAAACACGTCCTCCGACCGGTTGACGTCCGGAGGCAAAATGCCGATGGCGATCTCACGGCACTCGCTGATATATCCTGCCAGCTTGGTGGTGCTGTCCAAAACCGACGTCATGAGCGCCGCCATATACTGCCTTGGATAGTGGCACTTGAGATAGGCCGTCTCATAAGACACCTTGGCATAGCAAACAGCGTGAGCCTTGTTAAAGGCGTAATTGGCAAAATCCAAAATCTCGTCATAGATGTTTTGGGCCGCTGTCTCCGACACGCCGTTATGTATCGCGCCGGGGATGCCCCGGTCCGCATCGCCATACACAAAGGCCTTGCGCTCCTCTACAATGACCTTTTGCTTTTTCTTGGAAATGGCCCGGCGCATATTGTCCGCCTGGCCAAGGGTATAGCCCCCCAGCTTGCGGAAGATCTCAATCACCTGCTCCTGATAGACAATGCAGCCATAGGTCACCTTTAGAATCGGCTCCAGCTGGGGCGTAAGGTAGGTGATGGTTTCCGGATGCAGCTTGCGCTGGATAAACTTGGGGATGGAGTCCATGGGGCCAGGCCGGTATAGGGCCACAATGGCCGTCATATCTTCAATCGACTGGGGCTTCATCTGCACGCACACGCCGGTGATCCCCGCCGATTCCAGCTGAAACACGCCGGAGGTCTTGCCCTCTCCCAGCATGGCAAAGGTTTCCGGGTCGTCCTCCCGCACCTCGTCCATGGAAAACGCCGGTTCGGTCTTGCGGATCTCCCGCTGGGCGTCTTCGATTACGGTCAGGTTGCGCAGGCCCAAAAAGTCCATTTTAAGCAGACCCAGCTCTTCAATGGTGGTCATGGTGTATTGGGTGACCACGGTGTCGTCATTTTTGGCCAGGGGGACATAATCGCACACCGGCAGCTTGGTAATGACCACGCCGGCGGCATGGGTGGAGGTGTTGCGGGGCATGCCCTCGATGGCTCTTGCCGTATCGATCAGCTTTTGCACCCGCTCGTCCGTGGTATACATTTCCTTGAGCTGGGGCGATACCTTCAGCGCCTCATCCAAGGTGATGTGCAGGGTGTTGGGAATGGCCTTGGCCACCACGTCGGTTTCCGCATAGGAAAAATTTAGCGCCCGGCCCACATCCCGCACCGCGCCTCTGGCCGCCATGGTGCCAAAGGTCACGATCTGGGCTACCCGATCCTTGCCATACTTTCGCATAACATAGTCGATCACCTCGCCCCGGCGCTCCTGGCAAAAATCCGTGTCAAAGTCCGGCATGCTTACCCGCTCCGGGTTGAGAAAGCGCTCAAAGATCAGGTTATATTTCATGGGATCCATTTCGGTAATGTGCATGCAGTAGGCCGCAATCGACCCTGCGCCGGAGCCTCTGCCCGGCCCTACGGGGATCCCCTGCTTTTTAGCCCAAAGGATAAAATCCGCCACAATGAGATAGTAATCCACATACCCCATTTTCTCCACCACGGACATTTCGTATTCCAGCCGCTGCCGGTAGCTTTCCGGTGCGTCAGGGTATCTCTCGCAAAACCCCTCATGGCAAAGACGGCGGAAATAGGTCACCGCGTCCGAGCCGTCCGGGGTCGTATATTCCGGCAGGTGGTAATGGTTAAATTCAAATTCCAGGTTGCACTGCTGGGCGATCCGTTCTGTATTTTCCAGCGCCTCCGGCACCTGGGGGAAGAGGTCGCGCATCTCCTGCTCGGATTTGACGTAGAACTCGTCGGATGCAAAGCGCATCCGGTTCGGATCGTCCACCGTTTTGCCCATCTGAATGCACATAAGTACATCTTGGGTGGCGCTATCCTCCCGGGTGAGATAGTGGGCGTCGTTCGTGGCCACCAAAGGGAGGCCGGTTTCCCTGGCCAGCCGCAGCAGCAGGGGGTTAATCTTCTTCTGCTCGGCAATGCCGTGATCCTGCAGCTCCAAATAAAAATTCCCCGGCCCAAAGATGCGGCTGTATTCCTGAGCCATCGCTTTGGCCCCTTCATAATCGTCCGCCCGCAAAAGCCGGGGGATGGCTCCCGCCAAGCAGGCAGATAAGCCAATAAGCCCTTCCGCGTGCTGCCGCAGAAGGGACATATCGATCCGGGGCTTGCCGTAAAAGCCCGTTAAAAATCCTTGGGATACCAGCGTGTTGAGATTGCGGTAGCCCGTCTCATTTTTGCACAGCAGCACCAGGTGCCGCCCCTCGTTGTCTACGCCATGAACCTTATCCTGCATGGTTCTGGGCGCCACATAGACCTCACAGCCGATGATCGGCTTTATTCCCGCCGCCTTCGCCGCCTTGTAAAAGTCGATCACGCCATACATGACCCCGTGGTCGGTAATGGCCACCGCCGTCTGGCCCAGGCTTTTCACCCGCTGCATCAGGTGGTCAATACGGCATGCGCCGTCTAGCAAGCTGTATTCCGTGTGCAAATGCAGATGAACAAAACCCATAGCCTACTCCTTTGCCAGTTCCATAATTTTCCGCAGCCGATGATTGATGGCGGATTTTGTCACCACAGGCTGGGCAAGTGCCGCCAGCTCCGTCAGGTTTGCTTCCGGGTTTTCCAGCCGCAAAGCCGCCGTCTGTCGCAGCTTCTCCGGCAGGGTCTGCAGCCTGCCGTCGGCCTGCAAGCGCCGAATGGCGGCGATCTGCGCCTGCGCCGCCTCCACCACCTTAGAGGTGTTGGCATTGTCACAGTTGACGATCCGGTTGACTTTATTCTTCATGTCCTTTTCCAGTTTGGCTTCCATCACCCCCATAGCGCTGACCGGCGCCCCCAGGAAGGTCAAAAAATCCGCGATGCTGTCGCTTTGCTTAAAGTACAGCAGGCTGCTGCCGTTGCGCTGCGTCTCCTTGGGAGAAAAGCCCAACTCCAGCAGCAAGCTGTAGGTTTCCCGGCTTACCTTGAAATGGGTGGTAGTCAGCTCCAAATGATACCGTTTTTCCGGGTCGGTCACCGAGCCGCCGGAGAGAAACGCCCCCCGGAGGAAGGAGAGCCGGCAGCACTCATTTTCCAGCAGTCCATAGTTTAGATGCAGCGTGATGCTGTCTTTGGCCGTATAGCCAACTGCCTGACAGATTTGCTCGATTTTCTCCGGCTGAGTAATGGCAAAAATCTGCTTTCCCCCCTCTTGCAGGCGGAGCAGGTCAAAACCGAAGCCAAAGGCTTTTTTGAATAATCGGGGAAGCCTTGCCGCAAAATCCTGACTTTCCGTCACAATACGGATCATTTCTTGGGTAAAGCTGTTACCATACAGCATTACGCCGTAGCACTCCGCCAGGGCGCAGCACCGTTTGCTCACCCCGCTGCGGCAAAGCTCCGCCTTTACATTCGACGAAAAAGACATGGTTCTCTCCTTAGTATGGCGTCCATCCGGACGCAAACGGCAGCACCTTCACCCGCTGCCGATCTCTCTGTGGTATACCGTCACCTTGCATCCCCAGTCAGTAAGCACCTGGGCCACTCTAAGGGTCATGGCAACGGATCGGTGCCGCCCGCCGCTGCACCCAATGGCAATGCACAGGGGCTTTCGCAAGGGGCTGTTCCACTGGCGATATAATTTCAGCCGCAGCTCCAGCAGCTGCACTATGGCCTGCAAATAGGCGTTGGATTCTGGAAATTGAAAAATATAGTCCTGCACCGCTTTGTCCAAGCCGGTCTGTTCTTTCAGTTCCGGGAGATAAAAGGGATTGGGCAGTCCCCGCACATCGATGACGGTGTCCGCCTGATGGGGCAAGCCGTAAAGATAGCCAAAGGACATGACCGTCAGCTCAATGTCCACAAGAACGCACCTCGGTTTGCAGCTGACATACCTCCGGCTCCAGCAAGATGCCGGTGGCTTCCTCCACCTTCTGGCGGATATAGGCCATCAGCTGCCGAATATCCGCCGCTGTGGCCCCGCCCTTGTTGATCACAAATCCGGCGTGCTTTTCCGACACCGCCGCGCCGCCAAAGCTGACGCCCTTTAGTCCGGCCTGATCGATCAGCGCCGCAGCGTATCCCTGGGCCGGCCGCTTAAAGGTGCTCCCCGCAGAGGGGTACTCCAGGGGCTGTGACGCCCGGCGCTTTTCCGCCAGCTCTGCCATCCGCGCTTTGATCCACAACGGATCTGCCGGCGTAAGAGAAAACACGGTGGAAAGCACGATCCCGTCGCCGTCGGCAAACCGGCTGTGACGGTACGAAAAGCCTTGCTCATCACCGGTAAAGGTTTGGGTGGAGCCGTCATAATACATCATGGTGGTGCACTTGGCCACCTGGGCGATCTCCCCGCCGTAGGCGCCGGCATTCATATACACGCCGCCGCCTACCGTACCCGGAATACCGTGGGCAAAGGTAAGGCCGTCTAGCCCCAGCTGGCAGGCAAATGTGGCCAATCTGGCCATGGTGACGCCGCATTGGGCTTCAATCTCCGTAGATGAATTCTGCCGGATCCCACACAGACAGTTTTTTGTGCAGATGACCAAGCCCTCCACGCCCTCATCCGGGGCCAGGACATTGGTACCCGCGCCTAAAAGCGCCGTGGGGATGCTTTCTCGTCCGGTAAACAAAAGTAAGTCGCGCAGCTGCCCCACGCTTTGGGGAAAGGCCATCGCCTCCGCCCTTCCGCCAACGCGGAAGGAGGTATGGTCTGCCAGCAGCTCGTTTCCCGTCACCTGTATGCCAGGCACCGCCTGGCGAAGCCGCTCCGCTAAGCAACGCACCAAAGAAACACCTCCGTGGTATAGCTAATGGTAGTATAACATATTTCCCATCAATATGCAAAATGTTTTTCATCGCCCGGGTAGGTGGGGTATCCATCATTGGTTTATGCTGATGATGAACAGAGATCTTTCATGCCGCTTCTACCCACAAAAATGGGCGGCCATTGCCGGCCGCCCATGGTTATTTTATCGGCCAATAGGCCTTTTTTGAATACGCTGCAATTTGCGCAAGCTGCGCTTTCGGCTTACAAGCCCTTTATCCTGCCTACTGCCATTCTGTGTACAGCCGATACAGGAACGTGACAAACTCCGCACGGCTGCACCCCTTGTCCGGGCTGAAGGTGGTGCTGGTGGTACCGGAGGTGATTCCATTTGCCGCCGCCCAGAGAACAGGGGCTTTATAGTATGCGTAATCCGGTACATCTGTAAATTTATTGGTTCCACTTGCCGCAGGCTGGCCTGCATAGCGCCAAAGGAAGGTCACATTTTGTGCCCGGGAGCAGATCATATCCGGGCTGAAGGTGGTGGCAGAGGTGCCGGTGGTGATGCCGTTTTCCACCGCCCACAAGACGGCTTTGTAATAATAGCTGCCATAGGGCACATCCGTAAAGGGACAGCTTGTGCTTTCCGGCTCCGGCTCTCCGGCGTCCCGCCACAGGAAGGTCACCGCCTGGGCCCGAGAGCACAGCATGTCCGGGCTGAAGGTGGTGGCGGAAGTGCCGGTGGTAATTCCGCAGACTACCGCAAACACCACAGGATCATAGTAATACGCATTTTCGGGGACGTCTGTGAAGTTCGTCTGGATTTCTTGAACCTTATAGTCCCAGACATTATCCATCACCTTTACCGGCGTACCTTGCTCAGAGGTGCTGCCGTTGCCAACTTGGCCGCTTTCGTTATCCCCCCAGCAATACAGTTCACAATCCTCGGTAACCGCCGCAGAATTTAAGCCGCTTAGGAAAATGTTCCAGACATTGCTCATCACTTTCTCCGGCGCATGCACAAGCCAACCATTGTAAATGCCCCAGCAATACATATCGCCATCATAAGTAACGGCCGCGCTAATACCGCTACCCAGGCTCACCTCTTCCACATTGCCCAACACCTTTACAGGCGTGGTGCGGTTGGTTGTTGTACCATCGCCAACTTCACCTGAATCATTCCAGCCCCAGCAGTACAGATCGCCGTCATAAGTAATAGCTGCGCTGTGAGAAGCGCTCAAGGAAACATCCACAACATTGCTCAGCACCTTTACGGGCGTAGTGCGGTTGGTTGTTGTGCCATCGCCCACCTGGCCATCTTCATTCAAGCCCCAGCAGTACAGATCGCCGTCATAAGTGATGGCGGCGCTGTGAGAATCTCCCAAGCACACCGTTTTCACATTGCTCATCACTTTTACCGGCGAAAGTACCGCTTCATCGCCGCTGCCGCTGCCAACCTGACCACATTCATTATGGCCCCAGCAGTACAGATCGCCATCATACGTAATGGCTGCGGTATAGCCATCACCGACAGTGACATATTCCACATTGCTCAGCACCTTTCTTGGGGTTTGCTGCACATAGTATCCTTCATCATCTATATCTGTAATTTCGCCAAGCCCCCAGCAATATAGATCGCCATCGTCAGTAACCGCCGCCGTGTGAAGCCACCCACAGGATACGGAGCTCACATTGCTCAGCACCTTCACCGGTTTCGTCACAATGCCGCTTTCATTCACAATGCCGGCCCCAAGGCTATCTCCCCAGCAATACAAGTCGCCGCCATAAGTAACCGCTGCTGTATGGCTATACCCACAGGAAACGGAGTATACATTGCTCAGCACCTTTACCGGCGTGGTACGGTTGGTGGTTGTGCCATCGCCAATCTGGCCAGAGGCATTATCGCCCCAGCAATATAGATCACCATCCTCAGTAATCGCCGCAGTATGCATGCCACCCAAAGATACGGTCGTTGTCTTGTACAATGTGGACTCATAGGCCATTGCGCCAACAGGTAAGATGGCCAGCAGCAGCGCCGCGACAAGCAGAATAGATACCCATCTTTTTTTCATAAATTTTTCTCCTTTTATGGTTTAATACTCGTTCTTATGAAAAAGGTGGAACACCTTTTTATAGCACCG
>CAYVWG010000029.1:3873-19343 GCA_964455425.1 uncultured Oscillospiraceae bacterium | reverse complement strand
AAGGAGGGCTGGTCACGGATAGGGACGCCATTTTCGCGGCGCTGCCTCAAGCGCTGCTGCCCTGGTTTGCCGCCCATGGCCGGGCGCTTCCTTGGCGGGAGGATCGGGAGCCGTATCATGTCTGGCTGTCGGAGATTATGCTCCAGCAGACCAGGATCGGCGCGGTGCTGGGGTATTACGCCCGGTTTTTACAGGCTCTGCCGGATATCCTCAGCCTGGCGGCGGCCTCTACGGACCAGTTGTACAAGCTGTGGGAGGGCCTGGGCTATTATTCCCGGGCCAGAAATTTGCAGCGGGCCGCCCAGGAGATCCTGTCCCGCTACGGCGGACAGTTTCCTAGAGATTATGATCAGATCCGCGCCCTGCCGGGCATCGGGGACTATACCGCCGGCGCCATAGGCTCGATCTGCTTTGATCTGCCCACACCGGCTGTGGATGGCAATGTGCTGCGGGTGATCTCCCGGCTTACCGCCGACAGCCGTCCGATGATGGGAGAGAAAATCAAAGGGGAAATCCGTCAGGCCCTGGAAAGGGTGTATCCCGCCGGCCACTGCGGCGCGTTTACCCAAGCGCTTATGGAGCTGGGCCAGACCCTGTGTCCGCCTAAGGGTACCCCGGATTGCGGCAGCTGCCCGGCAAGGGGATTTTGTCTGGCGGCCAAGGACGGCAGCTGGTCGACCTTGCCTGTGCGGGGGGAAAAGCGGCCCTGCAGAAAGGAAGCGCTGACGGTGTTTGTGCTGTGCTGTAACGGCGCTTACGCGGTGGAAAAGCGGCCGTCTACCGGGCTGCTTGCGGGACTTTGGCAGTTTCCCCATGTGCCGGGGCATCTGTCGGCCCAGCAGGCCCTGGATCAGGCTCAGCTTTGGCAGACCCGGCCCATAGAGCTGGAAAAGCTGTTGCGGCGCACTCATTTGTTTACCCATGTGGCCTGGGACATGCAATGTGTGTATCTCCGCTGCCGGGCAAAGCCGGAGCGGTTTATTTGGGCAGACGGGCAGGCGTTGGGGGCGGAAATCGCGCTGCCAACGGCCTTTCGGATCTTCTGCCCAGAGGATATAAGGGAGGAACACCATGGAAAATAAGTACGCGGAAGATGAAATCCTTACCCTGGATTTTGACGAGGGCGACAGCCTGAGCTGTGGCATCATGGGCGTGTTTGCCTGTGAGGGGAAGGACTACATTGCCCTGGAGGCTCTGGATGGCTCCCAGGAGGTGTATCTCTACGGCTATCGGGAAAACGGCGAGGACTTCGATCTTTTAGACATCGAGGACGAGGCTACGTTTGAAAAGGTGGCCGCTGAGTTGGAAAGCTTAATGGACGAGCCGCTGTAGCATGTGCCCCAAACCGAAACCCACGGTTTGGGGTATTTTTTGATCCGACGGAGAGGGTTTGTGAAAATTGTTAGAAAGTCAAAGATTTGATTTGTTCAAACTGATGAAATTGGTAATTTTGCTTATGTTGCTTCCAAATATTCCTTGAAATTTCTATCGGCTGATGGTATATTTTTTATGCAAAATGTGGCTTTTCCCGCGTTTTGTGGCACAGATTACAGCTAGGAGGATGGATATGAACAGGGGAAGAAAAAAGTGGATCGCGCTTTTGCTGGCGGCTGCGTTGATGTTGGGCCTTGTGCCTTCTTTTACGCCATCGGCTCAGGCGGCAGTTACCAAGGCCATGTACGATGTGCGGTATCAGGAGTTTATTGCCGATGCCCGCTGGAAGCCCGGTGTGAGCTGGCCCAGCACCGCGACACCTAAGCTTTCTTTGTGGGAGGCCACCGCCTGTTGTGCCTATGTGGCGGATTTTGCCGCCTATGTCTACGGCGAAAGCCGCAACATTGAGAGCAGCAGCGGATTTACCAAGTTTACCAATGTCAACGATATCGCCACGGGGGATATTCTCCATGTTACGGAGCAGGGAGGTCACTGGCTGGTGGTGCTAAACCGCAGCGGCAACACCCTGTACACCGCCGAGGGCAATTATAACAAGGTGGTTCGCATCACCAACGATGGCTGGTCCATCAAAAACGGCCAGATCCTGCGCAACGACACCCAAACCTACACCGTCATGGACAAGGGCTATCATTATAACTATATGGATTCCGCCGTGGCGCCGGTGTCCTTCTCCGATCTGGAGCGGAGCATCACCATTGCGGAAACCAACGCCACCGTGGCCATGGAACTGAATAAAGACCCCGGCACCAAGGTGACGGAATACGGCGCTGTGCTGTATGATGTCTGGGGCAATGAGCTGGCTTCCAAGGTGACCCAGGCCTCTGCCGGCCTAGACAGCACCACCTGTGTGGATATCGTCTATAATATCAACCAGGATATGGGATGCACTCTGGCCAAGGGCGCTACCTATGATGTGGTTTTCTACGCCGTTGTGGACGGGGTCACCTATACCTGCGACCCGTATACCTTTGCCACCTTGGGCCAGACCACCTACACGTCCTATCTGTATTATAATTACAGCGGAAAGAACTATCTGGCCTATACGGATTTTAACACGGCGTTGGATACAACATATTATGTAAACCAAAAGCCAGAAAACTACACCATCACCCAAGACAGCACCGTAAAGCACGACAGCCAGTATGGTACCTTGAAAATCACCGGCAAGGAAAAAGGCGGCGCCTGGGCGGGAATGAAAATTCTAGCCTTACTGGAGGGCATTACAACGAACAACTTCATCGATAAAAGCCGTGACCTGGTGCTGAGCTTCTGGGCCAAGGCCAGCGTGGAGGGCGCGTCGTTTAAGGTCTGCTGGGCGCAGCAAAACAGCGCGGAGTGCGCCACCATTCCTTTGACTACAGAGTGGGCCTACTACAGTGTGCCCATGGATAAAACCGGCGACTACGACCGCTGCCTTCTCACCTGGTTTGACAGCCCGGGAACCTTCTGGCTTTCGGAGCTGCAGCTGGAGGAAGGCCATACGCCCACGGCCTTTGCACCGGAGTCTCAGGGGGTAAACGAGTACTTTGATATAGCCGCCGGTAGCCGCACCTTGTCCGCTCTTGCCACAGTGGCGGATCAGCTGAAAACCCAGCGGGATGGCTACGCTTTCCTTGGCTGGTATGACGCCGCCAGCGGCGGCAACAAGGTAGATGAACGAACGGTGTTTGCCTCGGGCAAGCAGATGCTGTACGCCCACTGGGGAGAGCCGGAGTATGCCATCACCACAAAGTCGAATTATGTAAACTGCCAGGTAACGGCGGATCAAAGCGCGGCCCAAGCGGGCACAGAGGTCACCCTTACGGTGGCGGCGGGGGAGGATTGCGCCTTAAAAACCCTGACGGTTACCGGCAAAACCAGCGGCAAAGCCGTGGCGCTGACCACCCTGGAGGAGGGCAGCCGCTATAGCTTCATTATGCCGAAAGAACCGGTGACTGTGCAGGGCACCTTCACCACAGCGGGAGGCTTTGTGGATGTGGTTCCGGGCAGCTGGTATCAAACGTATGTCAGCCGGGCGGTGAGCTACGGCCTGTTCTCCGGCACAGGGGATGGCACCACCTTCTCGCCGGACACCGAAATGACCCGGGCCATGCTGGTGCGGGTGCTGTATAACCATGAGTATGCGCTTACCGGAGAATATCCGGCCACCCAGGGCAAGACGGCCTTTGTGGACGTAAAAGACGGATGGTATAAGGACGCGGTGATTTGGGCGGAGGAAAACGGCATTGTCAAGGGGACGGATGCCACCCATTTCTCCCCGGATATGCCGCTGAGCCGGGAAATGCTGGCCACCATGCTTTACCGGTACGCGGATCAATATAAGGGTCTGGATGTGTCTATGCGGGGGGATTTGGAGAAATATCCCGATGCGAACAAGATCGGCGGCTGGGCCAGAGACAGCGTTGCCTGGGGCGTAGCCCAGGGCATGCTGGGAGCCAATGCCACGCTAGATCCCCAGACCACGGCCATCCGTAGTGTGGCGGCCAAGATTTTGGTGGAATATGTAGAGAAATATGTGGTAAATTAGGATAAAGAACCGCCCCCAATTTTCCAAGGTGCTTGACGCAGCTTGGGAAATTGGGGGTTTTGCGCGAAAAAGGCCTGTACCATTGTTGACCTTGTGATTGCCGTTGGGGAAGGCCGAAAAGGGCCTCCCAGCTTTGGCGGCGGGGCCGCTGGGGAAGGCCAAGCCGTTAATTTTTTGTATCCCCATTGGGATAAGGAGGGAATCTATGACCATTCGCACAGCCACCATGGCGGATTTGGACGCCTTGGCTCGGATAGAGGCGGCCTGCTTTCCTCCGGCGGAAGCGGCCACCCGGCAGGAGCTGGCTCAACGGCTGGCGGTATATGCCGGTCATTTCTGGCTGCTGCTGGAAGGGGTCCAGGTGGTATCCTTTGTAGACGGTATGGTTACCGATCAAAGGGATTTGACCGATGATCTATACGCCTGCCCGGAGTTGCATCGGCCCGATGGAAAATGGCAGATGATTTTTGGGGTAAACACGCTGCCGGACTACCGGCGGCAGGGCTTTGCCGCCGCGCTGCTTCGCCGGGCCATCGCTGACGCCAAGGATCAGGGAAGGCTGGGTTTGGTGCTGACCTGCAAGCCCCGGCTGCTGCCGTATTATGGCAAGCTTGGATTTGTCAGTGAGGGGATATCTTCTTCCACCCATGGCAATGTCCAGTGGTATCAAATGCGGCTGTGTTTTGCCGAAGAACGGCCAGAGAGCGCAAACGCTTGTCCATAAAATTTGTTTATGAAAAAACGCTAGCCCTTGGAAGCATGTTGCGCTTCCAAGGGCTAGCGTTTTTGTAGGGAAAAGGGGAATCCGTACTACTTGGCGTATTCCACGGCCTTGGTTTCCCGGATGACGTTGATTTTGATCTGTCCCGGGTATTCCAGCTCGGATTCGATCTTTTTGGCCAGCTCCCGGGCCATAAGGATCATATTGTCCTCGGTGACCTCCTCGGGCTTGACCATAATGCGAACCTCCCGGCCAGCCTGGATGGCATAAGCCTTTTCCACGCCGGGATAGGAGCCGGTGATGGATTCCAGCTTTTCCAGTCGGCGGACATAATTTTCCACGTTCTCCCGTCGGGCGCCGGGACGGGCGGCGGATATGGCATCTGCCGCCTGCACCAGGCAGGCGATTACCGTATGGGCTTCCACATCCCCGTGGTGGGCCTCGATGGCATGGATGACCTCGTCGTTTTCCTTGTATTTCCGGGCCAGCTCTACGCCCAGCTGGACATGGCTGCCCTCCATTTCATGGTCAACGCTCTTGCCCAGATCGTGGAGCAGGCCGGCACGTTTGGCCAAGGCCACATCCAGACCCAGCTCTCCGGCCAGTAGCCCGGCGATATGGGCCACCTCTATGGAGTGGTTGAGCACGTTTTGGCCGTAAGAGGTGCGGTATTTCTGCCGCCCCAGGAGCTTGATCAGCTCCGGGTGGAGGTTGTTTACGCCGGTTTCAAAGGCGGCGCGCTCGCCCTCTTTTTTGATGATCTGCTCTACCTCCCGCCGGGACTTTTCCACCATGTCCTCAATGCGGGTGGGATGGATGCGGCCATCGGCAATGAGCTTTTCCAGAGCCAAGCGGGCGATCTCCCGGCGCACCGGATCAAAGCAGGACACGGTGATGGCCTCGGGGGTGTCATCGATGATCAGATCTACGCCGGTGATGGTTTCTAGGGTGCGGATGTTCCGGCCCTCCCGGCCAATGATGCGGCCCTTCATTTCATCGTTGGGCAGAGCCACCACAGACACGGTGGTTTCCGCCACATGATCGGCGGCGCAGCGCTGAATGGCGATGGACAGAATCTCTCTGGCCCGTTCCTCGGCTTCGTCCTTCAGCTGGGCTTCGATCTCTTTCAGACGGACGGCGGCGTCATGCCGGACTTCGGTTTCCATGTTTTTCAGCAGGTAGACCTTGGCTTCCTCCTGGGACAGGCCGGAAATCTTTTCCAACACCTCCAGCTGGCTTTTTTTGATGAGGTTTACCTCATCCCGGGCCGCGTTGACTGCCTGCTGCTTTCGATGCAGATCTTCCTCTTTGCGCTCGAAGCTGTCCATTTTTTTGTCTAAGGACTCTTCTTTTTGCTGCAAGCGGCGTTCCTGCTTAGACAACTCCGCCCGGCGTTCTTTGTTTTCCTTTTCCTGTTCTGTGCGAGTTTTGTGGATTTCTTCCTTGGCTTCCAGCAGCATTTCCCGTTTTTTGTTTTCGCCGCCTTTAATGGCTTCATTGATGAGCCGGGTGGCTTCCTGTTCGGCGCTGCCGATGGCGTTTTCGGCAACCTTCTTGCGGTAAGTGATCCCCGCGACAAAGAAAATTACGGCACCAAGAACAAACCCTGCGATGGGCAGGACGAGATATAACCATTGCAAAACTCGACACCTCCTTTACCGTAAATTGGGTATGCCGAGATAAAGAAATGTGCGTCCAAGCCGGCCCAAGGGGGAGAGCCGCGGTACACAGCGGCGGGGAATGGCTTCCTGCCGCTGCAGGGAAAAGGCGAAAAATCCATCCGGCGGACAGAGCCACCGAAGGATTTTTGTGTATGAGCACCCGATACGAACATCGAGGCAAAACGCGCCACGGCGGAACCTTTGCGGTGCAAGGCAAAGGACAAAACGCCATTTTCTAGGAGCTTTCCACAAAAGCTTCCTGTTTTCCAAGGCAAATTTTATCGCATCATCCATATCATGGGGTATGGGAAGCAGGTAACCAGCCTAAGACACACAAACTAATCCAACAATATTTTAACCTGTCACTGTCAATCTGTCAAGGATAATCTCCCGCCGTGGGGGAAAAATCCGGGCAAAACCGGGGAAAATGCCGGGAGAAGCCCTCCAAAAGGGGCCGAAAAGATGGGATTTAGGCAAAACAACTCCCGGCAATCTTTGGATTGCCGGGATTCTGTTGGTTCACCCCTCTTGCAGGGCTTAGGGGCGCTGCGTGGGAGTGCGGGTGGCTTGAGGGCTGCCGCCTCTGGGAGCGAGGGGGCTATCCTGAGGGGCTGTTGCCTGGGGCGCTGGCGGGATCAGCTATCCTTACGGGCGATGATCCAAGCGTTGGGCAGGGTACGTCCTTTGGGCAGCTTGGTATTGGAGCAGCGGGTGACATACTGCCCATCATACCACAAGATGGCGGAGGTGCCGCCGTCCAGATTCATGCCGGTAATGCAGTCGTGATCCAGCATGATGCTTGCCAGGGTATCTACGCCGGTGCCCGGACAATCCAGGAACCGTCCCTCGGTGACCACCATGAGAATTTCGCCCCGGCTGGTTTGGCCGATACACGCCCGGGGATTTTTGGCCAGCCAATCGCAGGATTCATCGATCAGGTTTTTGCCGTTGACGATCAGGGCCGGAGTAAACTCGATGGCATCGGTTACGGTGCTGTCGCAGGGATCGGTGGTGTCCATGATGTACAGCCAGTTGTTTTCCCGCAGCTCCAGCCGCTTATAATAGGAACCCATGGGTTTGCCGTGGCTTTCGCCGTTGCTCATCCAAAAGCCGGAGGCGGAGCCGCCGTTGCCGCTGCCTCCATCGTCGGCAAAGCTGCTGCCGGTAATGGCCAATATCCCGTTATGGGCCTCGGCAATATCCCCGGCATACTGGCCCCGGCCCGTGGTGGAGGCGCTTTCCAGCGACAGCAAGGATGGATCTTTTGCCACCGCCAGCACGCCCCGGTAGCCCTTGCCGGACACCCGCACCAGCAACACCTGGTTTACCGCATCGATGGCCAGCACCTGCTCGCCTAAGGTGGTATAGGCGTCAATGCCGTCGTCCTCCAGGCCGGATTCGTTGATATTGATGTTGTCATAGCCATTCTTCAGCACGTCTGGGTGCTTTGCAAGATAGGCCTCCATGCTATCTATATCCAGCTCCCAGAAAGTGGTGTAAAATTCCTTTTGCTCCGCTGTCATGCCGGCGTATTCCTCTTCGTCCTCCGCAGACAGGGTCACCGCCGGAGGGTCTGTGCTGTTGACGCCCACCTGCCGCTCGGCGGCGGCGTCTTGCCGGTTCATCGCTTCCTCAATCACGCTGTGGGGGATAAAGGCGGTGGCCAGCCATTGGTGGCTCATGGTGGACATGGCGGTTTGAATGTAGGTCTCTCGCAGAGTTTTGATCCAACCAATATTGGAATATATGCCTGTCAGATACATGCAGGCCAACACCACCAGCACCACGGCCAGACGAATCCAGCCCCGGCCTCTTTTTTTGTTCCGCTTACGGCGGCTGGTGGAAGATTGGGTCGATTTTGTGGTTGTGTCGGTGGCAAATTTGCCGCCGCCATGGCTACGCAGCTTCAATGGCGCCGCCTCCTTTTCTGGTATAAATCGACCCAATTATACATGATGTGAGGGAAAATTGCAAACCCTGTTTTTTCCGGCTACGATTTTGGCGGGATGTGCACCACATACCACCGTCCGGCCCGATACAGGGTGATATCTAGGGTCGTGTCGGGACTGTGCGCCGCCAGGGCCTGCTGGTACTGCTCCAGAGATTCTACCTTTTCCCCGTCTACGGCGGTGATCACATCCCACAGGCAAAGGCCGCTGTCTATGGCCTCTTCCTCCACATCCATGATCCACAGGCGGCCAGGATACTGGAAAAACCGCCGGTAACCCTCGGGGATTTCCTCCACGGTAAAGCCAAGGTCGATGGCAGGCTCGGCGTTGCTAAGCAAAAGATCCATCCGCTGGACGATGCTTTCCGCCGTTACGGCAAAGCCTGGATCTGAGCCGTCGCTGGTGAGCTTCGCCCCTATGCTGGTGGTGATGGCCACCACCTGGCCGCCGCTGTTGACCACCGGACAGCCGGTTTGTCCTTCTGTGTCGGCGGTAACCTGCAAAAGCCGCAGGGTAGCCGTGTCTACCGGCACGTCTGTTCCCTGGGCGGAGAGCATCCCCTGCACCAGCACATTGCCAAAGGCCGCGCCATAGGGATTGGCCACAAGGTAAAGCTGCTGGCCTACGGCCAGATCGCCCGCATAGGACAGTTCCGCCGGGGTAAGCTCCTGCTCGGTTTGCAGGCAGATCAGGCCCAGGCCGGTGACATCATCCTGGGCCACAAAGACCGCGCTGCAGGCGGCGCCGTCTTCCAGGGTGACCTGCACAACGCCTTGGGCCGCCGTTTCATCGGTGATCACATAGCCGGAGGAAGACACCACCACCCCCGCGGCGGCGCCGGCGGAGGACTGCACCATGACCACGCTGGGACTGACCTTGGCAAACACCGCCTGGGCGGACAAAGCCTCCTCCTGCGGCGCTTGCAGCTGCAAGCTTTGGCCGCTTTCCTGCTGATCCTCCAGGGTCAGCTGCTCCGGGGCCATGGTTTCCGTGGCACTTACGCCGGCAGAGACGTCCACGCTGCTGCCCGTGGGCCGGGCCTGGGACAGCCCCAAAAGCACCGAGGCGGTGCAAAAGGCGATCACCGAAAGTCCCAGGCAAATGAGCAGCAGGGTATGCTGCTTTTTGCTGGCCTGAGGTACGGCGGTGCCGTAAAAGTTGGCGTCCTCCAACGGCTGCTGGGCCTGCATTTCCAGCAGCTCCGCCGGTTCCATGGGCGTGCGTTTATCTTCCATAGGGCTTGTCCCCCCTTTGCGTGGCATTGCAGCGCCGCCAGCGCTGCACATGCGGAATGGTCTTTTCCCCCTTACGCCCGTTGTAGGGTAAAGGAAAACTCCGTTACGCCATCTTTGCTGGAAACGAAAATATCTTCCTCATGGGCGCAGACGATGGTTTTGGCAATATACAGCCCCAAACCTACGCCATCCCGATCCACGCTGCGGCTTTTGTCGGTTTTGTGGAAGCGGTCAAACACCAAGGGCAGCTCCTTGGGGTCGATCTCCGGGCCGGTGTTGCTTATGGCCACCAGATATTTTCGGCTTTTGGTTTGGGTGATCCGCAGGGTCAAAACGCCCTTTTCCGGGCAGAATTTTACCGCGTTGTCCAGCAGATTGTAGATCACCTGGGTGATGGCGTCTTGCTCGCCGTAGGCCATGGCCCCCTCCGGCGGCAGATCGGTGACCACATCGATGGCCTTGGCGTTGATCTTTTGCTCAAAGCTGATGAGTACCCGGCCGATGCTGTCGCACAGGTCAAAGGGCCGCTGGTGCAGGCTGACGCCCTGGGCCTGGAGCCGGGAAACCTCCAGCATGCTCCGCACCAATCGGGACAGGCGCTTGGTTTCCTGGGAAATGATTTGCATATATTTTTCTTGCTGCTGGGGCGGGATGGTGCCGTCCAGCATGCCGTCGATATAGCCGGAAATGGTGGTCATGGGGGTTTTCAGCTCGTGGGACACATTGGCCACAAACTCCTGCCGGCGGAAATCCGCCTGGGCCAGGGCCTGAGCCATGTTGTTAAAGGCCACGGCCAGCTCGTCCATCTCGGCGGTGTTGTTGCCGCCAGTGGGCACCCGCACATCCATCTGCCCCCGGCCCAACCGGCGGGCCGCCTGGGCCATGCCCTTCATGGGCAGGGTCTGCCGCCGCACCAAAATATACACCACCAGCACCGTCAAGGGCAGCACCAGTAGAATGGTGAGCAGATTCATTTGGGTGCAGTCCACCATGATCTGGTTTAGGCTGGAACGATCGGTGGAGGTGACCACATAACAGCTGCCCTCGTCGACGGGCACCACCACCGCCAGGCGCTTTTCCCCATAAACCTGGTTGGTCAGGCGGGAGGAATACCGCAGCCCGTCCTGGCTTTGCAGATCCTCCAGGGAAAACTGGTAGCCCAGGTGCTGGCAGCTTTGCAGGCCGCAGGAGCAGGCGATCACCTGTCCGGTTTCGTCGCAGATCAGGGTGTCGTTGTTGGAGGTGCGGGCGGCAAAGCTTAAAATCAGCTGCATGGGCAGCGTGTTTTCCTGAACCAGGCCGGATACGTCCGCCACAGAGCTGGCGGTGCTGTAAAGCTCTTCCTGGATCACCTCGATGGTGTGGCGGTAATAGAAAAACTGAAAGCTCAGGCTGACCACCAGCAGGGTAAGCAGCACCAGGCCCAGGGTAAGGGTCAGCTGCCGGGAAAACATCCGCCGCATAGCCTACAGCACCTCAAACTTATAGCCCACGCTCCACACGGTTTTCAGCGCCCACTGGGTGGACACGCCCTCCAGCTTTTCCCGCAGACGTTTGATATGTACGTCTACCGTGCGGGTGTCGCCAAAATAGTCAAAGCCCCATACCTCGTCCAGCAATTGGTTGCGGGTATACACCCGGTTGGGTGTGGAGGCCAGATGGTACAAAAGCTCCATCTCCTTCGGGGGCGTGGGCACCTGCTTGCCGTTGACCGTAAGGACAAAGGCGTCCATGTCGATGATCAGCTTGTCAAAGCACAGCCGCTTGCTGTTTTTCTTCGGCGCCTCCCCCGCCCGGCGAAGCACCGCTTCCACCCGGGCCAGCACCTCCCGCATCTCAAAGGGCTTGGTGATGTAGTCGTCCGCCCCCAGCTTTAGGCCGTTGACCTTATCCTCTACCTCGCCCTTGGCGGTTAACATAATCACCGGTGTGGTGCTCTCCGCCCGGATGGTGCGGCACACGGCCCAGCCGTCTTGCACCGGCAGCATAATATCCAGCAGCACCAGCTGGGGCTGCTCCCGGCGGAAGGCCTCCACGCCCTGGCCTCCATCCGCCGCCAGAAGGACCGTGTAGCCTTCCCGCTCTAGATACAGGCGCAAAAGGTCGGCAATATTGTTATCGTCTTCTACGATCAAAACTTTGCATGCCATGGCGATTCCTCTCTTCTCATCATGCAACAAAAAAGCCCGGGCGGACGCCCCATGGGCGCTTTTTGTAGCTTTATGGTTATTATAGCGTAATGGCCGGGTGTTGGATGAACATTTTGTAAAAATTCCGGCCAAAGGGCGGGATTTCCCTTTTTTTCGTCCAAAGGCAAGATTTTCTCCTAGGGCTTCCCTTGCAAACTGGGGAAAACCTGTTATAATATAGGAAAAATGCCGCCGTTGGGAGGGAAGCTCCCAACGGGGGCGGGGCGAGATGGCGCAAAGCGCCTGCCAGGCGGGGGGCAAGCCCCGCCGGAAGTATAGTACAAGGAGTTTTATATGACCAGAGAAACCACCAAGGCCCTTCCGGGCGTTTTGCGCCGGAATCTTTATCTTGCGCCGGCGTTTGTGTCCTTTTTGCTGCTGGATGGGGTTTTTCGCTATTTTTACCGCTTTTTGGGCGCCACCGATGTTTTGGCCGCTACGCCCTGCCTGTTCACCCTGGGCTGGAGCCTGGTGCTTTGCGCCCTGCTGCTAGCCTTGCCAAGGGTAGGCAAGCGGATCTTTATGGCGGTGATATTTGTGCTCAACACCGTGCTGATTTTGGTGCATGGGGTTATGGCCAATATGTTTGGGCATGTGTTTTCCTTTGCCGATTTGGGCTTTGCCGACGACGGCTTTGCCTTTCTTTCGGCAGACTACATCGTGCTGCGCAAGGCGCTGCTGGCGGCGCTGGCCCTGTGCCTGGTGCTGATGGCGCTGGCCTTTGTGCTGGTGCCCAGGGAAAGGGGCAAAAAGCGGCGGCTGTGGGTGGCCCTGTGCCTGGCGGCGCTGGGTGTTGGCGGGATCTTTGGGGCCAAGGCCACCATCCCCCAAGAGGTACAGACCATGGCCTGGGATGACAGCTACGACATCCACGCGGACTACGCGGTATATGAAAATTTCAACGATCCCAACCGGGCCATTATGCTTTGCGGGCTGTATCAGTACACCTTCCGGGATCTGTACCGCTCCCTTGGCATTGCCGATTGGCTAAAGGACGAGCAAAACGAGGAGCAATACGAGCAAATCGACGCCTATGTGGCCCAAAAGCAAACCGGCGACAACGAGATGACCGGCCTGTTCGCGGGGAAAAATCTGATTTTGATCCAGCTGGAGGCCATCGATTCTTGGATGCTCACCGAAGAGTATATGCCCAATTTGTGGGCCATTAAACAGGGCAGCCTGGATTTTACCCAGCATTTTTCTTCTGTGTTTATTGCCGGGGGCACCTTCAACACGGAGTTTACCGCCAACACCGGCCTGATCCCCGCCACGGGAACGGTGTCGCAAAAGGTATACACCCAAAACAGCTATCCCTATTCCCTGGCCAATCTGTTTCGCGCCCAGGGCTACAGCGCCAACAGCTTCCACGGCTCGGAGGGCGATGTATACAGCCGGGAGCAGGTGCATCTAAATTTGGGCTATGAGGCCTACCACAGCGGCACGGATATGGGCATGGCAAACTATCAGATGGACACCCAGCTGATGTGCGGCTATGAGGACATGGTCAGCGACGATCCCTATTTTACCTTCATCATTACCTTTTCCGGCCATGGCCCCTACAACGATGAAAGTGAGATCACCACCAGCCACATCGACCAGGCCAAGGCGGCGGTAGAGGCCTATATGCCCTACGAGGGCCTTACCGATGAGGATCTGCAAAGCTACCAGTGGGCCGTGGCCCACGCCATGGAGACGGACGCCTTTGTGGGCCAGCTGTTTGCCGCCCTGGAGGAAGAGGGCCGGCTAGAGGACACGGTGGTGGCCTTTTACGCCGACCACTACAACTACTATTACGGCAACGACGCCCAAATTGTGGCCTTTAAGGGCGTGGAGGATACCACCATGGCCCAGTGGACGCCCTTCTTCATTTACAGCCAGGACACGCCGGCCCAGCAGATCACCAAGGTGACCTCCAGCATCGATATTTTGCCCACCCTGGCCAACCTGTTTGATCTGGATGTCGATTTGTCTCTTTTTGTGGGCAACGACGCCTTCTCTGCCGGCGGCGGCTACGCCCCCTTCCGGGGCTATGCCTGGTATGACGGGGAGATTTACTACAGCGCAAACTACACCGGGGAAATGACCGAGTACATTGCCCAGCGCAGCGCCCAGGTGGTGCAAGAGGTAGATCTGTGCAACGCCATTTTGGCCTGCGATTATTACCGGTATGTATCCGAAGCCCAGCGGGAGTAGTACTGCTTCTTCCTAAAACCGTTAGGTTTTAGGAAGAAGGAAGCGCTTAAGCCGCGCTTCCCTTTTGTGGCGAATCGCCACAAAAGTCGTCCCATACCGTTCTTAACGCACCTGCGGTGCGATAAAAAGGTGTTCCACCTTTTTCATAAGAACGAGTATAACCCTGTTTCTGGGAAACACGACGCGGAGGAGGGCAAACGCCGTCCCCTGAGCGGAACAAAAAGGAGCTTGTATGAACAAAAGGGATTCCAAGGCCATGTTGGTTCTTTGCCTGCTGATTTTGGCGGCGTGCCAAGTCATCCTCAACGCCCTTACGCCCTATCTGGCCGACGACTATGTGTATATGTATAGCTTCCTGACCAAGCAAAGGCTGTCCTCTCTTTCCGATGTGGCGGCGTCGATGCGCACCCACAGCCTGCACATGAACGGCCGGGTGATCCCCCACGCCATGGAGCAGCTGTTTCTTATGGCGCCAAAGCTGTGGTTTAATCTTTGCAACGCCGGGGTATATACGCTGCTGATCTATTTGCTGTACCGGGTGGCCAACGGGGGAGAGCGGCGCAGCTGGCCCCTGTTTGTGGCCATCGCGGCAGGCTTTTGGTATGTCACCCCCGCCTATGGCCAGGTGGCCCTGTGGCAGGTGGGCGCGCTGAATTATCTGTGGGGCCTGGCGGCAGGACTGGTGTTTTTGCTCCCCTATCTCCGGCTGTGGCTGACAGGAAGGGCGTCTATGCCCAAGCTTTGGCAAAAGATCTTGTTTATCCTAGGATCGGTTTTGGTGGGCATGTACACGGAGATCACCTCCTTTATCGTGACTTTGCTGGCGGTGATCTTGTTGGTGTTGATGGTCGCCCGTAAGCGCCAAGGGCTGAAATGCTGGCTGTGGCTGCCCATCGGCGGAGCCTGCCTTGGCTATGGGATACTGCTTTCCATCCCGGCGGAGATGGCGGCAAAGCAGGGAGCGCTGACGATGACGGCCCTGCTTCAGCGGTTTATGACGGCAACGGACATGCTTAAGGCCGAGCTGCTGCCCTGCTTCCTGGTGTGGGCGGGCCTGTTTGGCCTGGGACTGGTGCTGTATGGGCCGTCCCGGCGGGTGGCGCTCTCCGGCGTGCTGGCCTTTGGGGCGGTGTGCGCCAACTACATGACCATTGCCGCCGCCTATTATCCCCAGCGCTGCATGTGCACCAGCGCCATGCTGCTGGTGCTGGCCTGCGCCGTTTTGCTGCCGGAGCTGGCAAAAACGGCGGTAAGCCGGGGCATCTGCCGGGTAGGCGGCGGGATATTGGCGGTTTTGGTGGCTTTGTCTGTGGTTTATGGCGTGCAGGATATCTGGCAGACCCATGTCAGCTATCAGCAGCGGGTGGAGGTGATCCAGCAAAGCGCTGGCAAGGAGGGATCCGATCTGTCCTTTGCCTGCATCTATCCTGCCACAAAATACAGCGCCCTTTGGGGCACAAAGGATCTGGATACGGAGGATCCCAACACCTGGCCCAACTGGGCCATCAGCAAATATTATGGCATCGATTCGATTATCGGA
>CAYVWG010000029.1:0-3773 GCA_964455425.1 uncultured Oscillospiraceae bacterium | reverse complement strand
AAACGAACGTGCTGAGACGGAATACGTCTCAGCACGATTTATTTGCGGCAAAAGCGCAGCTGCAGGGCGGTCAGCAAGCTGTCGTGGATGGTTTTGCGAAGATTCATTTTGCTCTCGCCCTGTTTCTCGTCATAGTATAGCGTAAAGGGAACCTCGGAGAAGGTGCAGCCGGTGCGGTGGAGCTTATACAGCAGCTCCATCATGCAGGCAAAGCTTTTGTTTTGGATCAGATCGTCTCCAAACCGCTGAGCGGCCTTGGCCAGGGCCTGCCGGGTATAGACCCGGTAGCCGCAGGTATAGTCCCGCACATGGGGCACGTGGAGGATCAGGGTGTAATACAGCCTGGCTCCATCGCTAAAGAGCTTTCGGTTTTCCTGCACCCCTTGGATCTGCGCTCCCGGCTGGTATCGTGAGGCAATCACGCATTGCTGAGGGCCGTCCAGCTTTTGCAGCATGGCGTGGACAAACTTGGGCTTGTGGGTATCGTCCCCATCCATAAAGCACAGCAGATCCTCCGGGCCGGAGGACGCCAAAAAGTCACGGATGGCGGTGGCCAGCACCCCGCCTAGGTTTTGGTTTTTCTTGTGGGAGATATACCGCAGGCAAGCATACCGGGCCGCCTGCTGCCGGAGGATGGTTAGGGTGTTGTCGGTGCTGGCGTCGTTGATGGGGATAACCGCCAAGGCATAGCCGGCGCTGGCCAGAGCGGGCTGCTCCGCCATCCACTCTTCAATCAGGCTGCGGATGTTGCCCGCCTCGTTGTAGCAGGGCAGATAGACAAATAGCGTTTTCATGGCTTCTTCTTTCTAGCTTGTAGCATTTGGTACAGGCGCTTACGCACAAAATACAGGACGAAAAACGGCAGGACGATGGACACGCCCTTGCTCAGCAAAAAGCTCACCTTGGGGGAGAAGAGATCCTCCGTCAGCCGATAGGCCAGGGCGATCAGCCCGTCGGCCAGGGCCAGTCCTAGGAGGAAGGTGCCAAAATACACCAAAAAGGACAGCAGGCTGTAGGCGGTGCGGAAGGTGGATTTTACATCCAGCAAAAACCCCAGGAGAAATCCGGCCACAACGCCTATGGTGTTGGCCGCCACCAAGGGCACGCCGGCGCGGTTCAT
Source organism: uncultured Oscillospiraceae bacterium (assembly GCA_964455425.1). GTDB lineage: Bacteria > Bacillota > Clostridia > Oscillospirales > Oscillospiraceae > JAFRPC01. The sequence continues at coordinate 2,653 of CAYVWG010000029.1, read as the reverse complement.
CAGCAGCCACACCAACACCACGTCCAAAAGCGTGGACAGGACAGAATGAGAAAAATAGCTAAGCAGCATGGAAAACCGCTGTAGAAGGGGGAATCGTTTCATCTAGCTTACCTTCCTTGCGGTCAGATCGTAAATGGTGCAATTTTCCGATTCGGCGCTGATGGGGAAGTTGTCGTTCAGATAGGCAAGATAGGTTCCCTCGGCGTCGTTGTACACCCAGTGGTTGACCACCACAAATTTTTCCACCCCGTGGTCGATAAAATAGGCAATTTCCGCCTCAGGGCCGGTGGGGATGTAGTCGTAATATTGGATGTTGGCCCGGTAGCCGCACCGGTTGGCGGCGTTGAGATAGGCGGGATTGATCACCGCAATGGCCAGGCCCTCCTCTTGGGTCACATTTTCGGCAATAAATTGGCCTACCTGATCTATGGAGGCGTCCACCTGGGTGGAGGGCCACCGCTGCCGGGTAAGGGAGGCGGTCATGATGACCGTTGCCGCGCAGGTGACCAGCGCCACGGAGCGCTTGCACTTTGCCAGCTCCTGCAGGGTCAAGGATACCAGCGCCGCGCAGACCGGGAGCATAAACACCAGGTAGTAATAGCACCGGATGGCGGCGATAATGGTGGCGCTTTCCAAAAGGAAGGAAACGGCCCAAAAGAGATAAAAGCGGTAGGGCTTGCTCACCGCCAAAAACAGGCCGATAGCGGCCAAGATCACAAGGATCCAGCCAAAGTAGTCGTTGATGGCGGTGTAGAAAAATTGCAGGCCGTCTTTGGTGAAGAGGGAAAAGAGCTTTTCGCTCAGCACGTGCTTGGTGGCGATGCCATCGACAAACTGAAACACCGAGTGGCGGGAGGTATACCATAAAAAGAGCACCGGCGGCGCCAGGGCCACCAAGCCGGAGGCGTAAAACACCGGGCGTTTCCAGGCGGATTTCCCCAGCACATGAAAAAGCACATACAAAAATAGGATGCCAATAAAGGCCATGGGGGTTTTTTCCATGATCCCCAGAGCCGTCATGGCGGCGGCGGTCAGGGCAAAGCCCGGGCGGGCGGTGTCCATATACCGCTTAAGATAGTATACCGCGGCGCAGCAAAAGAACATGGCGCAGGATTCCGGCAAAATGGAGCTGGCAATGAGCATGGACAAGGGGATAAACATATACACCCACAGCCCGGCCAAGGAGGCCGCTGTGCCGGTAAACTGCTTTAAGAGCAAGTACAGATAGGCCGCCGAGCCAAGAAAGAATAGGCAGCAGATCCCCCGGGGGATGGCCCAGGAGGTGGTGTGCAGCAGCCGAAACAGCACCGCGGAAAGCCAAGGCACGATCTGCAGCTCCAGCTGGGCGTAGTTGCCCCCTGTGCCGTCGTAATTGAGCTGGGGCTGAAGGGGGTTCATATCGTACTGGGCAAAGTTCAGGGCCATGCTGTAGGTATCGGACTGCCGCCAGGAAAGGTATTGATCCCACGGCGGGGTGGGAAACCGGCGGAGCTGTATGGCCATAAAAACCGCTGCCAGCAGGACAATGACCAAAATTTCCAAAATCCGCCGTTTTTTTGCCGACAGGGTGTGCTGTGTGATCGTCATAGTGTGCAACCGCTTTCTGTCTTCTTCTAAGGGTATCGGCAGGCAGCCGCCTGGAACCATACCCATCAAGCATAAGCATACCATTAAACGGAAAACTTTGCAATAGATTTTGGCAAAATTCCCCTAGACAGACGCGGCAAGGGGGCCGGGTATACGCCCCGGCCCCCAATGTTAGACGGTAGGTTTTCCCCTGACGCAACAACGCTCATGATCAGGGAGATAACCAGTGCTGAACGACAGCGTTACCCCTCCTCTGGATCAGACAGTTTAACGACAATGGTGTCTCCAATCAACTGGACAGAGTCGGCTCCGGGCCAGATCCCCATATTTGCCACCTCATCGGAAGCCTTTAGCTGTGCCAATGTTTCCGCGTCAACGCCGGGGAAGGTAACGGACCAGTCTTTGGGAACCGGACTTACCGACCCAATATAGGATATTTGCGCGACCTTTTCTTCCGGATGGGTTCGGTAATATTCCAGCTCAAAATCCGTGAATTGCGACATAAACAGCATGGAAAAGGTATTCCCCACCATTAGATTTCGGAAGGGGTTTACTAACGCTCCGAAAGATCCGAAGCCGGCCATGTCTGTGTGAAATTCATCGGAAAATCCCTCCAGACTGCCAACCCAGGCAACAGATTTGGCGGTACCATCGTCCGCCAAATGGATGCGCGTCTGCATTTCCACCGCTGTGGCGTAGCTTCTTTCATAGCATAGGTTCATATAGTAGTAGAACTTATTCGCAATAATCCCATTGTTCCATATAATGGCAAAGAGAAGCGCTGTAGCAACCGCGCGTTTTCCCGGCTTTAGCCACCGTTCGCAGAGCACGGCAACAAGGATAAAGCAGACGCATATGCTTTGCAGCATCCTAGTCTCATAAAAGGTGTCAGGAGAAGCAAAATACCATAGACATACGCAAAACGGGATAATGGCTCCGGAGAGCAGCAACAGCACCAGATGAAGGCGCCGCTTAAAAATACCGCTGTTTTTTATGGAAAAAATCACCGCTAAAGCAGCCGCCAACAGGAAGGCAAGATTCAGCCCTGCATACCAGGTAAGACCGT
>CAYVWG010000028.1:4099-19643 GCA_964455425.1 uncultured Oscillospiraceae bacterium | reverse complement strand
TGTGTCTATGTTCGGCCGGGAGACCCCGGTTGAGCTGGAGCTGGATCAGGTGGAGGCAATTGCCGAGTGATTTCCCGGCCGCAGGGCGGCCAAAAAGTGGGAGGGGCGATGGCCCCGCCAAATGTACGCGTACGCGTATGAACCACATCTATCTAGGAGGTGCTGAACATGGCACAAAAAGTTACAGGCTATATTAAATTGCAGATTCCCGCAGCAAAAGCGACTGCTTCCCCTCCGGTAGGCCCGGCGCTGGGCCAGCACGGCGTGAATATTTCCCAGTTTATTAAGGAATTCAACGAGCGCACCAAGGATCAGGCAGGCTTTAAGATCCCTGTGGTCATTACGGTTTATGCTGACCGCAGCTTCACCTTCGTCACCAAGACGCCCCCCACCCCCACCTTGATTCTCAAGGCCCTGGGGATCGACAAAGGCTCCGGCGTGCCGAACAAGGATAAGGTAGCCCAAATCACCAAGGCGCAGGTTCGGGAAATCGCGGAAAGAAAGATGCCCGATCTCACCGCGGCTACCATTGAGGCCGCCATGAGCCAGGTGGAGGGCACTTGCCGCTCCATGGGCGTTGTCGTCGTTGACTGATCGCCGTATAGGCAAAACGTGGGAGGATCATTCCGCATCACCACATTAAGGAGGATATTACATTGTTTAGAGGTAAAAAATACCAAGATAGCGCAAAGCAGATCGATCGCTCTGTGCAGTATGACCCCGCTGATGCTTTGGCCCTGGTGGTAAAGACCGCCTCCGCCAAGTTTGATGAAACTGTAGAGATCCACATCCGTCTGGGTGTTGACTCCCGCCACGCCGACCAGCAGGTTCGCGGCGCCATTGTTTTGCCCAATGGCACCGGCAAAACCCGCAAGGTGCTGGTATTTGCCAAGGACGCTAAGGCGGACGAGGCTGTCGCTGCCGGCGCGGATTATGTTGGCGGTATGGATCTGGTGGAGAGAATCACCAAGGAAAACTGGTTTGACTTTGACGTTGTTGTGGCTACCCCGGATATGATGGGTATCGTAGGCCGTCTGGGTAAGGTTCTTGGCCCCAAGGGTCTTATGCCTTCTCCCAAGTCTGGTACCGTTACCCCCAACGTTACGGCGGCGGTCAATGAGATCAAAGCCGGTAAGATTGAGTACCGTCTGGACAAAACCAACATCATCCATTGCCCCATCGGCAAGGTTTCCTTTGGCGCGGAGAAGCTCAACGAGAACCTGGATGCTCTAGTTGGCGCTGTGGTCAAGGCAAAGCCTGCCGCGGCTAAGGGCCAGTATATCAAGTCTTGCGTTGTGGCTTCCACCATGGGGCCCGGCGTAAAGGTGAACACCAGCAAATATTAAGGCCAAGCAGCCTTTGGCCCTAAAAGGCGACCGTCTTTTGGGAACGCAACAAAGTGCCCGGCATGCACATGCCGGGCACTTTGTTGGAAAATTCCGTAGTTTTCATGATTTTTTGCAAAATAACCCTTGACATCTGCCGTGAATTTTGTTATCATTTGCCTGTTGCCAGAGACAGCAGGTGGCCTTGCGCCGTAATGGAGAACTCCTTCCTGCCGAGGAACGTACAGCATGTATTTTCTGTGTCCTCATGTCTTTTGGCATGGAGACACTTATTTTTTTCGGAGGTGACACCTAAATGCCCAACGCAAAAGTGCTGGAAAGCAAAAAGGCGATCGTTGAGGAGCTGGCCCAGAAAATCCAGGCCGCAACCTCTGTGGTTTTCGTCGACTACAAGGGCATCAATGTCGCTCAGGATACCGAGCTGCGCAAGCAGTTCCGTGAAGCCGGTGTGGACTACACCGTTGTGAGAAACACCCTGACCCGCTTTGCCACCAATAAGATTGGCTACAGCGAGTTTGATGAGATCCTCAACGGCACTACCGCCATGGCTTGCACCACGGATGATCCCATTGCCCCGGCCCGTATCGTAAGCGAGTTTGCCAAAAAGAACAAGGTTCTGAAAATCAAGGGTGGTATCGTAGAAGGGCAAGTCCAGAGCGTTGAAAATCTGGCCGCCTTTGGTGAGCTGCCTTCCAAGAACGCCCTTATCGCCCAGGTTCTGGGTACGTTCTTGGCCCCGATCTCTTCCCTGGCGTTTGTTCTGGATCAAATCCGCGCCCAGAAGGAAGAAGTTCCCGCTGCCGAATAATACTAGTTCTTATGAAAAAGGTGGAACACCTTTTTCATAGCACCGTAGGTGCGTTAAGAACTGTATGAGATGACTTTTGTGGCGATTCGCCACAAAAGGGAAGCGCTGCTTAGGCGGTTCCTTCTTCATAAAACTGTTAGGTTTTATGAAGAATCAGTATAAGGCAAAATCCAAAAAACAGATGTAATAATTGGAGGATATTACCATGAGTGAAAAAATTGCTGCTCTCATCGAAGAAGTAAAGTCCCTGTCCGTGCTGGAGCTGGCTGAGCTGGTTCATGCCCTGGAAGACACCTTTGGCGTTTCCGCCGCTGCCGCTGCCGTTGCTGCTCCCGCTGCCGGCGGTGCTGCCGCTGAGGAAGAGAAGACCGAGTTCGACGTCATTCTCAAGAGTGTTGGCGCCAACAAGATCGCTGTCATCAAGGCTGTCCGTGGCGCTACCGGCCTGGGCCTGAAGGAAGCTAAGGAACTGGTCGACTCCGCTCCTAAGGCGGTTAAGGAAGGCATCTCCAAGGATGACGCGGAGAAGCTGGCTGGCGAGCTGAAGGACGCCGGCGCTGAGGTCGAGGTTAAGTAAGACCCTTTTCGTCCATTTCTGCGGCAAGGAGCTTTCCTTGCCGCAGTTTTTCGTCTATAAACGCCCGGCTCCAGGTATCTCTGGGGCTGGGCGTTTGCATATTCGCTAAGGGCCTAACGGCAGGCAATGATGGGATCCCTTTTCTGGGGTCATGCAGGCAAGGCAGGTTTCCGTTTGCCCCCGCTTGCGGGAAAATATCTGTATGGTATAATTTTCCGCAAATTTCATAAAACCCCAAGCTCTTCCAGCAGCCAGACCAAAAAAATTGCAAATCGGAAAAAAGATGGCCAAAAAGTATTGCATTTTTTCCGCAATCCCTGTATACTAGCAGTGAAGTGGTAAAGAAAAGAGCAAAAAGGAGCAAAGTGGAGGAGGCGAGAACATGTTTGGCAAATATACCCATAGCGTCGACCCCAAGGGCCGACTGTTCGTGCCCTCTAAGCTGCGGGAGGAGTTGGGCGAGGTATTCTATGTCACTATCGGCGTAGACCGCTGCCTATCTGTGTATCCCACGGCCAAATGGTCCGCCATTGAGGCCGGCTTTAACGCTTTGCCCATGTCTAAGGCGGGGAAGTTCCGCTTTTTCTTTGCCAATGTGGCCAAGTGTGAGCCGGATAAGCAAGGCCGGTTTCTCATCCCTGCTGAGCTGCGAAACTATGCCGGGCTGACCGAAGAGGTCACCTTTATCGGCCAGGGCGACCATGCGGAGATCTGGAACGCCCAGACCTTTGCCGCCCAGGAGCAGATCCAGCTTACGCCGGAAAATCTCACCGCGGTGATGGAGGAATTGGGACTTTGACGGCCTTTCACCACTGCTCTGTGCTGCTGCGCCCCAGCATCGAGGGCTTGGCCATCAAGCCGGAGGGCGTGTATGTAGACGGCACCCTAGGCGGCGCGGGTCATGCTTGTGAAATTGTCCGGCGGCTAACCACCGGCAGGCTTGTGGGCGTGGATCAGGATGAAACGGCTCTTTCCGCCGCCAAGGAGCGCCTGGCCCCTTGGGCGGATCGGGTGACCTTGGTGCACAACAATTTTCGCAACCTTGACCAGATCCTTTCCCGGCTGAATTTACCTGCCGTAGATGGGATGCTGTTTGACCTGGGCGTTTCCTCTCCCCAGTTGGACGATGCCCAAAGGGGATTTTCCTATATGGCGGACGCCCCCTTGGATATGCGCATGGATCCTACAGCCAGCTTGACGGCATACACGGTGGTGAACACCTGGCCCCAGCAGGAGCTGTGCCGGATTTTGTATGCTTACGGGGAGGAACGTTACGCGCCCCGTATTGCCGCCGCCATTGCGGCTAGCCGGGAGGAAAAGCCCATAGAAACCACCCTGGAATTGGTGGAGATTATCCGTAAGGCCATGCCCGCCGCCGCTTTGCGGGAGAAGCAGCACCCGGCAAAGCGCAGCTTTCAAGCCATCCGTATTGCGGTGAATGACGAGCTGGGAGCGGTGGAGCAAATGCTGCAAACCGCCATTGACCACCTAAAGCCTGGAGGACGGTTGGCGGTGATCACCTTCCACTCTCTGGAAGATCGGATCGTAAAACATGCCTTCCAGCAGGGAGCAAAAGGCTGTACCTGCCCGCCGGAGTTTCCGGTTTGCGTTTGCGGCAAAACGCCTCTGGTGCGCCTGGTGAACCGAAAGCCGATTGTGGCTTCTCAAGAAGAAATCCAGGCCAATCCCAGAGCGCGCAGCGCCAAGCTGCGCATTGCCCAGCGGCTTTCCTCCGAAGCTTAGATAGACGGCGTTTTCCCGCAAAACACCTGTGGATCGCCGTGAGAGGCCGATTTTTTACTGGAAATCGCGTATGAAAGGAACGACAGCTATGGCAGCCAAAGCGCGGCGAAATTATCCCGTCAGCGGTACAACTGCATATGATATATATTCCCCCCAATACAGCGGCAATATAGCCCAGCCTTTGCCGGAAGAGCCGGCCCCAAAGCCCAAGGCCAAGTCTTCGTCCAAAAAGCGGAAAAAAGCTAAGGCCCGGGCCAAAACCGCCGTAGCGCCTTTTGGCGTGGTCGGCACGGCTGTGGTGGCGATTTTGCTGTTCATGGTGGTTTATGGCTATGTGCAGCTGTACGAGGCAACTAGCCGGGTGGGGGAGTTAAACGACCAGTTGGCAGAGCTGCAGGAGGAAAACGCGGATCTCCAATCGACCTATGAAAACGGCATTGACCTAAGCAAGATCGAGTCTCAGGCCAAGGGCTTGGGGATGCGCCAGCCTACAGCCAGCCAGAAGGTCTACCTGAATATTCCGGTAGAGGACAAGGCCGAGGTTATTGTGTCAGAGGAGCATTCTCTGCCGGGCACGGTTTGGGCCGCGATTCGGGATAGCTTTAAGGGACTTATTGAATATTTTTCCCAGTGATACATAGGATGGACAAGGGGACGATAAAAGGCGTCTGACCGCCGCCCGTAGACGCGGCGACTTTCCCGGGCTTGTCCCGTCACTGTAAGGGCGGCATGTCCACTGCCGCCCTATCATAATCTATTGCCGTGTTTCGCGGCGAACGGTTAGGGGCTGTCGGCGCCCCTAGGAAGGAATGCTATGGAACAAGGAAGCGGTGGCAGAAGGCCGCGCAAAGCAAAAAACAAAACGCCGAACAAGCGCCAGCCCTTTAACTGGGAGAAGGCGGATAGGGGCGCTATGCGCCGGGCAACCGGGCTGATGCTGGCGGCGGCGGTGCTGCTGGTGGTTCCCCTGAGCATCGGCCTATTTTCCCTGATGATCGTCAACCATGACAAATACGAAAGCCAAGCCATCGACAATCAAACCCGCAGCACGGCCATCACCGCCGACCGGGGCGTAATCTATGACCGGAATATGAATGTGCTGGCGGCCTCCACCACGGTGGAAAATGTGTTTCTTGATCCGCTGGAGATCAGTCAGGCCGAGGAGGATGTGAACTTCATCGCCCAGGGCCTGTCGTCGATTTTGGATGTGGACGCGACTTGGATTGCCCAGCAGACGGAAGACACCAAGATGCGCTATAAGGTCATTGCCAAAAAGCAACCCCAGGAGGTGGCCGACCAGGTGCGGGAGTTTATCAGCACCAACGGGCTTACCGGCATCCACCTGGAGTCGGACTCCCAGCGGTATTATCCCCATGGTATGCTGGCTTCTCAGCTTTTGGGCTTTACCAATGCGACCAATGAGGGCGCAGAGGGGCTGGAGGCCTATTATGATGATACCTTGCAGGGCACAGCCGGCGCCGTGGTGACCACTAAGGGCAACTACGAAACGGAGATGCTCTACAACTACGAAAAATACTACGAGGCCACCGATGGCTACAGCCTGGTGCTGGCCGTTGATGCCACAGTGCAGTATTATCTGGAAAAAAATCTTCAGGCGGCCATAGAAAAGTACGATGTGCAAAACGGGGCCTTTGCCATTATGATGGATGTGAATACCGGCGCTGTGCTGGGCATGGCCACCCTGGGTGGCTATGACCCCAACAACTACCTGGAGATCACCGACGAAGCTACCTTGGCCGAGCTGGCGGAGTTGGAAACGGAGATGAACCAACAAACCGAGGGAACCACGGCCTATACCGAGGCAAAAACTCTCTATAATGAAGCAGTGGCGGCAGCCCGGCTAAAGCAGTGGCGTAACCGCAATGTGTCTGACGGCTATGAGCCAGGCTCCACCTTTAAGACCATTACCCTGGCCGCCGCTTTGGAGGAAGGGGCGGTAAGCCTGGATAGCAGCTTTTACTGCGGCGGCGCGGAAGATATCCCCGGCCGTGAACAGACCCTGCACTGCTGGAAAGCCACCGGCCATGGGGCGCAGCAAACGCCCCAAGCCCTGCAAAATTCCTGCAACATTGCTTTTGCCCATATCGGCCTGCAGCTGGGAGGCGAAAAGCTGTATCAGTATGTGGAGGCATTTGGCCTGATGGAGAAAACCGGCATTGATACTACCGGCGAGGCTGTTGGCTACTTCTACGATGAGGAACTGCTAAGCAACAACGATAAGTACGGCACATCCTATCTTACCACCGCGTCCTTTGGCCAGTCCTTTAAGGTTACGCCCATTCAGCTGGTGCGGGCCATATCCGCTGTGGTCAATGGCGGATATCTCCTTAAGCCCTATGTGGTGGATCAGGTGCTGGATTCGGAGGGCAACGTGGTGCAGCAAAACCAAAAGACGGTGCTCCGGCAGGTCATCAGCGAGGATACCTCCGCCATTATGTGTCAGCTGATGGAGTCTGTGGTAACCGATGGTACCGCTGGCAACGCGGCGCTGTCCGGCTATCGTATCGGCGGCAAAACAGGCACCTCGGAAAAGCTGGACGTGTTTGATGAAAACGGCAACGCAGTAGACGATAAGATCGTCTCCTTTGTAGGCGTTGCCCCTATGGATGACCCCCAGTATATTGTCCTTGTGGCGCTGGATACGCCCAGCACCTCCACAGGCGTTTATATCTCCGGCGGCGTTATGGCCGCGCCGGTGACGCGGGACATTTTTGCCGATACCCTGCCCTACCTGGGCGTGCAGCCGGATTACAGCCAGATCGATATGGCCACGGTGAATGTGGAAATGCCTGCGGTAACGGCCATGACCGAGCAGGAGGCCAAGGAAGCCCTGGCCGCCCAAAGCCTGACCTACATTGTCGTGGGCGAGGGGCAGCAGGTCACCGGCCAGATTCCCGAGGCCGGCGCGCAGATCCCCGGCAACTCTGAGGTGATCTTGTACATGGGCGAGGAAGTGCCGAAGGATAAGGTGACTGTGCCGGATCTGACGGGAATGTCCCGCTCCCAGGCCAATAACGCCCTGACAAGCCTTGGTTTGTATCTGCAAACCAAAGGTTCCACCAGTAGCTTGGCCACGGTTACCAGCCAGGATATCTCCCCTGGCACAGAGGTTGCCCGAGGTACCACCATCACTGCGGAATATACCGATCACTCCGCCCAGGATTAGGAGGCATACACATGAAGCTAAGCGCGTTGCTGCAAGGCGTCCAGGTGCTGGACGCAACTGCGGATTTGTCTATGGAAATCACCGGCGTAAGCTACGATTCCCGCAAGACCCTGCCGGGCCACCTGTTTGTGGCCATCACCGGCTTTGCCGCCGACGGCCACCGGTTTATTCCCTCCGCCATGGAAAAGGGGGCTGTGGTGGTTCTGTGCGAGCGCCCGCCCCAGGGGAATGTCCCCTATGTGCGGGTGCCATCCTCCCGTCAGGCCTTGGCGGTGCTGGGAGCCAACTGGTATGGCCATCCAGCCCAAAAGCTCACGGTCATCGGCGTTACGGGCACCAACGGAAAAACCACCACTACCTGCCTTCTTAAGGAAGTGCTGGAGCAGGTTGTAGGCGCCAAGGTGGGGCTGATTGGCACCATTGAAAACAAAATTGGCCAGCAGGTCATTCCCACCGAGCGCACCACGCCGGAAAGCTGGGAGCTGCAAGGGCTGTTTGCCCAGATGGTGGAGGCGGGCTGCACCCATGTGGTGATGGAGGTGTCCTCCCATGCCCTGGCCCTTCACCGGGTAGACGCCATCCCCTTTGCCGTGGGCATCTTCACCAATTTGACTGAGGATCATTTGGATTTCCATAAAACCATGGCCGCCTATGGCCAGGCCAAGGCCCGGCTGTTTCAGCTGTGCGCCAAAGGCGTGATCAATCTGGACGACCCGGCGGCGGCTACCATGCAAAGGGCTGCCGCGTGCCCCTGTATGACCGTGTCTGCCCAAGGCCAGGCGGATGTGTATGCCGAGGATGTGGCGTTGATGGCCGACGGCGTACGCTTTACGGCGGTGTATCAGGAAAAGAGGACCCCTGTGCGACTGGGGATCCCCGGAGAGTTTTCGGTGTGTAACGCCCTGTCGGTGCTGGGCGGCGCTTTGGCCCTGGGGCTTTCCCTGGAGGACATTGCCCAGGCCCTGGCCAAGGCCCACAGCGTCAAGGGCAGGGTAGAGGTGGTGCCCACGCCAGGCAAGGAATATACCGTCTTGATCGACTACGCCCACACGCCGGATGCCTTAGAAAACGTGCTGAAAACTGTCCGGGGCTTTTGCCGGGGCAGAGTCATCGCCGTGTTTGGCTGCGGCGGCGACCGGGATCCCCTGAAGCGGCCCATTATGGGCAAAATCGGCGTGAGCTTGTCGGATCTGGCGGTCATTACCTCCGACAATCCCCGTACCGAGCCGCCTATGGCGATCATTGAAGATATCTTGGCCGGGCTGAAGGATTGCGCTTCTCCCTACCAGGTGGTGGAAAACCGCCGCCAGGCGATCCGCTGGGCTATGGATCATGCCCAAAAGGACGATATCATCGTCCTGTGCGGCAAGGGCCATGAGACGTATCAAATTTTGGGCACGGAAAAGACCCATCTAGACGAGAGAGAAGAGGTAGCGGCCTATCTGGCCGAAACGAAGGAGTGAGAAAACCATGTGTGAGCTGACAGTGAAACAGGCCGCTCAGTTTTGCGGCGGAACGGTGCAGCCAGAGCATGAGGAAATTGTGTTCACCGGCGCGGGCTTTGATTCCCGCCAGGTGGCCCCGGGGCAGCTGTTTGTTGCCCTGCAGGGCCAGCGAGACGGCCATGACTACGCATCCGGAGCCGTTGCCCGGGGCGCGGCGGCGGTGCTGGCCCAGCGGCCCCTTCCCGGTTTGCCGGTGCTGCTGGTGGACGACACCCGTCTGGCCCTGGGGGATATTGCCCGGGGCTGGCGGCAGCAGGTAGATCCCACGGTGGTGGCCATTACCGGCAGCGTGGGCAAAACCACCACCAAGGAAATGACGGCGGCGGTGGTAAGCCAGGCCTATGTCACGACCAAAACCCAGAAAAATTTCAATAACGATATTGGCCTACCGGTGACAATGCTGTCGATGGATAAAGGCTGCCAAGCCGCCGTGGTGGAGATGGGCATGAATCACTTTGGAGAGTTGTCTTACCTTACCTCCATTGCCCAGCCGGATATTGCGGTAATCACCAATATCGGCACCATGCATATTGAGCATCTTGGCTCACGGCAGGGGATCTTAAAGGCCAAGCTGGAAATTTTGGAGGGCCTGCGTCCAGGGGGAACGGTGATTTTTAACGGCGATGAGCCGCTGCTGCGGCAAGCGCCGGTGGAGCAAACGCCGCTGTTTTTCGGCGTGGATAGCCCCTGCGACCTTATGGCTAAGGATATTGTCAGCCAGGAGGGGCAAATTTCCTTCCGGGCGGTGGGTATGGGCTGCGATTTCGGGGTGACCATCCCTGCCGAAGGCCGGCACCATGTGTACGACGCCCTAGCGGCCATCGCCGTGGGGCTGACCTTGCAGGTGCCGCCCCAGGCCATCGCCCACGCCCTGTCCCGGTTTGAAAACACCGGCGACCGGCAGCATATCTATGAGCAAAAGGGCTATACCATCATTGCCGACTGCTATAATGCCGGGCCGGAATCCATGGAAGCGGCGCTGTCTGTGCTTGCCTCCCGCAAGACCCTGGGCAGACGGATCGCCGTTTTGGGGGATATGCTGGAGCTGGGCCTGATTGCCCAGGCTGCCCACTATCGGCTGGGTCAGCAAACCGCCGAGGCGGCGGATATGGTCTTTGCCTACGGCCCCAACAGCAAACGAGTGGTGGCCGGCGCGGTTGACGCGGGTATGCCGGCCGAGTGGGCCAGATGCTACGACAGCCACGCTCTGCTGGCGGCGGATCTGCGGCGCAATGCCACCCCAGGGGATATCCTGCTGTTTAAGGGCAGCCATGGCATGCACATGGAGCGGGTGCTGGAGCACTTTTTGGCCGAGCAGACGTAAGCCGCGTCCATGCCGGCGGAGCCGGAGCACCCATCCAGGCGGGTACATGGGCTGTGCTTGCGCGAGCCTGTCTTGGCTGAGCTTTGGCGTCTGCCAGATACAAGTATAAGCGGAGGAAAGAGAAATGACCCGAATCATTCTGTCGATCCTGGCAGCCTTTGTGTTGGCGCTGCTGCTGGGAAAGGTGTTTATCCCGGCGTTGCGGGCCTTAAAGGCCGGGCAGTCCATTCGTGAGGTTGGCCCCAAATGGCATAATTCCAAGGCGGGCACCCCCACCATGGGCGGCGTTGTGTTTATCTGTGCCAGCCTTTTGTGCATTTTTACCAGCATCGGCGCCGGGGACTATACCCACCTGTTGGTGCTGGCGCTGGCTTTGGCCTATGGAATCATTGGCTTTTTGGATGATTTTATTAAGGTAAAGAAAAAGCGCAACCTGGGCCTGACCTCCCTACAAAAGCTGATTTTACAGCTGGTGGCGGCGGCGATCTATCTGTGCGTGCTCTATCGCACCGGTAGCCTGACCTGCGATTTGTGGATTCCCTTTACCACCGTGCGCCTGGGGGTAAACCCGGTGCTGTACATTGCCCTGGCGGTGTTTTTGATTGTAGGCTATGTCAATGGCACCAATCTGACCGATGGCATCGATGGCCTGGCCACCGGCGTCACCATGCCGGTGATGGTGTTTTTTATCCTTACCGCTATTTCCATGAAGCAGCTTTCTCTGGCTCTGTTCCCGGCGGCGCTGCTTGGCGGCTTGGGCGGCTTTTTGTGCTATAACTTTTATCCGGCCAAGGTGTTTATGGGCGACACCGGCTCCCTGTTTTTGGGCGGCGCCGTGTGCGGCCTGGCCTTTGCCCTGGATATGCCTTTGATTTTGCTTTTGGTGGGCTTTATCTATGAAATAGAGGCCCTTTCGGTGATTTTACAGGTAAGCTACTTTAAGCTTACCCACGGCAAGCGCATCTTCAAAATGACGCCCATCCACCATCACTTTGAGCTGTGTGGATGGAAGGAGGTGCGCATCTGGGTGGTGTTTGTAACGGTGAGCCTGGCCTTTTGCGCCTTGGCCTACCTGGCCGTACAGCCGATGCTGTAGCCAGCGAGAACCTGAGGGGAGGGTGGCACATGGCAGATAAGGCCATGGCAAAACAAGAGAAGAAAAAGGCAAGACCTGCCGCCGCGCTGCGGCAGCGGCGGCAAACCGCGCCCAACGAAAACGGCCTGCTGGATGTGCCCTATTTGGTGCTGACGCTGATTTTGACCGCCCTGGGGCTGGTTATGCTGTTTTCTTCCAGCTATGCGATTGCCTATCAAAATCAAGATGGCAACTCCGCCTATTACTTTGTCCGCCAGGCGTCCCTGGCCGCCTTGGGGCTGATCATCATGGTGGCCATCAGCCGGCTGAATTATTTCTTCTGGTATCGCTTGGCCCTGCCGGTGCTGGCCGGCGCCATTTTCCTGCTGATCCTGGTGCCGCTGATCGGTACCGGCGAAAACGGCGCTAAGCGGTGGCTGTCCTTGGGACCGCTCTCCTTCCAGCCCTCTGAGCTGGCCAAGGTGGCCCTGGTGCTGTCCTTTTCCGCTATGATCTGCGTGTATTACCGGCAGATGCACACGGTGAAATATGGCGTGCTGCCCTTTGCCGCCGTTATGGTGGCCATTGCGGGCCTGCTGGCGCTGGAACCCCACCTGTCTGCCACGCTGATCATCTTTGCCGTTGGCGCGGTGATGATGTTTGTAGGCGGCACAAGCAAAAAGTGGTTTGTTGTGCTGGGGATTTTTGTTGTGCTTTTTGCCGCTGTGTATCTGCTTACCCGGGGCTATGCCGGTAACCGAATCACCGCTTGGCTTCACCCGGAAAGCGACGCCGCAGGTAAGGGATATCAGGTCATCCAGTCTCGGTATGCCATTGGTTCCGGCGGCCTGCTGGGCCTAGGCCTGGGCAAAAGCCGGCAAAAGTATCTGTATCTGCCGGAGGCCCAAAACGACTATATCTTCGCCATTGTGTGCGAGGAGCTTGGCTTTGTGGGCGCGGTGGCTGTGATCTTGCTCTTTACCCTGCTTGTGGTTCGGGGCTATTGGATCGCCCTCCATGCCCGGGATCGCTTTGGCTTTCTCCTGGTGGTGGGCCTGACCACTGTCTTGGGCCTGCAGGTGCTGCTGAATATCGCGGTGGTGTCCAACCTTCTGCCGTCTACCGGCATTTCCTTGCCCTTCTTTTCCTACGGCGGCACGGCCTTGGTGGTTCAGCTGGCGGAGGCGGGCATGGTTCTCAGCGTGTCCCGCTGGTGCGTAAATCAGCCTGTGTGGGGGAAGAAACGACAATGAATGTAATTTTTACCTGTGGCGGTACCGGAGGCCATATCAATCCGGCCATCGCGGTGGCTCAGTTGGTCAAACAGCGAAAGCCCGCCGCCCAGATCCTGTTTGTCGGAGCCAGGGGCGGTATGGAGGAAGCGCTGGTGCCCAAGGCGGGCTTTGCCCTAAACACCCTGAGGGTGTCCCATTTTGACCGTAAGCTTACGCCGAAGGGGGTCTGCCATAATGTGGCGGCGCTGGCGCACATTGCCGGCGCGAACCGCAAGGCCCGGCAGATCATCCGCCAGTTTGCCCCGGACGTTATTGTGGGCACCGGCGGCTATGCCAGCTATCCCATACTGCGGGAGGGAGCCAAAATGGGCGTGTCCACGGTGGTTCACGAGGCCAACGCCATGCCGGGGCTTACCACCCGAATGGTGGCCGACACCGCCAGCCGGATCTTGGTCTGCTTTGAGGAAAGCAAGGCCCATTATCCCCACCCGGAGCGGATCGAGGTGGTGGGGATGCCGGTGCAGGGAGAGTTTATCTATACCCGCAGGGAGGAAGCCCGCAAACGGCTGGGCCTGGATTCCCGCCCGTTGGTGGTTTCCGCCTGGGGCAGCCTGGGCGCCCGGGAGATGAACAAAAAAATTGCCGAATTTATGGCCCTGGAGTGTAAGGCCGGGGAGCCTTGGCAGCATATCCACGCCACCGGCGCCTATGGCTGGCGCTGGATGCCGGAGTATGTGAAAGGCCTGGGGGTAGATTTGGCCGGGCATCCGTCCATTGACATGCGGGAATACATATACAACATGCCAGAGGTTATGGCCGCGGCGGATCTGATCATCTGCCGGGCAGGCGCTTCTACCTTAAATGAAGTGGCGGCGTCCGGCGTGCCCTGTATTGTTGTGCCCTCCCCCAATGTGACCGACAACCACCAGGAGAAAAATGCCCAGGTGCTGGCGGGACGGGGAGCGGCGGTGCTGCTCCATGAGGATCAGTGCGATGGCAAGATCCTGTTTGCCCAGGCTCAGGCCCTGCTTTCCGATCCTGACCGCTGCCGCCGGATGCGCAAAGCCCTGGGCGAGATCGCGGTGGTGGATTCCGCCGAGAAAATTTATGAAACCATCCTGGATTTAGCCAAGACACCCTAAGAAAAATTTCCGCATAGTATGGCTTGCTACACTCTGACTATGCGGAGGCGAGGCTATGAAAGCCATTACGGTACAGGGCGGCAATCGGCTGACCGGCGAGGTACAGATCCACGGTGGAAAAAATGCGGCGTTGCCGATTTTGGCCGCCACGGTAGCTGTTGGGAGTCCCTGCGTGCTCCATAACGTGCCCAATATCCAAGATGTAGAAACGGCCATGGAAATTCTCCGTCACCTGGGCTGCCGTGTGCAGCGCCAGGGGGGCACACTAACGGTAGATCCATCCTGCCGGACAAAGGCGGCGGTGCCCAAGGAGCTTACGGGCAAGATGCGTTCGTCCGTGCTCTTTTTGGGAGCGCTGCTTGCCGCCGGCGATGACACGAGGCTGTATCCCCCAGGAGGATGCGTGCTGGGCAAGCGGCCCATTGACCTGCATCTGTCCGGCCTGCAGCAGCTGGGGGTGACGGTGGAGACGGAGGAGGAGAGCATCACCTGCTTTCCGGCTAGGCTCCAGGGCGGGACGGTGATTTTGCGCTACCCTAGCGTGGGCGCCACAGAAAATCTGCTGCTGGCCGCCATGGGTACCCAGGAAACGGTGACCATCCTTGGCGCGGCCAGAGAGCCGGAAATCGTGGATCTGGCCCAGTTTCTCCAGGCCTGCGGCGCACAGGTGTGCGGTGCGGGCAGTTCCGTCATTCACGCCCGTGGCGGCCAGCTTCACGGCGCGCAGTACACGGTTATGCCCGACCGGATGGAAACGGCCACCTATCTTGCCGCTGTGGCTGCCGCCGGAGGGAAAATCGCCCTGCGTGGGGCGAAAACGGCCGATCTGGCGGCAGTGGTGACCGCCTACCAGCGGGCCGGATGTTACATACAAGATTATTCTGACGCGTTGGTGGTTACGGCAGGACGCTTAGAGGGCATTGGCCATGTGTGCACAGGGCCATACCCCGGCTTTGCCACCGATGCCCAACCTACCCTTGTGGCAGGACTTCTGCGTAGCCGGGGAACAACGGTGGTGGAGGAGTCTGTGTTTGCCAGCCGCTTTCGGTATGTGCCGGCCCTGCAGGCCATGGGAGCGGATATCGCCCTGGCCGGGCAAATGGCCCGAGTGCATGGCGTGCCCCGCCTTCATGGGGCGGTGATGCAGGCCACCGATCTGCGAGGCGGGGCGGCTATGGTGGCGGCGGCTCTGGGGGCCGAGGGCACAAGTAAAGTCATCGATGTGGAACATATCCTGCGAGGCTATGAGGATTTTTCCCCAATGCTAAAGGGATTGGGGGCCGTCATAGAGATGAGGGAGGAAGCGTAGACGTGACAAACGAAAGAGATGGCCGGAGCAACGGGCAGCGTTCCCGAGATCCGGATAGAGCATATCGTTCCCAGCGCCGGCCAGCGCCGGCCTCCCGGGACAAGCCCCAAACGGCTCAGCAAGCCCGAACCGGAGGCAGCCGGAGCGCAGAGCGAACCGGCCAGCGCCGGAGGCTGGCGGCGCAAGAGCCGACAGCCTCACGCCAAAGCTCCCGCTCCGCCCAGTCCCAGGCAAGGGCAAGCCGCGGCAGCCAGAGTACCCGCAGTACCCGAGATAGCCGCGGCAGCCGGGAT
>CAYVWG010000028.1:0-3999 GCA_964455425.1 uncultured Oscillospiraceae bacterium | reverse complement strand
AAGCCGCGGCAGCCAGAGTACCCGCAGTACCCGAGATAGCCGCGGCAGCCGGGATGCCCGCAGCGGTCAGGGTACCCGCAGTACACGGGATTCCCGGGGCACCCGGCAGGCACAGGCCGAATCGGCGGAGCGCAGGGGCCACTCCACGTCGGCGGGGGATCGGGCTGGCAAGACCCAAAGGCGGTCAGCGAGGCCAAAGGAGAAGCCCAAGACCCGCAGGAAAACCCCGTACCATTCCGGCCTGCGGCGGAAGCTGATCACCATGTTGGCCATTGTGGCGGCGGTAATTTTGGGCTTCATCATTTTCTTTAAGGTGCAGCATATTCAAGTAGCTGGCAACAGCTACTACACCCCAGAAGAGATCATTGCCGCCGCCGGGATAGAAACGGGGGATAACCTGCTTACCCTAAGCAAGGAAACGGTGGCGGCCAGGATCATGGCGGATCTGCCCTATGTCAGCGGGGTGCAGATTACTCGCAGTCTGCCCAACCGGGTGACCATTTCCGTCACGGAATTTGAGGTTACCTACGCCATTGCCGATAGCGGCGGCGGCTGGTGGCTGATCAACCGGGAGGGCCGGGTGCTGGAGCAAACCACCCAGGCCGAGGCCGAGTCCCACATGCGGATCTTGGGCATGACCATTGCCCCGCCTGCGGTGGGCGACACCCTCCAGGCGGCTACTGCCGAAGGCGCCGATGAAACGGAGTTGGGGGCAAAGCAGACCGCTGTGCTGACGCTGCTGCCGCTGCTGGAGCAGGCGGAATTTGTCAAACAGATCGTGTCGGTGGATCTCAGCGCGTCTTATGCCATCGAGCTTTGGTATGGCGAGCAATTTGAGGTCAAGCTGGGCACGGTGGATCGCCTGGAGTATAAGCTGGCATATCTCAGCGGCGTGCTGGAGGAATTGCCTACCTACCAGTCCGGCATCATCGACTTGACCTTTAGCGAGACAGACGCGGCCAGTTTCCAGCCTTTTGCCTGAGCATTGGCGGAGGGCGGAGGTTGGCAAAGGAAAAATATCAGAAATTTATGGAAAATCCTATTGACCTGGAAAGAAATTCACGATAGAATAAGAGAGTATAAATGTGCTTTATTGTGCAAAAAATGACGGTGAACCGTAGACATATATACATAGGAGGAACGACAGATGGCAGATTATCCTGAAAAAGTTGTGAATATTAAAGTCATTGGCGTAGGGGGCGCTGGCAACAATGTTGTAAACCGCATGATCCACTCCGGCGTAGAGGGCGTGGAATTTCTGGTGGTCAACACAGACCGGCAGGATCTCAATAAGTCTGCCTGCCCCAACAAGCTACAGATCGGTGAAAAGCTCACCGGCGGCATGGGCGCTGGTTCCAAGCCCGATGTAGGCAAAAAGTCCGCCGAGGAAAGCCGGGCGGCGATCTCCAAGTGCCTGGAAGGCACCGACATGGTCTTTATCACTGCCGGTATGGGCGGCGGCACCGGCACCGGCGCGGCCCCCATTATCGCTGACTTGGCCCATGAGGCAGGCATCCTTACCGTGGGCGTGGTCACCCGGCCCTTCCGGTTTGAGGGTGCCAACCGCATGAAGCAGGCCGACAACGGCATTGCCGCCCTGGCCGAAAAGGTGGACTCTCTCATTGTTATTCCCAATGACCGGCTAAAATACGTTACCGACCAAAAAATCACCTTTGCCAATGCCTTCGGCATTGCCGATGATGTGCTGAAGCAGGCGGTGACTTCGATCTCCGAGCTGGTGGGCTACTCTGAGCGGGTCATCATCAACCTGGACTTTGCCGACGTGTCTTCTATCATGAGGAATGCCGGCCGTGCCCATATGGGCGTTGGCACTGCCACTGGCCGGGAGAAGGCTGAGCAGGCTGCCATGACCGCCGTTTCCAGCCCCCTGCTGGAAACGTCCATCAACGGCGCTACCGGCGTGCTGATCAATGTTACCGGTTCTGCCGAACTGGGCTTGGACGATGTGGAGACCGCAGCCAATATCGTTATGGAGGCGGCCAATCCCGAGGCCAATATCATCTTCGGCGCTACCTTCTCCGATGAGTTTGAAGATGAGATGCGGGTTACCGTTATTGCCACCGGCTTTGAGGACAAGAAGGAAGAAAAGAAGCCGGAAAGAAAATCCTTCTCCAGCCTGAGCAGCGATTTTGGCAGCAAAAGCTCCGCTGCGTCCTCTGAAGGGGATATCAACGACATTGACGCTATCTTTAGCATCTTTAAGAAGTAACCATAAGCAAGACCCGCCCCAGGCCAGAGGAAGCAAACCCTTCCGGCCTGGGGCGGGTTTATCCGCCGTGAGGATTTGGGCCAAAGACCAGCACCCATAGGCGGCTCTTTTTATCGAAGGAACGCTGTTTGACCAGCCATAGGAGCCAAGCTCCAGTTTTCCCCC
This sequence comes from uncultured Oscillospiraceae bacterium, assembly GCA_964455425.1. GTDB lineage: Bacteria > Bacillota > Clostridia > Oscillospirales > Oscillospiraceae > JAFRPC01. The sequence continues at coordinate 1,604 of CAYVWG010000028.1, read as the reverse complement.
AAAGCACCCATACCTTGCTTGGATAACGTTAAGGAGTATTGCCAGCATAGACAATACTCCTTTTGAAGCCTTGGATATATAATCGGTTTTGCTGCGGCTTCTCTATGAACTGCCTTTATTGAGAAACCTGTGTGCTGTGCACAGGCCCAGCGTGGGATCGCACGCTGGGCCATCTCATACATCCTGGATAGGCTTCGTGGGATAAAAGCAGTTCATACGTTTGCGTATGGGCTAGCCCTTTTTCCTGCCAGAACCTTCTTACCGGCTGTTGTACTGGGCAATGGCCAAAGCCAAAAGATCCAAAGCGCGGGACAGAGCGTTTTTATTGAGGACGTAAGCAATGCGGATTTCGTCCTTGCCCTTGCCGGGGGTGGCATAAAAGCCTTCGCCGGGGGAGAACATCACGGTCTGCTTTTGGTCTTCAAACTCGGTCAGCAGCCAGGTTTGAAAACGGTCGGCGTCGTCGATGGGCAGCTTGGCCATCATGTAGAACGCGCCCTTAGGCTCTGCGCAGACTACGCCGGGAATATGACACATTTTTTGATAGCAAATATCCCGGCGGCGGCGATATTCGTCCTTCACCGCCTGGAAATAGGTGGGGTCAACATCGTACAAGGCCGCTGCGCCCACCTGATCCAGGGTGGCGGAACATAGCCGGCCCTGACAGAATTTGATGGCCTGCGCCATCAGCTCCTTGTTGCGGGAAATGAGCATCCCCACCCGGGCGCCGCAAGAGGAAAACCGCTTGGAAACCGAGTCGATGATGATCAGGTTTTCATCCAGTTCCCGGTATCTGCCGGCGCAGAAGATGTCATCGTGATCATAGACAAATTCCCGGTAGACTTCGTCACAGATCAGGAACAAATCGTGCTCCCGGGCGATTTGGCCAATCATCCGTAGCTCGTCTGCCGTCAAGGAGTTGCCGGTGGGATTGTTGGGGTTGGTGATCAGGATGGCCCGAGTGTTTTCGTTGATCAACGCTTCGATCTTTTCCCGGTCGGCGTAGTGATAATTTTTCTCCGGACATGTGTGCAGGGGGGTGATCTTCCCTCCGGCGGAGGTGATGAAGGTGGCATAGTTGGGATAAAAAGGCTCGGGAATGATGACCTCGCTGCCCTCATCCAAAATGCAGAGCATAGCAATAAGCAGTGCTTCGCTGCCGCCGGTGGTGGCCAGAATATCTTCCGGCGTGTAGTCCACCCCCAGGTTGTGGTAATACCGGGAAACCGCAGAAAGCAGCTCCGGCAGCCCGGGAGAGGGGGCGTACGCCAAAACGTTTTGGGTAAATTTCCCCACTGCCGAGAAAAACTGGGGCGGCGTTTCAATATCTGGTTGGCCGATATTCAGCCGGTAAATCGTTTTGCCCTGGGCCTCAGCGGCAACCGTAAGGGGATAAAATTTGCGCATAGGCGAGAGCTGACAGGCCTGTGCTTTTTTGGATAACTTCATAACCACATTCCTCTTAATTGGGAAAAATCATGCAAACAAGCAATTTGCCCAAGTATATCACATTTTGCCTGCTATTGCAACAAGAAAAAAGGACAAACAACTGTAGATTTGTCAATGATGTGAGACTGGAAAAGAAAAAATAAAAGAGAGCTGTA
>CAYVWG010000027.1:9215-20040 GCA_964455425.1 uncultured Oscillospiraceae bacterium | reverse complement strand
AGCGCCGGCAGGCCTATCCCGCCGATATCACCTACTGCACCAATAACGAGCTGGGCTTTGACTATCTGCGGGATAACATGGCCCTGTATAAAAAAGACATGGTGCAGCGGGGCCACTGCTTTGCCATCGTGGATGAGGTGGATTCCATCTTGATCGACGAGGCCCGGACGCCGCTGATCATTTCCGGCCAGGGAGACGACAGCTCCAAGCTCTATGAAATGGCGGATTTCTTTGTTTCCCGGCTGAAAAAGACCGTCTATGCCACCACCGACGCCAAGGAAGCCCACGACGATGACGACTGCGATTATTATGTAGATGAAAAAGAGCGGTCTGCCCAGCTTACCGCTTCCGGCATCCGTAAGGCCGAGGAATATTTCCATGTGGATAACCTGTCCGACCCGGAAAACAGCACCCTGTCTCACCATATCAACCAGGCCATGCGGGCCAGGGGCATTATGAAGCGGGATGTGGATTATGTGGTCAAAGAGGGCAAGGTCATCATCGTGGACGAGTCCACGGGCCGCTTGATGTATGGCCGCCGGTATAACGAGGGCCTGCACCAGGCCATCGAGGCCAAGGAAGGGGTAGAGGTGGCCAGCGAAAGCAAGACCTTGGCAACGGTCACCTTCCAAAATTTCTTCCGGCTGTATCAAAAGCTCTCCGGCATGACCGGCACCGCCCTGACCGAGCAGGAGGAATTTTCCGGCATTTACGCCTTGGATGTGGTGGAGATCCCCACCAATAAGCCGGTGATGCGGAAGGATCATCCCGATGTGGTCTATAAAACCGAGGCCGGCAAGCTGCGGGCGGTGATCGCCCAAATCAAGGCCTGCCATGAAAAAGGACAGCCTGTGCTGGTGGGCACGGTGTCCATTGAAAAATCCGAGCTGGTGTCGAAGCTGCTGAAAAAAGAGGGCGTGGACCATGTGGTGCTCAACGCCAAGCACCATGAAAAAGAGGCGGAGATCGTGGCCCAGGCCGGTAAGCTGGGGGCGGTGACCATAGCCACCAACATGGCCGGACGTGGTACGGATATCGTCTTGGGCGGCAACCCGGAGTATATGGCCCTGAGCGATTTGCGGAAAAAAGAGGGCATGACCGAGGAGCTTTTGGCCGAGGCCAACGCCTACTCGGAAACCGACGATCCGGAGATCTTGGCCGTCCGGGCGGAGTATGAGGCCGCCTACGCGGCCCATAAGGCGCAAACCGACCAGGAGGCGGAAAAGGTCAAGGCCGCCGGCGGACTGTTCATTGTCGGCACCGAGCGGCACGAGTCCCGCCGGATCGATAACCAGCTTCGGGGCCGTTCCGGCCGCCAGGGGGATCCGGGCGAAAGCCGGTTCTACATCTCCTTGGAGGACGATGTGATGCGGCTGTTTGGCTCCCAGCGGATCCAGGCCATGATGGATTCCATGGGTCTGGATGAGGATACGCCCATTGACGCCAAAATTCTCTCCGGCGCCATCGAAAACGCCCAAAAGACGGTGGAAAGCCGAAACTATCAAACCCGGAAAAACGTGCTGGAATATGACGATGTCATGAATACCCAGCGTAAGGTCATCTACCAGCAGCGCCAGCAGGTGCTCGATGGGGAAAATCTGCAGGCCACTGTCCGGTCTATGGTGCAGTATGTGGTGGATTCCGAGGTGGAGGACTGCTTTGGCCAGGAAAATGCCATCCAGGAGCCTGCCCAGCTGGAGGATCTGAAAAACCGCTTTGTGGGCAAGCTCATCGCCCCCGGGGATTGGACCATTTCCGGCCCCTCCCTGAAGAAGGAGGACGCCAAGGAGCAGATCCTTGCCCTGCTTTCCCGGGTCTACGAAGCTAAGGAGGCGGAGTATACCGCCGACATTATGCGGGAGGTAGAGCGGGTCATCCTTCTGCGGGTGGTGGATGAATATTGGATGGACAATATCGATGCCATGACCGACCTTCGCCAGGGCATCGGCCTGCGCTCCTACGGGCAAAACGACCCGGTGGTGGAGTATAAGCGGGAAGGCTACGCCATGTTTGAGGGCATGATCAACGCCATTAAAGAAGAAACCGTCCGCCGCCTGTTTACCTTCCGCCTGCGTACCGAGGCGGATATGCAGCGGAAAAAGGTGGCCACCGAAACCGGTACCGGCGGCGGAGACGGCACCGTCAAGCGCCAGCCGGTGGTGAAAAAGGTAAAAATCGGACCCAACGACCCCTGCCCCTGCGGCAGCGGGAAGAAATATAAAAAATGCTGCCGGGATAAAGACCAGGCAGCCGGCAGATGACCTGGCAAACCGTGGACCTGGCGACCTATCCCCGCCAGGCCCACTTTGCCCAGTTTGCCGCCATGCGCTATCCCTATATGGGCCTTACGGTGGAAACCCCGGTTACCCAGGCGGTGGCCTATAGCCGGCAAAATGGCCGCTCCTTTTATCTGACCATGATCCACGCGGTGGCCCTGGCCGCCAACGCGGTGCCGGAGCTTCGGCTCCGTACCCGGGGGAAGGGCCTTGTCCAATATGACGCCTGCGGCACCTCTCACATCGAGCTTTTGCCCGATGGCACCTATGCCTATTGCACCCTTTACCACCAGCAGTCTTGGGAGGATTATTTTCCCTATGCCCAGGCTGCCCGGGAACGCTGCCGGCAGCATCCTACCCTTGCCGAGGACGACCAGGTGGAGGGCCTGTACTTTGTTACCACCCAGCCCTGGCTGCACTATAGCCAGTTCATCCAGCCCCTGCCGGAGGGCGGACAAGCCAACCCGCAATTTTGCTGGGGCAAGTTTATCCCCGATGGCAAAGGCGGGTTTACCCTGCCTTTGACGGTGCTGGCCCACCATGGCCTGGTAGACGGCCTGCACCTGTCCCGGTTTTACCAGGCGCTGGCGGAGGTGCTGGCCGGGATATGACCTGCCGGTGAACGGGGACGCCCTCTTGCCGGGCAGGGCGGTTTCCGCCGGAACGGCGGCAGACGTCCCGACCTGCGATTTTCACATACGCCCTAAGGAAAGGAGCTTTCCCCTTGGCTGAGAAACAGAAAAAACGCCTTACCGCCGCCCTGCGGAAAAACCGGGGCAATATTCGCTGGCTGCTGCGCCAGGCCAAAGGGGTCAAGGGATATATGGCCGTGTTTTTGGCCATTAGCCTGATCTCCATGGTGGTATCCTTGGCCAGCACCATCGTCAGCAAATATGTGGTGGACGCGGCCACCGGCTTTCACACGGGATTTTTCTACCGGTATATCCTCATTATGGCTGTCACCAGCGTGTGCGCTATCCTGTTTTCCGCCGGCGCTGGCGTGTTTAGCGGCTATGCCGGGGAGCGATATGCCTTTTCCATCCGCGCCAGGATGTTTGACCGCGTCCAGCGCAGCCAGTGGCAGCAGGTGGCCAAGTACCATTCCGGGGATATCCTGGCCCGGCTTACCAGCGACATCGCCACCGTAGCCTCCGGCATATTGCAGATGTCCGCCGCCATCTTGACCACCCTGCTCCAGCTGGCCATCGTGCTGGTGATCCTTTTGCGGTATGATCCGTTGCTTGCCCTTCTTGGGCTGATCATCGGCCCTTTGGGTGTGGCCGGCGCTGTGGTTTGCCGTAAGCGCTATAGTAAGTATCAGCGCTTGCTGAAGGAAAGCGAGTCGGAATACTACGCTTTTTTTCAGGAGCATATTAGCAATCTTTCCCTAGTAAAAACCTTTCAGCTGGAGGGTCGTAATCAGGCCCACCTGGAAAATATCCGCCGCCGCCGCTTAAAGCTCATCACCAGCAGCACTCTGCTTAGCTCCAGCATGAACGCTCTTATGCGGCTGATCTATAGCCTGGGCTATGTGCTGGCCTTTAGCTACTGCGCTTACCGCCTTTCCGACGGCAGCGGCTATACCTATGGCACCATGACCTTGTTTTTGGCCCTGGTGTCTCAGCTGCAAAATACCATCCGGTCTTTGGGCAGCTTTGTCACCCAGCTGTACTCCATGGTGGTCTCCGCCGGACGTGTCCGGGAGATCACCGAGCTTACCCAAGAGCAGGACGCGGAAGATGGCCCCATCCCCCCGGAGGTTTCCGTCCAGGTGGAGGATGTGTCCTTTGGCTATGGCCGCCAAACCGTGCTCTCTCACTTGACGCTGTTTGTCCCCGCCGGTACCCGCGTGGGGGTGGTGGGCGGCTCCGGGGTGGGGAAAACCACCTTTATCCGGCTGCTTTTGAGCTTGGTGGAGCCTACCCAAGGGCAAATCCTCTTTGCCGGGGAGGGGCTGTCCCAGCGGGCCAGCCCCAGTACCCGCCGTCTGATCGCCTATGTGCCCCAGGGAAATACCCTTTTGTCCGGCACGGTGCGGGAAAACCTGCTTCTTGCCTGTCCCCAGGCCACGGAGGAGCAGCTTTGGCAGGCCTTGGAAATGGCCGACGCCAAAACCTTTTTGCAGGCCACCCCCTTGGGGCTGGATACCCTTTTGGGAGAAAAGGCCGACGGGCTGTCCGAGGGCCAGTCCCAGCGCATATCCATTGCCCGGGCCTTGCTCCGTGACCGGCCGGTGCTGATTTTGGATGAGGCCACCAGCGCCCTGGATGAGGCCACCGAGGCCCGGGTGCTCCAAAGGATCTCCCAAAACTGCCATAAAACCTGCTTTATCATCACCCACCGGCCCTCCATGCTGGCCTATTGCGATTGGCGCATGGAGATCGGGGAGGATGGCAGAGCAACCATCGCTCCCCTGGAAAAAAACGAAGAGAGGTGTAAACCATGAAGCGCTGCTTCCGAAGCTGGGTTGCCGCCCTTTGTGCCTTGGCCCTGCTTTTGCCCTATGTGCCCCAATCGGCCGTTGCCGCCGGGGCGGACTACGTTTTGCCTGTGTTTGAAACCTCCGACGTCCACGGCTACTTGGTGGATGCCGGCTATGACGACCCGGCGGAGTATCAATACCGCTTGGCCTATATTGCCGATAAGGTCAGCGACGCCCGGCAAGGAGACGCCGGTAGAACCATCCTGCTCGATGGCGGGGATATCTACCAGGGCAATGTGCTGTCCAATCTGCAAAAGGGCTGGCCCATGGTGGCGGCCTATGAGACCATGGCCTATGACGCCGTGGGCCTGGGCAACCATGAGTTTGACTGGGACGTTACCACCACCACCGATCCAGACGGCACCATGCCCGCCTATACCCTGGGGGAGCTGTCCGGCGACAGCCTGATTCCGGTGCTCAGCTGCAACCTGTATGAAAAGGCCACTGGCCAGCGGGTGCCGTTTACCCAGGATTATGTGATTTTGCAAAAAACCGCTGTCACCGACGATGGCCAAACCTTGCCGGTCAACGTAGCGGTGGTAGGCTATGTGACCAACTATGCCTCCTCCATCATGGCCTCCGCCATCGACCCCTATACCATCCGGGCCAATGTGAGCCTGGCGGAGGATCTGGCCCAAAGCTTGAAACGCTCCGGCCAGGCCGACGCGGTGATCCTTCTGGCCCACGCCGACGCCGCCTCTTTGGCCAGCCAGCTGCCCAGCGACACGGCTGTGGATTTGGTCTGCGGCGGACATACCCATGTCAGCCAGGCCGGAACCCTGGGATCGGTGAGCTATGTGGAGCCTACCTGCTATGGCCAGGCCTATGGCTATGCCGAGCTTCGCTTCACCGCCGATAAGCAGCTTACCGTTACCGGCGCTCAGGCCGTATCTGTGACCGATCAGGCGGATAAGCTGACCAACGACCCGGCCAACGCCCAGGAGCTGGACAGCCAGGTGCTTCTTTTGAGCCAAACCGCCCTGGCCGGGGTGGAAAGCGAGCTAAACGCGGTTTTGGGCTATATTACCGTGCCCATCTCCAAAGATAGCATTGACGGCAACATCATGTCCTCCACCGCCGGCAACTGGATGACCGACCTGGCCAATCGGGCCACCGGCTCCCAGGTGTCCTTTACCAATAACGGCGGCATCCGGGCGGAATTTTCCCTTACTGACGGCACCCGGAAGATCACCAAGGGCGATGTGTATACCATTGCCCCCTTCTGCAACCGGCTCTATGTCTATGACGTTACCTACGGCCAGCTGTTGGAGATTTTGAACTATGCCATCGGCAGCGGCCGGGGCTTGGCTCTGCGGATGTCCGGCATCGACTGCTATTATTCCAGCGGCATCGTCACCGCCCTGGTGGAGGATGGCCAGTGTATCTATAAAAACAGCAGCTGGGCGGGGGATAAGAAGAACCAGATCATCCGGATATCCACCAATGAATATGTGGCCACCGCTTCCTCCACGCCCTTTGTGGCCCTAAACGATACCGAGGCTTTTGTCACCAGCGCCTATGTGGATAACGAAAGCTTTATCCAGGCCTTGGAGGCGGAGCTTGCCCAGTCTGGCGGCCCGCTGTATGTGGACGATCAGGCCCATTTCATCACCGGCGTCTATACCGGCCCCCTGGATGGAGATCAGTATTATACCATCACCACCACCGCCGGACAGGGCGGCACCATCAGCCCTACCCAGTCTGTCCTAAGCGGCAGTGACGCCACAGTGACCATTACCCCCGATCCGGGCTATACCATCGCCTCTTTCCGGGTAGACGGCATGGCCCGTACCCCCCAAGAGACGTTCACCTTTAGTAACGTCCAGCGGGATCATACCCTGGCTGTTACCTTTGCCCAGGACAGCGCTTGCGCCCATGAGCGCACCCAGGTGGAAAACGCCCAGCCGGCTACCTGCACCGCGCCTGGCTATACCGGCGATACCGTTTGCCTCCTTTGCAGCCAGGTGGTGGCCACTGGCCAAGCCATCGCTGCCCTGGGGCATGCCTATGAAGGGCAGATCCATGCCCCCACACTGACCGGCCAGGGCTATACCCAGTATACCTGTACCCGGTGCGGCGATACCTATGAGGACGATGTTGTCCCCGCCCTGACCCCTTGGCAGGTCTATACCGATATCCAGCCCCAAACCTGGTATGCCGATGGGGTTTGCTATGTCTGCGCCGGCGGGCTGTACTTAGGCACGGGGAAAACCACCTTTTCCCCCCACCTGCCCATGACCCGGGCCATGCTGGTTACCGTCCTTTGGCGGCTGGCTGGCAGCCCGGAGGCCACAAAGGCCAGTCCCTACGCCGATGTGCCCGCTGGCAGCTGGTATGCCCAGGCCGTCCATTGGGCCTGGGAAAAGGATGTGGTCAAGGGCACCAGCGCCAACAGCTTTTCCCCGGAAGATCCGGTTACCCGGGAACAGATCGCCGTATTCTTGGCCCGGTACGCCGCCAAGGTCGATGGCCTTTCCCCCCTGTCGGAGCAGCCCCTTTCCGGCTTTGCCGATGCCGCCGAGGCATCCTCCTGGGCCGAAGATTCCCTGTCTTGGGCGGCGGAGCAGCGGATCCTTCAGGGAAAGGGACAGACGGATATCCTGGCGCCTCAGGCCCAGGCCTCCCGGGCGGAGGTGGCCGTTATGCTCCAGCGTTATGGGTTGCTCCATGAAGCGTCCTGAAGGGGGGCTGCAGAAGCTTACCTAGATGCGATGTGATGCACCGCTTTTCTACTTTTTAAGACGACAAATGACATGGTTGACTGCCGTGCCATCTACTATAATTTTATTGTAACAGGAGGATCACAATGAAAAAATGGTCAAAACTTCTGGCGGCGCTGCTTGCCGCCATTCTATCCCTGACGATGTTCCCCGTGCTGAGCCTGGCCGCCGATGGCCAAACGCCCCAGGAGATCTCACCGGAAAGCTACGACGCCCTTGATCGGGATGTCTGGGCGCGGATCGAGGCCCTGGAGCAAAAAGAGGTGCAAAAGAGCACCAAAGCCGCCGATTATGCCGCCCTGCTGGATAAGCTGGAGCGCATCATCAAAACATCTTCCACCTATGTGTCCGGCTCTCTCAAGCGTAATGGCGATAGCCTTACCTGGATGACCGATACCGGTGTGGCTTGCCGGTATTCGCCCCGCCTGCGGGCAAAAGCCGCCGGAATGCAGGCCCCGGCCAAAACCAAGGCCCTGCCTGCCGACTATACCAATACCACTACCTCTGACGGGGTGACCTTGATCGGCCCCTTCTATGGGGTAGATGACTCCTTCACCGATGCTTATGCCGATCAGGCCCAGGCGCTTGCCAAAACCTATAATACCCAGCCTGCCATCCTTTCCGGGGCGGAGGCCGATATTGACGCGGTGGCCCAGGCCATCCAAACCAGCGCTATTGTTTTGATCGATAGCCACGGCGACGCGGATTTTGACGAGGAGGATCAGGCCACTGCCTCCTACCTGTGCTTGACTACCGCCAACGGCCTTACCTATGACGATTATCAAAGCGGCGAGGTGTTTTATTCTTCCTCAGAGTCGGGGGAGGAAATCCTCTATGTTACCGGCGATACCATTGCCCGGCATATGACCGCCAACGCCCCCACCAATATGGTCTGGATGGGTATGTGCTTTAGCATGAGCACCAACACCATAGAGCAGCCCCTGCGGAGCAAAGGCGTGGAGGTGTGCTACGGCTATTCCCAGGATGTGACCTTTGGCGGCGACCGCTGCTTTTTGCAGGCCTTTTGGCAGCAGATCCGCAGCGGCGGCAATGTGACCCAGGCTGTGGAAAAAATGAAGCAGACCTACGGCTGCTGGGACGCCTCTCCGGAAATCTGCCGGGCCTACGACTGGTCTGACCCGGTCTATACCCTTGACCAGGCCCTTCAGGGCCGCTGGGCCTTCCCCATCGTCACCAGCAGCCAGGACGCCTATCCTGGCGTAGGAACGGTGGATGGCTATCAAACCGTTGCCTCCACCTGGAATGCCTATGGCATTACCTATCCCTATGGGGATCTGATCCACCGGAATGTGTGGTATACCCAGGGCATCGAATATGCCATTGCCCAAAATCTCTTTAACGGCACCAGCGGCAATACCTTCTCTCCCAGCCAGCCCATGAGCCGGGCCATGCTGGTCACGGTGCTGTGGCGTATGGCTGGCCAGCCTGCGCCAACGGCTGCCAGCCCCTATACCGATGTGGCCACGGGCAGCTGGTATGAGCAGGCCGTCCATTGGGCCTGGCAGCAGGATGTGGTCAAGGGTGTTAGCGATACCCGGTTTGCCCCGGAGCAGGATGTGTCCCGGGAGCAGATTGCGGTGCTCCTTGCCCGGTATGCCCAGCAGATCCAGGGAAAAGATACCCAAACCGAAGGGGACTTGACCGCCTTTGCTGATGCCGATACCGCCTCTGCCTGGGCAGAGGATGCCCTCATCTGGGCCACCAATACCGCCCCTGCCTTGATCAGCGGTAAAGGCGACGCGTCTACCCTGGCCCCGAAGGAAAGCGCCAGCCGGGCGGAGGTTGCTGTGATTTTGTGTCGATATAGCCAGATCGGATAGATCTTTTGTCGCATTTTTCTCCTTGCCGCATAGGATGATGCAGAGCGAAAGCTCAATCATAGGTCAAGGAGGACATCACACATGAGCAAAGAGGAACAGAATTGCAGCTGTGAAGCCGCTGCCCGCGCTGCTGCGGAAAGCGCCCAAAAGGCGGAGCGTGCCGCCCGGGAGTCCAAGGAGAGTGCCGAACGGTCCGCTCGTTCCGCGCGGGAGGCTAAGCAGAGCGCCGAGCAGGCGGAAAGATCTGAGTGTAACGCCCAGCGAAGCGCGGCCCAGGCCGAGCGGTTCACGGACAGAGCTTGCCGGTGCGCCCGGGAGGATGACAATGATCCGCACCGCCATGAGCGTTCCTGTCAAAGCTGCGATGACAGCGGGGTAGCCGCCCAGTTCGTCTCTGGCGATCAGGATGGCTGCTGCCGCCGCTGCTGCGACTGATTCGGTGTCTTGCGGCTAAAGTAAGCGCGCCTGTCCCCGCTGCCGTTTCGGTGACCGGGGAGTTTCCCCCGCCGCCGTTTCGGCGAGGGGGCTTTCCCACCGCCGCTGAGCAGAGGTGGGGTGCTTGCCCGGTCACAACCTGTCTCCCGCCCCAAGCCTGGGGTGGGAGTTTTTGCGCTACCATAAATAATTATGGTAAACAAAAGAAAGGCCCCTTGCATTTTCCCCGGGGCTTTGTTATACTATTTCTTGATTGGCGGGGGATTCTCCCGATTCCCCCGCGCAGGGGGCTTTCCCCCGCTCTGTGGCCGGGGAACTCTCCCCATTTCCCGGGAATTGGAAAATCGGCAGCGCCTTGCCAGGCACTATGGCCGGCCTGCTGGGGCAGCGCCGGCAGGGGAGGCAAGGAGTCTCCCCTCCGGGAAAGAGGCAACGCCCATACCGTGTATGCCGCCATGGGGAAACGATCCAGGGCTTGGACGCCCATATTCTACGGGCCTTTGCCCGCCCAAGGGAGGAAGCTTTCGTGTCTGGGAAACGGAGAGTGCATCTATATAAACCCGGGGATGTTTATCGCCTGGAGCAGGATCTCAATGCCCTGTCTGCCCAGGGCCTTCAGCCAAAGCGTCTTGGCGCTTTGGTGCAGCGTCTGACGCCCCGCACAGGCCCAGCCATGGTCTACCGGGTGGGCTATTGTGACGGCCGTCCTGGCGCGGCCAAGGAAATCACCTATCTTTCCTCCCAGCAGCGCCGGGGATGGCAGCTGGTGGGCCGTCGCCGGGGGTGGCTGCTGTTTGCCAAGCCTGCCGATCAGGCTCAGGAGGACGAGCGTCTGGAGCAGGATCGCCAGCCCATTGCCCAGTGCTATAAACGGCGCATCAAGGCTCGGGAGTCTCTGCGCATGGTGCTGCTGGTGCTGGCCACGGCCCTTCTTCTTGTGGGGTATATGATGGATATAGTGTATATCATCTATAGCTTTGCCGTGCCAATGCTGATCTGCGTTTTGCTGACGCTGGAAATCAAATATATGGAAGAGGGGCTTCTCCACTGAGCAAGGCCTAGGGAACCGCC
>CAYVWG010000027.1:0-9115 GCA_964455425.1 uncultured Oscillospiraceae bacterium | reverse complement strand
CTATGGCGTTAGAACGGATCCTTTTTTATGGAGGATGAAAAGCAAGGAGCTGTTATGGACTGTAAAGAGGAAGCCATTCGGAAGAACATTGCCCAAAATATCGCCTTTTACCGAAAGCAAAAGGGGGATACCCAGGCGGAGCTGGCTCAAAAGCTGAACTATTCGGATAAATCCATCTCCAAGTGGGAGCGGAGCGAAGGGATGCCGGATGTGCTGGTGCTGGCCAAGCTTGCGGCGCTTTACGATATCCGGGTAGACGATCTTCTCCAGGCAGGCCCGGTAAGCCCGAAAAGACGGCGAACCGTCAACCGCAGCTTGATCACCCTTATGGGCCTGGGCTTGGTGTGGCTGGTGGCGGCCTTGGTGTTTTTTGTTTTGGGTACAACGGGGATACAAAGAGCGTGGCTCTGCTTTATCTGCGCCCTGCCGGCCTCCGGCGTGGTGCTGGTGGTGTTTTCCGCGTTGTGGTTTTCCCTGCTTTGGCAAGGTGTGTCAGTGAGCCTGATCATTTGGGGCATGGCCGTTAGCCTGCACCTGGGGCTGGCCTGCTTTGCCGATTTCCGCCTGATCTACGCCATAGCCGCCGTGCTGCAGATCCTAAACATCCTGTGGCATGTGTACCGCAAAACCAATTGCGCCCAACGACAAAAATCGGGCGAGGCATAAAGCAAAACAAAATAAACGCTGTTTCAAAACGCTCCCATAGCATGGAAAAATGGCGCGGAAACCAGGATTTTTCCGGTTTCCGCGCCATTAAATTTTAGGATTTCCCAAACACCTTTGCGGCCAAAACCGCCCAGGGGCAAGAACATCAGCGGTATAAAATTTTCAGCCCCTTCATGACCAGGGGATTGATCTGGGCCTCTACCTTGTCGCCTAAACTGCATTCCACGTCGGTTACATCCACCACCGTGTTCACCATACCAACGTGGCCCAGCACCTTGCACTTGTGACCCCCTACGGTAACGATCAGGTTCCGGGGGAAGAGTAAATCCCGCAGTTCCCGCAAAATGCCCCGCAGGCTGTCCCGCCGCCGGTGTAGGTCGTTTTGCCGCTCCGCAGCAAAACCGTTGTACCAGCCAAGCCCCACCACCGCAATGCGGGTGCGCTCCTTGGCCTTCCAGCCTGCGCCGTAGCCCACGGTGTGACCCTTGGGGATCCACCGCAGTTCTTCCACCACCGCCTCGGCGTGACCCACCCGCTGCAGCTTGGTGGAAAAGGGCATCCGCCCCAGCAAAGCCGAACCCAGACGCACGCCGTCAAGGTGCATTTCCGGATATTTCAGGAAAGCGGCGGAATTGCAGCAATGGACCATGCCGGTTTCCAGCCCGGCTTTTTGCAGCCGCTCCACAATTTGGGTAAACTGAGCAAATTGGGCGCGGGTGGCCTTTTCGCTGCAAAAGGCGCTGTGGAAGTGGGTATAAATGCCCGTTACCGCCAGGTTTTTCATGTATTCATACAAGGAGATGATCTTGTCCATCTCCTCCGCCAAAAAACCGTAGCGGCCCATGCCGGTGTCGATTTCCAGGTGGACATCCGCCATGGCGGCTCGCTCGGCGGCTATGGCGTTGATGGCCACCGCCGTCTCATAGGAGCCTACCGTCAAGGTCACGTTCAGATCCAGCAGGGTGTTGATCTCCGCCGGATCCGCTGTGGAGCGAAGCATCAAAATGGGGCAGTCGGTAAAGCCGCCTTCCCGGAGGATCTCCGCCTCCTTCAGCTCGGTAACAGCAAAGCGGCTAATGCCGTTGTCGTATAAAATTCTGGCCAGCGGCAGCTCACCAATGCCGTAGCCGTTGCCCTTGAGCACACCCCAAATGGGGGTGTCCCCCGCCTTTTGCTTTAATAGCTGGATGTTATGAATCAGGGCATCCCGCTCCACTACATATGCCTTCATGGTATTCCCTCCGCTATTTTTTTCTGTTTTTCAGCATATAGACGGTTTTTCGCACGTCCTTAAAAATGGCTGTGGATTTTTCGATGCAAGCGTACATAAACTTGTCCAGTACCAGATCCATTTCGCCCACGAACTCAGTGTAATCACCGTTAAAGCCTCGCTTAAACTTGACTAAGCCGTATAGGGGGTGATCCTCCCCCACATCGCCGGGGACGCCTCGGAAATCGTATACCCGGCAGCCCTTTTCCACCGCCCAGCGGATCATTTCCCATTGCAGCAGATAGTTGGGCATGTAGTTCCGGTGCTGGTTGGAGCTGGCGCCGTAAAGATACCAAACCTTGTCCCCATACCAGATGGCCAGGGTGCCGGCAATCGGCTCGCCCTCCAAAAAGGCCATGTATAGGCGGCAGTGCTGGCCCAGGTTGTCCATCATGCGGGCAAAATACTCCGGCTGACGGGTGACAAAGCCATCCCGCACGCCGGTTTCCAGCATGAGCTTGCCAAAGGCGGGCACCATTTCCTTGCCGCAGATCCGCACCTCCACGCCCTTGCGCTTGGCCAGACGGATGTTGTACCGGGTTTTTTGGTGGAAGGAGGCCAGTAGCTCATCTTCCGTCCGGCCGTTTAGATACAGCCGGAATACATACCGGGGCTGAATGGCTTCAAATTTGGCCCCACCCTGCTTCAGCTGGAAGCCCACCTTGCGCATATAGTCGGTAAAGGCGGTTTCCGAAGAGGGGATGTCCGGATCGATTTTGATGACATAGGCCTTAAATTCCTTGGCCAGAGCCTTGGCAGCGGTAAACAGCTCGTCCATGCAAGCGTAGTCGTCGATGTCGCACACCGGCCCCCGGCTGGCGTACATCATGGCCCGGCCGAAGCCCGGCATTTTGCGGATCAGCACCGAAAGAGTGCCCCGGATGGAGCCGTCTTCCCGGCGGCAGGCGATGGCCCGCCAGGTCCACATCGGCTTTTGCTTGGCCCAATAGGAGCTTTGGGCAAAATTTCCCTTGGGATGGCCTTGCACAAAGGCTTCGTATTCCGCCAGGGTGTTCTCGTTGATGATTTCCGTCATGTTCTTCCAATCCCTTAACATTCAATGAAATGTGCCTGCATTGTAGCATGTTTTCGTAGGTTTTGCAAGAGCGATGTTGCAGTTTCGTGGATTTTGTGATACATTATTGCCAAATTCCGCCCTTCAGGCCACCGGTCATCCGGCAGCTGGAGCGATGAGCCAGGAAAGGGGAGAAGAAATGTTTACCATAACCGTCCTTGCCGTAGGCAAGATCAAGGAAGATTTCTACCGCACGGCGGTGGAGGAATACGGGAAACGGCTCCAGGGCTATTGCTGCCTGCAGCTGACCCAGCTGCCAGAGACCCGCCTGCCCAAGGAGCCGTCCGCCGCCCAAATTGCCGCCGGGCTTGCCAAGGAGGGGGAGCTGATTCGCGCCCACCTGCCAAAAAACGCTTGGTTTTGCGTGCTCACGCCGGAGGGAAAACAGATGTCCTCCCCGGGTCTGGCTCAAACCCTGGCCCAGGTGAAAACCGGCGGCTATTCCGGCGCCTGCTTTTTGCTTGGCTCCTCCTATGGCATCGCGCCTGAGATCAAAGCAATGGCGGATCTTCGTCTGTCCTTTTCCCCCATGACCTTTCCCCACCACCTGGCCCGGGTCATGCTTATGGAGCAGCTCTACCGGGCGGAAAGCCTGCAGGCTGGAGGAAAATATCATAAATAGCGATGCAGCCGCTCCCGGCACGTCCATAAAACGGTTGACGCGCCGGGAGCGGCGTTTGCCGGGTCAAAATCAAAAGGATGTGCTTATTGCGCACCTAGCAGTTGAGCCACCGCCTGGGCAATGTACTTGGCGGAGGCCACCGCCTCGGTTAGGCTGTTGCCGGTAGCGCCTACCTCAATGATCAGGGAGCCTAAGGTTTCTTGCTGGTTAAACCGCTCCTGGCGCAGATTCAGCTGCCGGCAGATGCCCGGGGCAATGCGCTCTAGCAGGGCTTGCAGCTTTAGGGCGCAGGATAGATTTTCCCGCCAGTAGGGGTGGTATAGCCCCCCTTCATCGGTGCCCACCACCAGCATCACCTTGGCGCAGGTCTCGCCGGCAATGTCCACCGCCTCCCGAAACGGCTCCTCCGCCGCGTCCCGGTGGATGTCCAGCACCATCACCAAGGAGGGATACTGGGCCAAATAGTCCTCGATCTTCTCCCGGGTCACGGTATAGGAGCTGTTGTAATCCGGATAGTCGTTCAAGCTGCGGTCGTGGATCACACGTACGTCCCGGGCTTCCAGCTCTTGGGTCAGGGCGTCTCCCACGGCGATGACGTTTTTCTCATCGTCCAAGGTGCGGTAGGAACCAGAGGGGGTGTAGTCCTCGCCGGTGTAGGCCTCGCTGGCGTGGGTGTGGATCACCAATACCTGGGGGCCGTCTGTGCCCGCCTGCCAGTTTAGGGGCCGGGACAGCAAGGCCTGGGCGTCCACGGTGTAGGTGCAGTTGCCCCGAAAGACAATGTCTTGGGCCTCCTGGGCGGTAAATACCAAGGGGGCTACCTCCGGCTCCTGGGGAAGCTCCTCCACTGGCTGGGTCTGCAAAGACGCAGCCTGGGTCTCCTGGATCGCCGTTGGCGCGGTCTGCTCCGCCGTGGTTTCCGGCTCGACCGTTTCCGGCGTTGTGGTTTCCGGCGCGGCGGCTTGCGGCAGGCGGCCAAGCTCTGCCAGCATCACCGCCTGATGTACCTGCTGGCTGGATAAAAACTGCTTGCCCAGAGCAAAGAGCTTTAAGGCTGTTTCCGGGGCGGAGGCCAGCCGAAAGGCGATGGCAAAGACGATCAGCCCCAGACAAAGGCATGTCCGGAACCCTTTGCGATATAGCCAATGATCCATCTTTTGTTCCCTCCCACTGTACAGCATATGCACCAAGAATTTGCGGCAGAACAAAAATTTTTTTCTCATTTTTGCCAATTGCCCGTTGTTTTCTTGGCAGAAATAATGTATGATGAAAAGGCAAAGTAAATTACTGGAGGTGCATCAACTTGATATCTGTAGATATTTCCAATCTTTGGGGCGCTATGTCCCTGGACGAACTGCTGAGCACGGAATCCCGGGTATTCGATGCTCATAAGACCCTGGCTGAGGGCAAAGGCCCCGGCAACGATTTTTTGGGCTGGCTGAAGCTCCCCACCTTTGAAGAAACCGATGAAATGCGCCGCATCAACGCCGCCGCCGCCCGCATCCGGGAAACCTGTGATGCGTTTGTGGTGGTGGGGATTGGCGGCAGTTATCTTGGCCCCCGGGCGGCCATTGAGCTGATCAAGGGCCAAAACCATAACCTTTCCGGCAAAGATCCCCAGGTGTTTTTTGCCGGCAACAATCTTTCCACCAGAGCGTGGCAGGAGCTTTGCACCCTGTTGGAGGGGAAGTCCTTTGCCATCAATATCATCTCCAAATCCGGCACCACCACGGAGCCGGCCATTGCCACCCGCGCCCTAAAATGGATGCTGGAGCGCCGCTATGGAGCGGAGAAGGCCAAAAAGCGCATCTTTGTCACCACCGACCCTGCCAAAGGCGCTTTGCGGCAGATGGCCACGGAAGAGGGCTACGAAACCTTTGTGATCCCCCCCGATGTAGGCGGCCGCTATAGCGTCCTTTCCGCCGTGGGCCTGCTGCCTATGGCCGTGGCGGGGGTGGATATCACCGAGGTCATGATGGGCGCTGCCCAGGCCTGTCGGGATCTAGACCTGCGCTCCTTTGAAAACCCTGCCTGGCTGTACGCCGCCGGACGAAATATGCTCTACGAACGGGGCAAGGCCCTGGAGCTGCTGTGCTGCTACGAGCCTGCGTTTAAGTATTTTGCCGGATGGTGGCAGCAGCTGTTTGGCGAAAGCGAGGGCAAAGACGGCAAGGGCCTGTTCCCTGCCGTGGCGGAGTTTACCGCCGATCTTCATTCCCTGGGCCAGATGATTCAGCAGGGCCAGCGGAATCTGTTTGAAACGGTGGTACGCTTTGCGCCCAGCCGGAACAAGACCCAAATCGAAATGGACTGGAAAAACCTAGACGGCCTGAATTATCTGGAGGGCAAGACCCTGGACTTTGTGGAGGACAAGGCCTTCCAGGGCACCTTGGCGGCCCATGTGGACGGCGGCGTGCCGGTGATGCTGGTGCAGGCCGACGAGATCTGTGGCCGCACATTGGGCGAGCTGTTCTACTTCTTTGAGCTAAGCTGCGGGATCTCCGCCTACATGCTGGGGGTCAACCCCTTTAACCAGCCCGGCGTGGAGTTTTATAAGCGCAATATGTTCAAGCTCCTGAACAAGCCGGGGTACGCGGATTAAATGACTTGCAATGGAAAGGAAAATCTGTTACAATGTCCATGCGATAAAGCAAAAGGAGGTAACCCACAGTGGTAAAGCTATATTTAGGCCTGAGCGGCACGGGTAAAACCAAGGAAATGATCAAAGCCATCAACGAGGCCGCCGAAAAGGAAAGCGGTAGCGTGGTTTGCATAGAAAAGGGTACCAAGTTCACCTTTGACGTAAGCTATAAGGTGCGTCTGGTGGATTGCCAGGAATACGGGCTGGAGGATGTGGCCGGACTTAAGGCCTTTATCTCCGGTCTTCACGCCGGGAACTTTGATATTTCCCATGTGTTTCTCAAAAGCGTCCATAAAATTTTGGGCACTGCCGATTTGGGGCAGCTCAGCGCCTTTTGCGATTGGTGCGCCGCCTTTGGCGACCGCAACGGCATCAGCTTTACCATGACGGCTACTGAAGATCCGGCCAAAGCCCCGGATAACCTGAAAAAGTATCTTTAAGAAAGCCCTTCCGCCAAGCCAAAGACAAGCCCTGGGCCTGTAGCGGTATGCCGGCGGAGTGCTTTCCCAATATGCGTGTTGATTTCGCCCCGCTGCGGTGCATTCTGCAGCGGGGCACTGTTTGGGGGAAAAGATGGAGGAAAATTATTTTCATATGCAGGTTTCGCCACAGGCCCTGGGCCAAATCAGTCAGCTGGGGCTAGCCCATATCGGAGATGGGGTGTTCTCCCTGCTGGTGCGGAGCTATCTTTGCGTCCATGGGGCTGGCACCAATAAGCAGCTGCATAAACAAACCGTGGCGCTGGTCAACGCCCCGGCTCAGGCGGCGATGGTAGAGACGCTTTTGCCGCTGCTTACCCCCCAGGAGACGGAGATCTACCACCGGGGGCGCAACAGCCATACCCATGCCGCCCCCCAAAGCGCCACCCCTGGCCAGTATGCCCGGGCCACAGGGCTGGAAACCCTTTTTGGCTGGCTGTATTTGCAGGGGCAAACGGACCGGATCAATCAGCTTTTTGTGGCCGGAATGGAGGCAAACCATGCCCTTTGACGCCCTTTTCCTCACCGCCGTTACCGCCGAGCTGCAGCAGGCGCTGCCCGGCGCCCGGGTGGATAAGATCCAGCAGCCTGCCCGGGATACGGTGGTGTTGTCTTTGCGCAGCCAGACAGGAAACCGTAAGCTGCTGCTGTCTGCCTCCCCCAACCATCCCCGGATCCACTTTACCCAGGCGCGGATGGAAAATCCCGCCCAGCCCCCTATGTTTTGTATGCTCCTGCGAAAGCACCTGGCCGGAGGCCGGGTGCTGGGCCTGACCCAGCCGCCGTTGGAGCGGGCGGTGGATTTGGCCATAGAATCTGCCGATGAGATGGGCGAGGTGTCGGTGAAGCATCTGTACCTGGAGCTTATGGGCCGCAACGCCAATTTGATCTTGGCCGATGGCCAGGGAAGGATCATCGATTGTCTGCGCCGGGTGGATTTTGCAATGTCGGAAAAGCGCCAGGTGTTGCCGGGACTGTTTTACCGTCAGCCTCCTGACCAGGGGAAGGAAAATCCCCTGGCCGTGTCACCGGAGGGGCTGCAGGCGCTGCTGGCGCGGGTAACCGCCCCCCAGCGGCTGTCCTCTTGGCTGCTGGATACCTTTGCCGGCCTGTCGCCGCTGGTGGCCCGGGAGCTGGCCTTTTTGGCCGCCGGGGATATAGACGCGGATGTGTTTGCCGCCGATACGGCGGCGCTCAGCCAGGCCCTTGCCCAGGCCATGGATACCCTGTGCCAGAGTCCCCAGCCGGTGCAGCTGCTTTATGAGGGCCGGCCCAAGGACTTTTCCTTCCGCCCCATCACCCAGTATGGGGCCTACTATACCCAACAGATCTGGGAGAGCTTTTCCGCCCTGCTTGACGCCGTTTATACCCAACGGGATCAGGCCGAGCGGATGCGCAGCCGCGCCCAGGCGCTGCGGAAAACGGTGCAAAATCTCCACACCCGGGTCAGCCGAAAGCTGGCGCTTCAGGAAAAGGAGCGTACCGCCGCCGCCAACCGGGAGCGCCTGCGTCAGCTGGGGGATATCGTCACCGCCAATATCCATCAAATGACCCGGGGCCAGGCCCGGCTCATCGCCACGGATTTTTACGACCCGGAGATGAAGGAAATTACCATTCCCTTGCAGGTCAACCTGTCCCCCCAGCAAAATGCGGCCAAATTTTATAAGGAATATACCAAGGCCAAAACGGCGGAGAAAATTTTGACTGTCCAGCTGGAGGAGGGCCGGCGGGAGCAGACCTACCTGTCCAGCGTGTTGGAGGCCTTGGCCCTGGCGGAGACGGAGCAGGATCTGGCGGATATCCGTCAAGAGCTGCTGGAGGGAGGCTATGTCCGGGATACGGATAAGCGCAAAAGGATGAAAACCGCCCCCGCCAAACCGCTGGCCTTTACCTCCGCCGATGGCTTTGCCATCTATGTGGGCCGGAATAACCGGCAAAATGATTTTCTCACCGGGAAAGTCGCCCATAAGCAGGATCTGTGGTTCCATGCCCAAAAATTTCATGGTAGCCACGTTATCGTCTCCTGCCAGGGCCAAACCCCGCCGGAGACGACGCTGCGGCAAGCCGCCGCCCTGGCCGCTTACTATTCCCAGGCCCGGCAAAGCCAAAATGTCCCGGTGGATTATTGCCCGGTGCGCCAGGTGAAAAAGCCCCATGGCGCAAAACCGGGTATGGTGGTGTATGAAAACTATAATACGATTTATGTAAACCCAGAAGTGCCGGAAGCTAGCTCGTAGCCCAAAAGGGGTAAGAGCCGTCGCCTTGCCTGGCCTGGGGGATGCCCCTCCAAACGGCTCGGCAAGAGGCCAACCGCCCCGCCCCCAGGGCATCCGGCAAGGGGCCAACCACCCCGCGTCTAGGG
>CAYVWG010000026.1:3281-20153 GCA_964455425.1 uncultured Oscillospiraceae bacterium | reverse complement strand
TTTTCTCCCCGGCTGCGCCGGGAAGCGGAAAATACGGCTGGGAATATTTAACGGCCTCCAGGTGACGGAGGGAAGATTTTGCGGCAAAGGAGGGAGACTATGCTGAGTATTGTTTGCGCCGCAACCGCTATGCAGGGGCGTGCCTATGCCTTGGATCAGATCTGCGCAGGCAGCAAGAAGGCTCTCCGTGGCCAGATCCTGATTGTACCGGAGCAGTTTTCTTTTGACGCCGAGTGGGCGCTGTGCCAGGCAGGGGGAGATACCATATCCGCCTTTGGCGAAGTACTTAGCTTTACCCGGCTGGCCAGCCGGGTGTTTTCCGTGGCAGGAGGCGCGGCCAGGGCCACGCTGAACAAGAGCGGCAGATTGCTGGCCATGGCCCAAGGGCTGGATCAAATCGGGCCAAGGCTGAAGCTCTATGGAAAACACCGGGCAAAGCCGGAGTTTTTGCTCCAGCTGCTGCAAATTTTTGATGAGTTTGAAAGCTATGGCGTTACCGGCGCAGGGATCCGTCAGGCGATCGGGAGTGTCCCCGGCACTTTGGCGGAGAAGCTGGAGGAGCTGTCGCTGATCATGGAGGCCTACCGGGCGGTATGCCAAAACGGCCTTCTGGATCCGGCAACCAGGCTCAGCCGGTTGGAGCAAGCCCTTTGGGAAAGCGATTACGCCCAAGGCCGGCAAATTTTTGTGGATGGCTTTATCGACTTTACAGCCCAGGAGCTGGGGGTATTGTCGGCGCTGATGGATCGGTGTGCGCAGATGACGGTTACGCTGTGCTGCGAT
Source organism: uncultured Oscillospiraceae bacterium (assembly GCA_964455425.1). Lineage (GTDB taxonomy): Bacteria > Bacillota > Clostridia > Oscillospirales > Oscillospiraceae > JAFRPC01. The sequence goes on along the minus strand of CAYVWG010000026.1, from coordinate 19,370 downwards.
GATTTTGCCCAGGGGCAGGCCGTATTTGCTACAACCAGGGAAACCGCCCGGCAGCTCCGCCAGCTGGCGGAGCGACAAGGCGTGACGGTGCGAAATTTGACGCTGCCGCCACAGAACCGCCTAGGGCCGCTGCAGCATCTGCAAAATGAGCTGTTTGCCTCCCGCATGGAAAGCTGGAAGGAAAAAACCCCGACCATCGTCTTAACGCCGTGCAAGGATGTACATGAGGAAGGTATGCATTTGGTGCGCCAGGTGCAGGAGCTTCACCGCCAAGGGGTAGACTATCGGGATATTGCTGTGGCTTACACCGAAGAGAAGACCTACAAGCCCCTTTTGGAAAATCTTTTTTGCCGGTATCAGATCCCGGGATATTTTAGCGGCAATGGGCAGATTTTGCAGCAGCCGGTCATCCGCCTGGTGACCTACGCCGTAGAGGCGGCGGCCTGCGGCATGGAGCCGGAGGCGGTGGCGGAATACATAAAAACCGGTCTTGTGCCCATAGACGGCCAGTGGGCGGATCGATTGGAAAATTACGCGCTTACCTGGAACATTCGGGGCGCGGCGTGGGAAAAGAGGTTTACCCGCCACCCTGAGGGCTACGGTCGGGAAGAAACAGAAGAAACAAAGCGGTATTTGGCCCAACTGGATAAAGCCCGCGAGCAGGCCATAGGGCCGTTGCTGACCCTTAAGCAAGGCCTGCACAGCGCCCAGAACATAGCTCAGCAAGTACAGTGTGTAGACCGCTTCCTTACCAGCATCGGCCTGGCCGAGAGACTGGAGAAGCAGGCCAATATTTTGGCAAATCAGGGACAGCTCCAGCAGGCTCAGACCTGTCGGCAGCTCTATAGCATTGTAACCGACACGATGGAGCAGATGTACGGCGTCTTGGGCCAAAGCGTGTACTCTCCGGAGGCCTTTTGCGGGCTGCTTTGCGCAGCGCTGGGGCAAGGAACCGTAGGCACCATCCCTGCGGCAGTCAACAGTGTGCGGGTAGGCAGTCTTGCGGCGGTAAGAAACACGGGCGGCAAATATTTGCTGGTGTTGGGGGCCTGTGATGGGCTGCTGCCTGCCGTGGCCCAGGGGGGAAGCCTGCTTTCCGATGAAGAGAGAAAACAGATGAGCCAGGCGGGCCTTTCCGTGGCGCCCACAGCCGGCCAGCGGTTGGAGCGAGAGCTGCTGGCCATCTACATGGCCCTTACCGGACCCAGCCAGGGGCTGCAGGTAAGCTGCCTTGCAGGGGAGCCAAGCTATATTTACCTCCGGCTAGAGGGCCTGTTCCCTCTTTGTGTGGGGAAAAGCAGGCGGCCCTTGCCGGTAAGTATTCTCCAGGCGGCGGCGGATCCATCCGGGGCCGCAGGGGATCCTCCGCCGCCAGTGGCCCGGGAGAGGGAGCGTCTGCAACGGCAGGCTGGGTATACCCCGGGCCATTTGGATGCCCAAGCGGTGACTGCCCTATATGGCCGTCAGATTCGGCTTTCCGCCTCAAGGATAGATCAACTGGCCTCCTGCCGGTATGCGTATTTTCTCCAATACGGTTTGGGGGCAAAGGAGCGGGCGCAGGGAGCTATTAACGCGCCCTTTTTTGGCACCCTTGTCCACGAGGTGTTGGAGCGTACGGCCCAAAAGGTAATGGAAGAGGGAGGCTTTGCCCACGTCAGCCGGCAAAGGCTGCAGGAAGTGACGCGGCAAGCGACGCGGGTTTGCGTGGAGGAGCGATTTCCTGACCTGACCATCCTTCCACAGCGGGAGGCCTACCTTCTGCAGCGGAGCTTCGGCGAGATCGGAGAAGCGGCTCAGGAGATGTGGCAGGAGCTGCGGCAAAGCCGGTTTGTGCCCCAGGGCTTTGAGCTGCGGTTTTCCGGAGAAAACGCCATTACGGTAGAGGGAAAACAAGCCCGGTGCGCGATTCGGGGCGTGGTTGACCGGGTGGATCTATACACGGCCAAGGACGGCAAAACTTATGTGCGGGTGGTAGACTACAAAACCGGACAAAAGGACTTTGACTACACAGATATCCTAAACGGCACAGGGCTGCAGATGCTGCTGTATTTGTACGCCCTGCAGCAAAGAGGAGAGACTTATTTTGGCGGGCCTGTGGAGCCGGCGGGGGTACTGTATTTTCCCGCCAGACTGCCGGTGATCACCAAAACCGCCAAGCCCACGGCGGTGCAAATGGCAGCGGAGCGGCAAAAAGCGCTGGGGCGAAAGGGCTTGCTGCTGGCCCAGGAAGAGGTGCTTCAGGCCATGGAGCCTTGCCAGGATACCCCGGTTTATTTGCCCTACAGCAAGGATAAGCGGGGCCATTTGCAGGGAGATTTGGCCAACCGGCAGCAGATGGCGCTGCTAAGCCGCCATGTCTACCGGGAAGTAGGCCGGTTGACCGACGAGCTTTTCCGTGGACAGATCGCGCCCAATCCCTATGCGCGGGGGGAGTACTCCCCCTGCCGCTGGTGCGCCTATGGTGCTGTTTGCCACAAAAGCAGCGGGTGCGTGGAGCAGCGGAAGCTGGCAGAGATCAAAGCAGAGCGTTTTTGGCAGCTATTGGAACAGGAGGACAGCCATGGCGGAGATTGAATTTACCCCGGCCCAACAGCAGGCCATCCAGGATCGGGACGGGGCGGTGCTGGTTTCGGCTGCGGCAGGCTCCGGCAAGACAAAGGTGTTGGTGGAGCGGCTGCTTTCCCGGGTGTGTGATGCCCAGGATCCATGTGACATTGACCGGTTTTTGATCATCACCTTTACCAAAAAGGCGGCGGCGGAGCTGCGCGGCCGCATTGCCGGAGCGCTGTCGGAAAGGCTGGCTCAGGAGCCGGAAAACCGCCATTTGCAGCGGCAGCTGCAGCGGGTGTATTTGGCGCAGATTTCCACCGTCCATGCCTTTTGTGGGGAGCTTGTCCGGGAGTTTGCCTATGCCCTGGACGTCCCTGCGGATTTTCGCCTGGCGGAGGGTGGAGAAGCCAATATGCTTTGGCAGCGGGCTTTGCAGCAGTTGTTGGAAGAAAAGTACCGCACCATGGGGGATGATCCAGCCTTTAAGGCACTGGTGGACAGTTTGGGCGCCGGCCGGGACGACCGGCGGATTCCTGCCTTGCTGGAGCGGGTATATGATGGCGCTCAGTGCCATTTATATCCTGACCAATGGCTGACACAGTGCTTGCATATGCTGGATATGGGCCAGTATTCCCAGGCGGAGCAAACCCCGTGGGGGGCCTATCTATGCCAGCGGTTGCGGCAGACGCTGAGCGATAGCATCGCCGCCATGAAAAACGCCGTGGCCCGGATGGCCTGCTGCCCGGATTTGGCGGAAAAATATGGCCCCGTGTTTCGGGAAAATATCCGCTGTATGGAGGCATTGCAGGCAGAGAAAACCTGGGACGGCATATATGCCCGGCGAGATATCAGCTTTGGCAGGCTGAATCCTGTGCGAAAATGTACGGATCCGGAGCTAAAGGAGCTGGTATGCGGCGTGCGGAAACAGTGCGCCGAGGAAATCAAAAAGCAGCTGGAAAGCATTTATGCCCCTTCCACCGAGGTGCTGGCCGATCTGGCCCAGACCGCCCAGCCTCTGCAAGGGCTGTTCCTGCTGGCCCAGGATATGACCCGGCAGTATGGGCAGATGAAGCTGAGACAGCATGTTTTGGAATTTAGCGACCTGGAGCATCTGTCGGTCAAGCTGCTGGTGGATTCCAAGGGAGAACCGACAGCGGTGGCCCGGGAGCTTTCTCAGCGGTTTGTGGAAATCATGGTAGACGAATACCAAGACACCAACGAGGTGCAGGATGCCCTGTTTACCGCCTTGTCCCGTAAGGGGCAAAACCGGTTTATGGTGGGGGATGTGAAGCAGTCCATCTACCGTTTCCGGCTGGCCGATCCCACCATTTTTCTGGAAAAATATATGGCTTACCCTGTCGCCGGCGAGGCAAAGCCTGGGCAGCCCCGAAAGATTCTGCTGTCCCACAATTTCCGCTCCGGTAAGGAAATTTTGGAGGCGGCAAACGCGGTGTTCGGTCAGTGCATGTCCGTCCGGGTAGGTGGGCTGGACTATACCAGCCAAGAAGCCCTTGCCGAGGGAACCTCCCACGAGGCTTTGCCGGATATCCCTGTGGAGCTACACTGCATCGCTTTGGAGGGGGAAGAGGAAAAGGACGCCGCAGAGGCGGAGTTTGTGGCCCGGCGCATTGGTCAGCTGTTGGAGGAAAAGACGCTGGTGCGGGAAAAAGACCGCCTGCGGCCCATAGAGCCGCAAGACATTGCCATATTGCTCCGCTCGGTAAAGCCGGTGGCCCAGCAATACATACAGGCCCTATGCCGCCGGGGAATTCCCTGTCACTGCGACGCCGGTGGCAGCATCCTGGATACCGAGGAGGTGGAAACCCTGCTGTCCCTTTTGCAGGTGTTGGATAATGGCCATCAGGATATTCCGCTGACCGGCGCGTTGCTAAGCCCTCTGTTTGGCCTGCCGGCCCAGGCGCTGGCCAAAGCCCGGGGGGAGCATCCCCAGGGGGATTTGTACGATGCCCTATGGGCCAGCAAGGATCCGCAGATCGCTCAGATGGTGGCTTTGCTTAACGATCTGCGCCAGGCTGCGGCGCAGTTGCCCCTGCACCGGCTGCTGGAGGAAATCCATGCCCGCACAGGCTTGGAGCAGATCTACAGCGCCATGCCGGGGGGAGAGACCCGGCTGGCCAACCTGCGGCAGTTCGCGGCGGAGGCGGCGGCCTACGCCGATGGCGGCCGGCGAAGCCTACATCAATTTTTGACCTATATAGACGGAATAAAAGAACAAGGCCTGCCGGCAGCGGAAAGCGGCAGCGGCAGGGCGGTGACGATATTAAGCATCCACAAAGCAAAGGGACTGGAGTTCCCTGTGGTGATTCTGGCAGGACTATCCCGCCGGTTTAATCAGGAGGACATCCGCAGCTCTGTGCTGCTCCATCCGGAGCTGGGCGTGGGCTGCAACGCCTATGACAGTGACTATCGCTGTTATTATCCCACCATTGCCAAAAAAGCCATTGGGGCCAAGCAGCAGGAGGAAAATCTGTCGGAGGAATTGCGGGTGCTGTATGTGGCCATGACCCGGCCAAAGGACAGGCTCATCATGACCTATTGCAGCAAGCGGCTGGCGCCAACGGTAAGGAATCTGGCACGCAACCTTACCATGCTGCCCAAGCAGGCGGTGGCCGCCCGGGCGGATTGCCCCGGCTATTGGGTGCTGGCCACGGCCTTGGGCCGCACAGAGGCCGGCGCGTTGTTTGACCTGGGGGCAAAGCCGGAAAACACCGAGGTAAGCGCCTGCCCGTGGAGAATCTGCCTGCACCAGGCAAAAGATGGGTTTACCCAGGAAAGCCCGCCGGCGGCGGAGCCGGAAACAGCGGCGGCCCCTCCCCTGGATTGGGAGGACTATCTTTCCTGCGTAACCGATCATCCCTTGGGGGAGGCCGTTCCCACAAAGGTCACCGCTACCCAGCTAAAGGGGCGCAGCCTGGATGAGGAGTTGGAGCAGCCGCCGTCGCCGCCATCTGCCATTCGTCTGGTGCGGCCATCGCTTTTGCAAGAAGACCGGCCCCTTAGTCCGGCGGAAAAGGGAACGGCCATGCACCTGGCGATGCAGTATATCGATTTTGCCCAAACCGGGGATCTGCTGCAAATTTCTGCCCAGCTGGAACGGCTGGTGCGGCAGGAGTTTATTACCGCCAAGCAGGCGGCGGCCATTGACCCGGTGAAGTTGCTGCGGGTATTTCAAGGCCCGGTGGGCCAGCAAATCCGGCAGGCGGAAAAGGTGGTGCGGGAATTTAAGTTTTCCCTGCTGACCGATGCTGAAGTCTTTTTCCCCCAGGCGGCAGGAGAGAAGATCATGCTTCAAGGCGTTACCGACTGCTGCCTGTTTTATCCCCAGGGCTTGACGGTCATCGATTTCAAAACCGATTGGGTGCGACCAGGGGAGGAAATGGCCGCGGCGGAAAACTATCGGGGGCAGTTGGGGGCCTACGGCATTGCCCTTTCGCGGATTTTTGGCCGTCCGGTAAAGAAAAAGCTGCTATATTTCTTTCACACCGACTGCCCGGTGGAGTTGCCGTAGCTTTTGGCGATTTTTTCGCATAGAGCCTGGTGCTGCCGGGCCACAGCGGCGGGAGAGAGTATGCGCATCTGTCCGCCAAAGCCGGTGAGCCACCCGAGAAACGTAGGAGAAACGCAAATATCCAGGGTGACGGTAAAGTGCTCCGGGCCATCCGGCACGAAAATTTGCTCCGTACCAAAGCGGTCGATGATCACCCCAGCCAGGGCGTTGGCTACTTGCAGCTTTACCGGCTGCCGGATGCCGTTGTACATCTGAAACACCTGCTTGTCATAGTCGCTGGGATCCAGCGCCTGGGTTTGCGGCGTCACGATGCGGGCTTCGCCGGTCAGGGCAATGGCGCTCATTTTGTCCACCCGGAAGTGGGTGACGCCGTGCTCCGGCGTGTGGGCTACCAGATAATAATTTTCCTGGTTTAGCACCATCAGATAGGGGCTGGCGGTTCGCTGGCCGCCCCGGTAGTGCTTTTGCTTGTCCGCTCCCCAGGCAAAGTAGCGGAAGGTGATTTGGCTGTTTTCCCGAATAGCCTGATGGAGCCTGTCCACATTGTAGTATACGCTTTCGTTCATGGACTTGACCCGACCGGAGACGACTACCTGCCGCTGCAAAGATCGGGCTTCGTGGCGGCTGGCCAAGGCCCCCAGCTTTTGGATAAGGGCCAACGACTTCTTTTCCGACAAAAATTTGGCTGTCTGTACCGCGTCCACCAGCAGGGAAAGCTCCGGCAGCTCAAAGCCCCGGGAGGCCAGATAGTAGCCGCCGTTCCTTCCCTGAAGATGGACGATATCCAAGCCAAAGTCGCTGAAAAACTGCAGATCCGCGTAGATGCTTTTGCGCTCGGCGGAGATCCCCTGGCTTTCCAGATAGGCGGCAAGCCGGGCGGAGGAAGCAGGATGCTGGCTGTCTGTGTTTTGCCAGAGATATTGCAGCAGCAAAAGCAGCTTTTGCCGCTGGTTTTCACATTTTGCCATAAAGACTAGTCCTTTCCTGTTGTGTTCTGCCGGCAAGGGAAAACCAAGGGCCTGGGGGCAAACAGGCGCCCGCAGGCCGTTTGCGCTACGCCTTTGGCAGAGAGTTTTCCATAGATTGCCAGAAGTGATATACAATGCTTGCCATTTGAAACCGGGTGACCGGCTCTTGGCAGACCGCAACCAGATCGGACAGCATGCCGGTAGCACCAGTCATGATCTGCCGCTCCAGCAGCCAACAAAGGCCGTCTACCGTGTCATAATCCAGCTCTGGGTGAGTTTGGCGCTGCTGCTGCACAGCGTCTTGATTCGCGGCCTTTGCGGGGTAGCCTAGGTAGATGGCAAAGCGGCGCAAGGCAGCAGCGATATCCGCCCGGGTGAGCACGGCGTCTTCCCCAACGCCCTCTTGGCAGATGTGGTTTTCTTCGGCCCAGGATACGGCCTGGCCATCGCCGTTGGGGGAGCCGGCCAGGCGGTACAGCACCGATAGAAGATCGCCATAGGTGGTGGTATCCTCATAGCCGAAGTAGGTGTCGGTGAGGCCGTCAATGTAGCCGTTGCTCCAGAGATATTCAATGCATAGATTGTAGAAATTGGGCGAAACATCGGTAAAGGGAAGCTCTGTCTCCGGGGCGATATCGTTTTGCTGCCCGGGGAAGACATGGGCATAGTAGTTGGTGTTCAGTATATCGGTGGATAGCTGCATTTGCAGGGAAATCGCCGCCAGACGGCGCTGGACATCGGCGTCCTCAACAGGGGCGTCCGTGTATGGGGTGACAGAGCCGGTAGAGGCGTCAAAGGCATAGTCGGCGGTAATGAAGCTTTGGTCAGAGAGAACGGCCATCTGGTCGTTGCTTGGTGAAAACACGTCCTGCCCCACCAGCAGGCGGGCATCGTATTCCAAGCCAAAGAGATTGAGCAGCGTGGGCAAAATATCCACTGTGCTGCAATAGGTATCCACCACCTGGGGCTGGATGCCGGGTACATAGCAGATAAAGCTACTGCGATATTTTTCAAAGGTGGGGTCGATTTCCTGCCCGGCCAGTTCGTTATATTCGCTTTCGCTTAGGCCGTAGGGATAGTGGTCATTGGTTAAAACGATCACCGTCTTGTCCGCTACGCCGGTATCCTCCAGCCGCTGCAGAAGATATTCCAGGGCAAGCTCCAGCTCCTGATTGCAGGCAATGTAGGCCTGCACAGTTTCAGAGTAAGGAAGGTCCTGGGCCATTTCCCGGTTTTTGGCGCTCATGGCGTTGTCCCAGGTGTATGGGTAATGGCCGGAATAGGTCATGTAGTAGGCGATAAACTGCCGGTTCTCGGATAGATAGTCATCCACGGTTTTTTCCACCATTTCCAGGTCGGAACTGGGGCTGGTCAGTTGGATATCCAGCCCGGCGTTTGGCGCTTTGAAGGTGTAGCCCATGTTGGGGTGGGTGTGGATCCGGTCATAATAATCGCCCAGATAGTTATGGTAGGCCCACGCCTGGGCGCCGTTGCGGGAAAACTGATTGCCCAGGCAGAAGGGGAGATAGTTGGCTTTAGAGGCAAAAAAGCTGGCGGCCCCTCTGTCCCTGGACAGGTCGGGATACAGGCCCATGCAAAGGGTGTATTCCCCGTTGGTGGTGTTGCTGCCGTAGGAGCCAAAGTAATTTTCAAAGATAAAGCCCCCGGTAGACAGCTGATACAAGGCCGGCGTCCGTTCGGGGTCGATGAGCAGGGGAGAGAAAGACTCGGCACAGAAAACCACTAGGTTGTAGTCCTTGAGCATACCGGTGTAGGCGTTTTTCGTGTCAGGCTCCACAGTGGCAAAGTAGGCGTCCAGGGCCTGTAGGGCGGGATTTTCCGTGGAGGAAGCCAGGACATCAAAGTCCAGATCCATCATTTGATACGCCTTGTCCCCAGGGTCTACCCATTTCTCTCCTAAAGCGCCATAGCGCTGGGATGCCGTGGCGACAGGATGCAACAGCCGTTTGGTTTCCAGCCTTAGGGTAGAAAGCAACCCTATATTTTTCACGCTAATCTCCGTGGAGGTATTGGGGTTGGCATACAGTTGATAGACGGAAAAGGGCTGCTTAGAAGAAATATACATTATGCCGTAGGCACCGAAATGAACGGCAACCAAGGCGGCGGCCAAAAGGGCAGACTGCCAAGGGCGGCAACGCTGAAAATTGAGCCGCTTCCGCCAGCACAGAAGAACCATGGAGGCAAAGGGCAGCAGCAAAACCAAAATTTGGAGGATGACCTGGGAGATGCCATATAGCATGGAGCGGAAAAAGTTGGTTACCGCATCGGTTTGGGCAAGCAGCTGAAACACCGGCATGAACTCGCCAAAAATGGAGCGATATACCAGCTGTACTTCAAAATACAGGCAAATAAGGCCGGTAAGGGTGCAGGCAATACCGGTGTTGACCTTTTTGGGAAAAAGACTGGACAAAACATACACGCCAATGCCCGCGGTCAGCGAAAAAAGCAAGGGATAGGCAATACGCCAGGTAAGCTGGTGGTAAACAAACAAGTGCAGCGTCAGCTCCCAATAGACCGGCGCAAGCACCGTAAGCAAGCAGGTAAACAGGCGTGTCATAAGGGACGGTTGGGTCGTATTCATGATAATGCTCCATTCGCGCGTTTCCCGTGGATTATGGGGTTATATAGGGAATAACCTTGGGAAATCGTGAATTTTTTTCATTTTATCACATGTTTTTGCAAATTGCAACAGACCTAAACGGTATTCCCACAAGCCGGTAAAAAGGGCAATAAAGGCTACCGGACAGAAAAAGAAGATGACAGGAAAAACGGGAATTTTGCTCTGCATAGCAAAGGAGGAACCATGAACTATATGCAAACCTATATTTCTCCATTAGGCCCAATGACCATGGCCAGTGACGGAGACGCCTTGACCGGCCTGTGGTTTGCCGGGCAGAAGCATTTTGCCGCCACCCTGACAGAGCCTTACCTTTGTCAAAGTCTGCTGGTATTTGCCAAAACCCAAAGGTGGCTGGAGCATTATTTTGAAGGAGAGCAGACAAAGGAGCTGCCGCCCATTGGCCTGAAAGGATCCGCCTTCTGCTTGGCTGTGTGGGAGATTGTGCAGACCATCCCCTATGGCCAGACCATGACCTATGGGGAGATTGCCGCTGTATTGGCCAAAAGGCTAGGGCGGGAAAAGGTGTCGGCCCGGGCGGTAGGCGGCGCGGTGGCCCGCAATCCTCTGGCGGTGATCGTTCCCTGCCATCGGGTGGTGGGCAGCAACGGCAGTCTTACCGGCTATGCCGGAGGGATGGAGCGAAAGATTGCCCTGCTCCGCCTGGAGGGGGCAGATATGTCCCGTTTGTTTGCGCCTTAAAAAACGCTTTGCCAAAAAGCAAGCAGGATGTGTGTCCTGCTTGCTTTTTTTGACAAAAGGATTGACAGACACGGGTTTAACTGCTACAATTGTATTAACACGAATAATACAGTTTAACACTTCTTAAACTTTGTTAAACCTACTTGTGAAATATAGACAGCGTGGCAAAAAGTGTCTAAAATGAGGATCAGCGCCAAGCAAGGGGGAATGTGGACGTGAGAAGAAATGTCTTGGCCTATTTGGAGCAAACGGCGGCGCGTCTGCCGGACAAGGTCGCGGTGGTGGAAGAAGGGCGGCGCTGTAGTTACCAAACGCTGGTAACAGAAAGCCAAATCATCGGCAGCCGCCTGGCGGAAGTCCTATCGCCGGGGCAGCCGGTAATGGTGTACATGGAAAAGGGAATCGACGCCTTGTGTGCCTTTTTTGGCGTGGTTTATGCCGGCGGATGCTATACGCTGGCCAATCCGGAGCTGCCCGCCGCCCGCCTGCGCCAGATGCAGCAGGTGCTGGATTGCAAGGTAGTGATCACCTACAGCGGCCTGGCAGACGCCGCATCGGCCCAGTTTGCCCAGGCGACGATTTATCCCCTGGAGCAGCTGCAAAAGGCGGAAGTAAACGCCCAGGCCCTTGCTTTGGCAAGGCGGCGGCAGATCGATGCCGATCCGCTGTATGTGAACTTTACCTCTGGCTCCACAGGCACGCCGAAAGGGATTGCCGTCAGCCACCGGAGTGTGATCGATTTCATCGACGAATTTACCGCAGCCTTTGCCATCACCGAAGCAGACGTCATTGCCAACCAGGCGCCCTTTGATTTTGATGTTTCGGTAAAGGATATTTACGCCGCCATCAAGACCGGCGCTACGCTGGTGATTGTGCCCCGGCGCATGTTTACCGCCCCTGTAGAGCTGATCGACTATTTGTGTGCCCAAAGGGTAACCACCCTGATCTGGGCTGTATCCGCGCTGTGCCTGATCAGCACCTTTCATGGGCTGGATTATCAAACCCCGGAAACGGTGAACAAGGTGCTCTTTAGCGGCGAGGTGATGCCCTACAAGCATCTTTGCTGCTGGCGGCAGCATTTGCCCAAGGCCATGTTTGTCAATTTGTATGGCCCTACGGAGATCACCTGTAACTGTACCTATCATATTCTGTCTCCCAACCGGGACTATGCCCAAGGCATTCCCATCGGCCGGCCCTTTGCCAACGAGGATGTGTTTTTGCTTGACGAGAACCACCGGCGGATAACGGAAAGCCAGACGGTAGGGGAAATCTGCGTGCGGGGAACCGCCCTGGCCCTGGGATACTACGGCGCGCCGGAGCAGACCAAGGCCCATTTTGTGCAAAATCCGGGAAACGAAAAGTATCCGGAACGGATCTATCGCACCGGCGATTTGGGAAAATACGATGCGGACGGAGAGTTGGTTTTCTGCGGCAGAAGGGATTTTCAAATCAAATACCGGGGCCACCGCTTGGAGCTGGAAGAGATCGAGCGGGCCATGGCAGCCATTGACGGCGTGGAGCGCTGCTGCTGCATTTTCCAGCCGGATAAGGCTAAGCTCCTGGGCTACTATGTAGGCGACGTTGGGAAGCAATCGCTCTATGCCGCCATGAAAGCTAAGCTGCCGGCCTTTATGCTGCCCGGCACGCTCCGTCAGGTAGATGCCATGCCCTTGACCAAGAACGGCAAAATCGACCGGCAGGCGCTGCAGAAAGTGAGGTGATCGGGGATGACCATGGATCAATTGATCCGGGAAAACGCCGGCGCGTTTTATGTGTTTGATTTGGCGGCGTTAAACCGCCGCATCCAGTATCTTTACGCTGCTTTACCGAAAGGGGTGCGGCTGTGCTATGCCATGAAAGCCAACCCCTTTTTGACGGGAAAGGTAGCTTCCCAGGTAGAGCGGGTGGAGGTTTGCTCCCCGGGAGAGGCCTACATCTGCCGCCAGGTGGGCGTGCCGCCGGAAAAAATGGTCATTTCCGGCGTGTACAAAACCCCGGAAATGATGGAGAGCTTGGTAAAAACGCCAACATTTACGGGGATATTTACCATAGAATCTTCCCAGCAATATGCGCTTTTTTGCCATTTGGCAAAGAAATACCGCCGAAAGCTGCCGGTGCTTCTTCGGCTGACCAATGGCAGCCAGTTTGGCCTGGAGCAAGAGGAGCTAGAGCGTATTCTTGCTTCCGCCGGGCCGGAGATCGACCTGCGCGGCATCCAATTCTTTTCCGGCACCCAGAAGACTTCGCTGAAAAAGTATAAGCGGGAGCTGGAAATGCTCGATGGGCTGCTGCTCCACCTCCAAGATGCCTATGGCTTGTCCCTGCCGGAGCTTGAATTTGGCCCGGGCTTTCCTGTGGCCTATTTTCAGGAGGAGGGCCTGGAGGAAGGGGAGCTTTTGGCAAACGTTTCCGCCTTGCTGGGGCAAATGAACAGCCGCCCCCAAATCACCCTGGAGCTGGGCCGCAGCATGGCGGCGGACTGTGGCCGGTATTTTACCCATGTGGTGGAGCAAAAGCAGTGTAAGGGTCAAAAGTACGCCATTGTAGACGGAGGGATGCACCAGCTGTCCTACTATGGCCAGCACATGGCGATGCGTCTGCCGTATTATACGGTGTGGGGCAAGGAGCACCTGCCGCCGACGGACCGTTGGAATGTTTGCGGCGCGCTGTGCACCATGAACGACCTTTTGCTCAAGCAGGCGCCGCTGCCCCCGCTGGCCGTAGGGGACGTATTATGCTTTGCCAACACCGGCGCCTACAGCGTCACCGAGGGAATCGCTTTGTTTCTAAGCCGGGATCTGCCGGCGGTATACCTGCTGCAAGAAAATGGACAGGCGGTTTGCGCGCGAAAACCAACACAAACCGCCCCGATGAATACGCCTGTATCTATAGAATGAAGGAGAACATTATGGAAAAGCTGCTTGCGATTTTAACCGATATCCAGCCGGAGGTGGACTTTGCCCAATGCGAGGATCTCATCGATGGTCACCGTCTGGACTCCCTGTCCATTCTGGCGCTCATTGCGGAGCTGGAGGAAGAATTTGACATCACCATTCCTGCAGTGGAGATCGTCCCCGCCAATTTCAATTCCGCAAAGGCCCTGTGGGCCATGATCCAACGGCTGGAAGAGGAAGGCTGATATGCTGGGCTCCCTGGCATCCTTGGCCGGACGGCTGTCGGCCTTGACCTCTTATTTTTCGCTGGCCTATCTGGTGGGCTTTTTGCCGGTGGTGGTGCTGGTCTATAGCCTGATGCCCCAAAAGACCCGAAAATATGTCCTGCTTTTGGCCAGCTATGGCTTTTTTTGGTGTATTAGCGGAGGCCTGGCACTGTATTTGCTGCTGTGTACCTTATCCATTTTCACCGTGGGCCACTTGCTGGGTTGCCTCCAAGCCCGGCGGGACGGCGCGGTAAAAGCGGCGGAAAAGCCCCAGCGCAAGGCCATCAAAAAGGCCTACCAGACCTGGCAGCGTCTGGTAGTGCTTTGGACCGCCCTGGTATTTATCGGCATGCTGCTGATGCTCAAATACGGCGGCTTTTTTGCCGACAACATCAACCGCCTGCTGGACAGACTTTCTGTGGGGGTCACCCTGCAGGTGCCGCAATACATACTGCCTATTGGCATTTCCTTTTTTACGCTCCAGGCCATGAGTTATGTGTTCGATGTCTACCGAGGCGTGATCGCCCCGGAGAAGAATGTTTTCCGCCTGGCCCTGTTTATGAGCTTCTTTCCGCAAATTGTGGAAGGGCCAATCTGCCGGTACCGGCAGACCGCAGAGCAGCTGTGGCAGGTAAAGGGCATACAGTTTGCCCACTTGACCCAAGGGACAGAGCGGATATTGTTTGGCCTTATGAAAAAGCTGGTGGTGGCCGACCGGCTCAACGCACTGATCCAAGAGGTGTTTACCCATTATGATAGCTATGAGGGTGGCGTTATCGCCCTGGCGGCTGTGTGCTATACGGTGCAGCTGTATATGGACTTTTCCGGCACCATGGACGCGGTTATGGGTACCGCCCAGATTTTTGGCGTCGTCCTGCCGGAAAATTTCCGACGGCCCTTTTTCTCCAAGACCATATCTGAGTTTTGGCAGCGGTGGCATATCACCCTGGGCGCTTGGTTTAAGGACTACGTGTTCTATCCCTTGTCCATGGCTCAGCCGATGAAGCGCCTGACCTCCGCCGCCCGTAAGCGGATAGGCAATCACTTCGGCCCGCTGCTGGCCGGCGGGATAGCGCTGTTTTGCGTGTGGTTTTGTAATGGCCTATGGCATGGGGCAGGGTGGAACTATATTTTCTTTGGCCTGTACCATTTCTGCCTTATTCTGGGCGGCAGCCTGATCTCCCCCTGGATAAAAAAGGGCAATCAGGTTCTGCATATCTCCAGCGAGAGTAAGGTTTACCAAACCCTGCAGCGGCTGCGTACCGCCGTGCTGGTGGTGATTGGCGAGCTGTTTTTTCGGGCCGACGGCCTGCAGCCGGGTCTTGCCATGTTTCGCCGGATGATCACCGGCTTTCGCTTCACTACCTTAGATGACGCCTTGTTGGTCCGTCTAGGGGTAGACCGGCTGGATTTGCTGGTTGTGTGCGCAGCCCTGGCCCTTGTGCTGACGGTGGGCATTTTGCAGGAAAGGGGGATCGCCTGCCGGAAGGCCCTGGCCAAAAAGCCCCTGGCGGTGCATTGGGCGGTTATCTATGGACTGATCTTGTTTGTTGTTGTTTTCGGCGCTTATGGCCCGGGGTATGTGCCTGTGGATCCCATATACGCCAATTTCTAGGAGATGCTGTATGAAAACTTTTGCAAAGCGTGCCGCGTATTGCCTGGCATTTGTCCTTGGCCTGGCGGGCCTGCTGCTGCTTGCTTCCTACATACTTATGCCCAAAACAAATCAAGAGGACGGGGGCATCCAGGATCCTGGAGCCAACGGAATTTTAAGCGAGGCGGAAAATACCATCGATGTGCTGGTGCTGGGCGACAGCGAAACCTATAGCTCCATCATTCCCTTGGAAATCTGGCAAAAATATGGCATAACCGCCTATGTCTGCGGTACCTCTGCCCAGAAGCTGTGCTACTCCCAGGAGTTTTTGGAAAAGGCTTTTGAGCGCCAGCAGCCCAAAGTGGTCATTTTGGAGACAAACGCCATTTTTCGCGCCTTTACCCGAGACGATGTGCTCTCCCAAAAGGCGGACAGCCTGTTTCCTGTGTTTCGCTACCATAACCGCTGGAAAACCCTGTCTGCCAAAGACTTCCACTTTGCGGTGAATTACACTTATGTGGAAAACAGCAAGGGGTATGTGTTTACCACCGTGGCCAGCCCTGCCGCCAACCAGGAGTATATGACGGCGTCCGATGAGCGGGAGACGATCCCGGAGAAAAATCCGGGCTATGTGCAGCAGATCCTCAGCTATTGCCAGGCCCACGGGGCGGAGCTTATTCTGCTTAGCACCCCCAGCGCAAAGAACTGGAACAGCAAACGGCACAATAGCATACAGGATTTGGCCACCAGCCTGGGCGTTGTCTATGTGGATATGAACCTTCTGCCCCAGCAGATCCCCATAAACTGGCAAACAGACACCCGGGACGAGGGGGATCACCTGAACTATTTCGGCGCGGTGAAGGTAAGCGACTACCTGGGACAGTACATGGCGGATATGAAGATCTTTTCCGACAAACGCCAGGATCAACAATATGACAGCTGGAACGC
>CAYVWG010000026.1:0-3181 GCA_964455425.1 uncultured Oscillospiraceae bacterium | reverse complement strand
GGGGCCTATCCATAGCTCTCCGGCCCTGCTGGGGGGATTGGTTTGGTCACTCCTGTGCGGCGCACCTTCGCCAAACCGCCGGCCATGACCTCCTTGCTGCCCACAAAGGATGCCCGGAAGATAGCGCTTTCCCCATATTTTTTCCGGATGGCGTCAATGGTGTCATCCAGCTTGGCCTGCTGCCGGCGCTGGGCCTCATCGCTTCCCGCCCAAAAGTCATATTGGCGGTAATCGTTGTCTGTAAGCTTGCTCATCTGCACGCCCAGCAGGCGCAAAGGTTCCTGGCGGAGCCAGGCGGCGTCAAAGGCCCGGCAGGCGCTTTGATAGATTTCCTGGGTGCGATCTGTGGGGCGAGACAGCTGTATTTGGTGGCTGTAGGTTTGAAACTGGGCTGTGCGCAGCGTTACCGTCACACAAGAACCGGCCTTGCCATCCCGGCGCATACGCATGGCCACCGTTTCGCAGAGAGACAGCAGTACTTGGTGAGCCTGCCCGGTGCTGGTTACATTGGCTGGGGTAGTTACCGCGTTGCCGTAACCTTTGTTCTCCGGCGCTTGGGGCTGAAGCCGCTCATCGCCTTTGCCGTTGGCCTCGTTCCACAGAGCAAGGCCGGGCTTGTGCAGCTTGGCCTGTAGGATGCTTGGGTCTGTGTTGGCCAGCTGACCGATGGTGTAGATCCCCATTTGCTGTAGCTTCTGTTCTGTGGCTGTGCCTACCATAAACAGCTGTCGTACCGGCAGCGGCCACAGCTTTTGCCGCAGCTCATGGGGGAACAGGGTGTGGATCTTATTGGGCTTTTCAAAGTCGCTAGCCATCTTGGCCAGAATTTTGTTGCTGGATATGCCGATGTTCACGGTAAATCCCAGTTCCTCCGCAATGCGGGCCTTCATCTGCTCTGCAGCCAGCAGGGGAGGGCCATAAAGCCATCGGGTGCCGGTCATGTCTACCCAGGCCTCATCAATGGAATACTGCTCTACCACCGGGGAGAATGTCCGGAGCAAAAGGATCAAATGGCGGGACGCTTCTACATACAGGGAATAATCCGGCGGCACAACGGTCAAATGGGGACACTTCTGCCGGGCCTGAAACAGTGGCTCGCCGGTTTTTACCCCTTTCTTTCCCGCAGGCAGACTTTTGGCCAAAATGATGCCGTGGCGCTCGGCCCGCTCACCGGCGACCACGGAGGGAATCCTCCGTAGATCCAAGGGTTCGCCCAGCACCTTGACCCGGTAAACGGCGGACCAGGAGAGAAAGGCGCTGTTGACATCTACATGAAAAATAATGCGTTCCATGGCGGTTTCCCTCAATATAGCTGCCGGAAAATTACCCAACGGTGCGTGCGGATGGTGTAGCGCAGCTCAAACAACCGTTCTTGGGGGCCGTCTAGACAGCGGCAGGTGTACAGCAGCGCCTCAATGCCTACGTATTGCACCTCTTTGCAGCAGAGGATCTCGGTGATGGTCACCCGGTGCAGCTGGTGCGCCGGATCCTCATAGCGGAAACGGAGCGGCTGTAGGCTGCCGTCTGCTAAGCAGACGGAGATCATGTCAATTTCTACATTGCGTTCTCCCATACACCGGCTCCTCTCTGGTTGTTGTGTCGTCATTATATCAAACATATGTTCGAATTTCAATCCCCGAAAAATATTACCAAGACAGGTTCCCCTAGGAAATCCCCCTTGACAGCTGTGATATAATAAAAGAAATTTCTAGGAGGTGATTTGATGCCGGCTGGCGGGGTAAAGGTAGCGGCCCAAAACAAAAGCGCCTTTCACGAATATTTTATTGAAGAAAAGCTGGAGGCCGGCATTGAACTCTCCGGTACAGAGGTCAAGTCCATCCGGGCAGGCACGCTGAATTTGAAGGACGCCTGGTGCCAAGTAAAGGATGGGGAGCTTTGGCTGCGGCAGATGCATATTTCTCCCTATGAAAAGGGCAATATTTTCAATAAAGATCCTCTGCGGCCCCGGCGGCTGCTCATACACAAGCGGGAGATTATGCGTTTGTACGGCAAGGTCAAGCAAGATGGCTTTTCCCTTATTCCTCTGTGCGTATATTTCCGTGGCCCCAGGGTCAAGGTAGAGGTTGCCCTGTGCAAGGGCAAAAAGTTGTATGATAAGCGGGAAGACGCCGCGGTTCGCGCGGCCAAACGGCAAATTGACCGTGCGCTAAAAGAAAGGAACTGTTGAGTATGGCCAATCCGATATTTACCATCACCATGGAAAATGGCGGCGTAATGAAAGGGGAGTTGAACCCTGAAACAGCGCCTCAGAGTGTGTATAATTTCATCTCACTAGCCAATGCGGGCTTTTATGACGGGCTGATCTTCCATCGGGTGATCAAGGGCTTTATGATCCAAGGCGGCGATCCTACCGGAACAGGTATGGGAGGCCCTGGCTATTGTATCAAGGGGGAATTTTTGTTTAACGGGGTAGATAACCCGGTAAAGCATAAGCGCGGCGTGCTGTCTATGGCCCGCTCTTCTTCTCCCGATTCCGCTGGCAGTCAGTTTTTCCTGATGCATCAGGATGCGTCCCATCTGGACAAGCAGTATGCGGCCTTCGGCAAGGTCACCGAGGGAATCGATGTGGTAGACGCGATCGCTGAAACACCGGTAGGCCGGGATGACCGGCCTAAGACAGAGCAAAAAATTGCCGCTATCCGGGTGGATACATTGGGAGAAACCTATCCAGAGCCAAAGAAGCTCAGCGATCCCTACGGACGGTTCTAAATCCTGCCTATAAGCTGGGAGGCGAATAGCTTCCCAGCGCACCCAAAATAGAAACGGGGGCGTACCGGTTTCGACGGGGGTGGTGCGGCTGGAATAGCGGGCAGAGGTGCCTGACCTCTTAAAACCGGGCAACTTTCTAAAATTAACTGACAACGATAATACCCTTTTGGCTGCTGCTTAATTAGCGGCCCATCCGTCCCGGAAGGACCACGAGCCGGAAACGGGTGTGATTTTAGTGGTGACCGTGTGTGCAGTAAGCTTTGCCTGCACCATGCATCATGAAGCTACCAAGGTAGGCAGCGTGTTTGTTCGCGTCCTGCCAAGGGAATGTAAATAACAAACTGCGCCCGGAGAAATTCTTTCCAAGTCACTTTCGGACAGGGGTTCGACTCCCCTCGCCTCCACCAACCGGGCATTGGGCGAACACCTACTTTTTTGCCGGCGGATTTGC
>CAYVWG010000025.1:0-20204 GCA_964455425.1 uncultured Oscillospiraceae bacterium | reverse complement strand
CCCCAGGAATAGGGAATGTCGTTATCCCGGCGATACACATTGGCCCGGGGGTTGTCCCAGGAGCGGAACACGGCCTTAATGGCCTCAAACAGCTGCACCTTGGGATCGTCCGGGAAATCCTGGCCGATTTTGGCCTTATACTCCGCCTTGAACTGATCGGCAAGCTCATGCAGATCCTCCGCCGTTAGATCCACATCGTACACGATGCCCCGCTTCTCCTTCATCTGGTCAATGAGCTGTTCAAAATACTTCTTGCCCACTTCCATGACCACATCGGAGAACATCTGGATAAACCGGCGGTAACAATCCCAAGCCCAGCGGGGATTGCCGGACTTTTGGGCAATTACCTGCACGACCTCTTCATTCAGGCCCAGGTTCAAGATGGTGTCCATCATGCCGGGCATAGACGCTCTTGCTCCGGAACGGACGGAAACCAACAAGGGATTTTCTTTGTCGCCAAATTTTTTGCCGTTGATCTGCTCCATCTTTTCGATGTTGGCCATGATCTCCGCCTGGATATCCGGGTTGATGGTTTTGCCATCCTCGTAATACTGGGTACAGGCCTCCGTGGAAATCGTAAAGCCCTGGGGCACCGGCAGGCCGATGTTGGTCATTTCCGCCAGATTCGCGCCTTTGCCTCCCAGCAGCTCCCGCATTTTTGCGTTACCCTCGGTAAACAGATACACATACTTTTGGGACATGAACTTTCTCCTTTCCATACATACAGAGGTAATCTCTGCGATTTTCCTTGGTGTAGTATGCCTATAGGCGCAAGCAAGGATGTTGGATCTGCGTGTATATAGGCGGAAAAATTCGGGATTCCCAAGGGATCTCGAATTTTGCTGCCTGTTTTGCTTACGCTTACAATATACCATCATTTTCCGGGTTTTGCAATCATTTTTCTAAAAAGATTATTGCCCTTTTTTTCAGAGAAAAACCGGCATTTGTTCCGCTTTTGGCAAAAAAGCCAACTTTCCCCCTGTGGTTTGCATTGTCCGCCAATGGCGTTTTTCTGTCTTTCTCACAAGGACAGCCCCTGGGGAACCCCTTCTCCCCGGTCTTTGCCCGGCCTCTGCCCAGCCTCTCCCCAGCCCCCTCCGGGCCAGGGAGGGCAGAGCAAGGCAAGGACTGCCTCCTTGCGGAGGCAGTCCTTGCCCGATACTTATTCTTCTGCCGCCTTCTTGGCGTTTTCGATGATCTTCGCCTGGTTCATCTGGGGCACTTCCTCATAGCGGACGAACTTTAGGGTATAGCTGCCCCGGCCCTGGGTCATAGACCGCAGATCGATGGCATAGGAGCTCATTTCGCCCACAGGGACTTCCGCTTCCACCACCTGCTGGCCGTCGCCGCAGGGGTTCATTCCCATCACTCTGCCCCGGCGCTTGTTCAAATCGCCGATGATATCGCCCATGTTGGCGTCGGGCACATAGACCTTCAGCTCGCCTACCGGCTCCAAGATGGTGGGGCCAGCCTGGGGCAGACCTTCCTTAAAGGCCAGGGCTGCGGCGGTCTGGAAGGCCATATCGGAGGAATCCACCGGATGGTAAGAGCCGAAGTACAAGGTAGCCTTCAGGAACACCACCGGATAGCCGGCCAAAACGCCCTTGTTGATGCAGTTGCGCAGGCCCTTTTCCACCGACGGGATAAAGTTCTTGGGCACACAGCCGCCTACCGTCTCGTCGGCAAAGACCATATCCTCGCTTTCGGTCTGCGGCTCAAAGCGGATGTATACATCGCCAAACTGGCCGTGGCCGCCAGACTGCTTCTTGTGCCGCCCGTGCTGCTCCACCTTTCTCTTGATGGTTTCGCGGTAGGCGATTTTCGCCGGGCGCAGCTCGGCCTCTACCTTATACTTGCTCTGCAGCTTGGCAATGATCACGCTAAGCTGGATATCGCACACGCCGGCGATGATCATTTCCTTCGTCTCGGGATCGTTGCCATAGGTGAAGGAGGCGTCTTCCTCGTTGAGCTTCACCAGGCCGGAGGCCACCTTGTCTTCCTGGCCCTTGGCCTTGGCATAGATGGCCATGCGGTAGCAAGGCTCGTCGTATTCCATGGGCTTCATCACCTTGGTTTTGCCGGGCAGACCCAGGGTGTCGCCGGTGCGGACGGAGGCAAGCTTGGTAAACACACCGATATCGCCGCAGCAAACCTTGCTGGCCTTGGTGTTGTCCTTGCCTCTGGGGAAGAAGGTGTTGCCCAGCTTTTCCGCCGCGCCGCTGCGGGCATTGGTCAAGGTCTGGGTGTCTTCAATATTGCCGGAGATGACCTTAAAATAGGAGTTTTTGCCATACTGATCCGCCATGGTGTTGAACACAAAAGCCATGGGGCTGCCGTTGGGATCGATGGTAAAGGCGGACTCCGCGCCTTCCTCGTCCACAGCGGTCATGGGCTTGCCGGCCAGGGGATTGGGAGCAAATTTTACCAAGTTGTCCAGCAGCTGGGTGGTGCCCAGGCCGGTCATGGCGCAGCCGCAGAACACCGGGGTCACGCTGCGCTGGCAGATGCCGTCGCGGATGCCCTTTTCCAGCTCTTCCGGGGTAAACGGCTCCTCCATGAAGAACTTTTCCATCAGCTCTTCGTCGGTTTCCGCCACCTGCTCGGTAAGCTCCATCATGTATTCCTCAATGCGGTCGCTGGCGTCGGTGGGCAAAGCCATTTCCTTGCCGTTGGCGTCGTAGGCTTTTTTGGTGATCAGATCCACCACGCCCACGGCCTTCTCCCCGCTGAGCACCGGGAAGGTAAAGGGGATCACGCTTGCGCCATAGGCGTCCTTAAGGGCGTCCACCACGGCAAAGAAGTTGGCGTGTTCTTCATCGAGCTTGGATACATAAAACATGGCCGGCAGCTCCGCCTTGGCCAGGGCCTTCCAGCCCTTTTCCGTGCCAACAGCGATGCCGGACTTGGCCGTAAGGCAAATCAAACCTGCATCCGCTACCCGCAGAGACTGCACCACCTCGCCGGCAAAGTCGAAATATCCGGGATTGTCCAGCACATTGACCTTGCAGCGGGCATATTCCACCGGGATCACCGAGGTTTTGATGGAATACTGTCTTTTCTTTTCTTCCTCATCGAAGTCAGAAACCGTGGTGCCATCTGCCCGTTTGCCCAGACGGCTGATGGCCTTGGTGGTAAAAAGCATACTCTCGCACAGGGCGGACTTGCCATCGCCGCCATGGCCCAGCAGGGCGATATTGCGGATATCGTTCGCAGTATACATAGATTGTTTTCTCCTTTCATGGCCGCCGCCCATCTGGGTGGCCATTTCTGCTTACCATTATATATAAACTTTTACTATAATGCAATGATTATTTTGTGAAATTGTCTTGCTGCGCCCTGGCTTTCCCAGGCCCGGCCCCAGCAGCCCCGCCCCGGAAGGCCAGGCAATGACCAGCTGGCGATGGCCGCAAAACCTGGTGTATTTTCCCATTTTCCCTTAAAATGACGCTTTTTCCGTCCATAACGGAGGGGGAACCCCAGCCGTGGCAGGCGGGCGTTCGGGAGGAAGCCTTCCTCCCGCAGCCCGTCTTATCCTAGTTCTTCTTCAAAAGGTTGACCACCTTTTTATCGCACCGCAGGTGCGTTAAGAACGTATGAGACGGCTTTTGTGGCGATTCGCCGCAAAAGGGAAGCGCTGCTTAGGCGGTTCCTTCTTCATAAAACCTAACGGTTTTATAAAGAATCCGCATTAGGCGGCAGCCTTGGCCGTTTTGGCCTGGGAACGCCTCCCTTGGCCCCGCCCCGGGCTTGGGGCGTAGGCTAAGAGTTTCTTAGTACCGCTTTCCCCAGCCAGACAGCAGCAAGGTGGGAACCGCCCACACCAGCAAATACAGCAGCAGATTCACCGGATTTGCCGCCTCAAAGGAGGCCACCGCCGTCAGCACCGCCAAGATTACCAAGCTCAGCACCCCGGCCAGTACCGTCATGGCCGTAAGCAGCTTGGCCGCTGTGCGCAGCACCCGTCCGCCGGCGGCGGCTTCGGCAAAGCCGCCAAAGGAATCCCGGGTAAGCAAAGCGCCCTGCTTGCCGGATTTGGCCATTTCCATTTGCAGCAGCCGGCCCCTCTCCCGAACTCCCGGATAAAGCACACCGCTTAGGGGGATGCCGTATTTTTGATGCAGGAAGGAGGGGGTGACCATAAAGCACCGGGTGGCCAAAATGATCTTAAAATGACGGTTGCGTACCACCGCCGCCAGACCTTTGCCCAGGGCCTCGTCCGGCCGGTATTTCAGGGCAAACACCGCCGCCAGCTCCCCATTGACCGCCACATACAGCGCCTGATGCACCCGCAGGCTGGCGTCCATATGTACGCCCATCCGGCGCATGCACTCCAAGGAGCCAAGCAGCACAGAGTTGCCGCCAATGTCCGCCCCGGTGCCGCCGGTGGCATACCATTGGGTCTTTTCCGCGGTGTAGCGCCGTCCGCCCCGGCTGTCCAAAAGCTCCACAAACAGGGGATGCAGCGGGCTTCCGATGGTGCGCAGCACCGCCTCGGTATAGGAGATGGTCCGGTCGATGTCCCCGGCGTAGGCCTTAAGCCCATTGAGCCGCAGACTGCCCGGCGGCAGGATATCGTCATCCTGCACCAAAATGGAGTGATCTCCCCCAAAAACCCTGGCTCCGTACCAACCACAAAGGGCAGCGCCAGACTGGGCCAGCCGCCGGGACACCAGGTAATACAGCCTGCTGTAGCCCAAAAATCCCGCCATGGGCATAGCGCCCATCAGCAGCAAGGACAGCACCCAGAAAAATCCTACCTTGGCCTGAAGGCTGATCCACACCGCTCCCACCAACGACAGCACCGCCGCCGCCGGGACATACAGCCTCAAGGTTTTGGTCATGGGATCGGTCTGCTCCAGCTGAGCCATAAATTTTTCCGTTTCCCCAGGGCAGCGGCAGATGCTCCGGCGACCCTTCATGGTGTCGGGCACCTCGGCAATGCCGATGGGCGTTTTGCAGCCGGTGATGGTTCTGGTGGTGGTCATCACCGCCATCGCTCCGTCATACCTGCCCCACAGGGAGAACAGCAGCAGCAGTCCCGCCACCGCGCAAAGCGGCGCTCTGCCCTGGCTGGCGGCGGAAAAGGTGTCCAGCACCACCGCAGGCACAGCCGGCAGCAGCAGGCAGTCCATAGAGAATTTGCGTTTTTTCATCTGGCGCACCGCGCCGGAGAATACATCGTGGCTGACCGCCGCCATCACCACAAGCAAGCCCGCCAGAATGTAGGCGCCGCTTTTGCCCGTAAGGGCCTGGGGCATAAAACGCCAGGCAAAGTGGATGGCTAGGGTCAGGAAAATGCTGATGGCGGTAAGGAAGGCAACCACCACCATCCGGGGGCCTACCGTGCCCAGCTGCTTGCTGTATTGCCGGTAGGCTTCCTCCGGGTGCAAAACCGCGTGCTCTTCCAGCTTGGGCACCACCGGACGCTGCCGGGGCTGCCCTTCCCGGCGGCTGCTTTGGGCCGTGTCCTCCCTCCGGCCGGGGCCTTGTCTTTGCCCAGACGGCTCCCCTTCCCGGCCAGAGCCTTGCGCCTGCCGGGGACGGCTGGCCGTCTGGCGGACAGGCGCCGCCTGCCCTGCACCGGTTCTTTGCCGTACAGGCGCTGCCGCCTGCTCCAGCGTCACCGCGCCGCCTTGATCGGGCCTAGGTGGGGCTGGCCGCTGCTGCCGGGGGCTTCCCTCCGGCGGCATCTGGGGCGTTCTTTCCGGCCCATTCTGAGCCTGGCCGGCCTCCTGGGGCATTCTCTGAGGACGGTTTTCCCCCTTTTGGGGCTTTTTCTCGTCCTTTTCCCTCTTGGGCCGGTTGCCTTCGCCGCCATCCTCGTCGTCCTCATCGTCATAGGGCGACATGACGGCGGAGAACCAGCCCCGCAGACCCCGCCGGGAAGCGGCGGAGGGCGCCTTTTCCTTATCGGTGGGCAGACGCTTTTCCGCCGGTTGGCGCTGCTCCCGGCTTGCCGTCTCCCGTGTTTCTACAGACGGGGAGACCGCCGGCTTGGCGTCCTCCTCCAAGGGGGGGACGTAAGGGGCCGGGGCATGGTCGATGGTCTTTGGCAGGCTGCCCAAAAGATCGTCAATGGCCTGAAACAGCGCCGCGTCCTCCCCATGGATGGCATAGCCCTTAGCCCCATTGGGATGTAAGGGCTTTAGGGCCGCGTTTTCCTCCGGACGAGAGGGCGGAGCGGCCTTTTCGCTGCGGATCACCTCCGGCTGCTGGGGGAGCTTCTGCTCTGCCTGCGCCGCCGGAGAGACCGTATGGGGCGTTTTTGCCTCCTGCTCTACCTGGGTCATCAAAGCAAACCGCTTTTCCTCCCGGCTTTGCTCCCGTTTTTTCCGCCAGGCCTCCAGGGTGTTGCCCTCTGCCGGCCCTTTGGCCGGGGCTTTGCTTTTCTGCGCCCCCGCCGTTTCCCGGGTCAAGGTTTCCTCCAGCTCCCGCTCTTGAAGCTCCTGGGAGAGCAGCGCCGCAATGGCGTTTTCTTGCTCCGGGCGTTCTTGGGTGGGGGATTGCTTTGGGTCATTTTCCTCCCCCGGCGCCGGGATGCTTTCCGCAGGCAGGGTGGTTTTCACCTTGGCCTGTTTTTTTGCCGCCTTTTTCGCCGCTCGCTGAACCTTCCGCTGCTGCCGCTGGGAGAGTTTCCCCTGGGGCAGCGCTTCGGTGGCCTCCACCGCCAAGGTCTCTTCGTTCACGATATCGGGCAAATCATCCGGAATCTCCGGCAGCTCCGACATGACCCTTGTAGCGCCTTCCTCCAGGACGTCCTTTCGCTCCCGTCTCCGGCGGCTGCTTTTCCCTTTTTCCGCCGTCTGGGGGCGATCCTCCGGCGGCTGGGCCGCCGGTTTTTCCCGCTGTTCCGCCTGGGGCAGCGGCTCGGCGCTCAGCAGCTCAGACAGCTCGCTGAGCAGCTCGCCGGTGTCCTCCAGCCGGTGGGCGGATGCCTTTGCCGGTTTGTCCAAAAGCGCTTCTCCCGGTTCCCGTTCCTCTGCCTTAGGCGGCTGAGCCGGGTTCTCTCGTTTCCATTCTTCCGCCTTTGGCGGCTGAGCCGGGGGATTTTCCTCCGCCTTGGCCGGTTTTGCAGCGTTCTTCCGGTGTTGTTTCCTGGCCGGCGTCCCCGCCGGCTGGGTCACCGGCGGCTGTTCCGGCTCTTTCTTCGGCCCCGCCGTCTGGGTCGCCTCCGCATTGCCCGGAGCCTTAGGCGTATCCTCCAGCAGCGCGGACAAAATGTCCAGCAGATCTGCCGTATCGTCCAGCTCCTTCTTTTGCGTCTGTGATGGGCTGGCCGGTGCTGTACGCTCCGCCGTCCCCCGCTGAGCCGATGCGCCCGGTTCCCGTTCTTCCGCCTTGGACACCTGAGCCGGAGCTTCCCGCTTCCGTTCCTCTGCCTTGGGCACCTGAGCCGGGTTCTCTCGTTTCCATTCTTCCGCCTTTGGCGGCTGAGCCGGGGGATTTTCCTCCGCCTTGGCCGGTTTTGCAGCGTTCTTCCGGTGTTGTTTCCTGGCCGGCGTCCCCGCCGGCTGGGTCACCGGCGGCTGTTCCGGCTCTTTCTTCGGCCCCGCCGTCTGGGTCGCCTCCGCATTGCCCGGAGCCTTAGGCGTATCCTCCAGCAGCGCGGACAAAATGTCCAGCAGATCTGCCGTATCGTCCAGCTCCTTCTTTTGCGTCTGTGATGGGCTGGCCGGTGCTGTACGCTCCGCCGTCCCCCGCTGAGCCGATGCGCCCGGTTCCCGTTCTTCCGCCTTGGACGCTTCCCGGGAAGAAGCTGGGGTGTCCGTTTTGACCTGCCGGGGGGAAATATCCCCCGCCTCGGTGGTTGGCCCAGGGGTGGGCTTTGACGGTTGCTTCTCCATCGTCTTCCGCTTGCCGGCAGGCTCCCACTGGGGGAATACCTCCTCCAAAACCGGCTTTTCCCCTGTCCTATCCGGCGCTTCCCACAGGCCGATCCCTTCCCACTGAGGGATCGTCTCCTGGGCAAACGCGGTGTTTTTTTCCTCCTGCTGGGGCAAGCTCTGCGGCGCGGCAAAGGACAGCAGATCCGTGCCGCCGCCGCTTTCTTTTCTGCCTTCCCAGCCCGCCTTAGACAGCACCTTGCTGTGCCGGCTCTTTTGCTTGGCCGTCTCCCGCTCTGCCTTTGCCCGTTTTCCCTTGGACGTCTCGCTGCCTAGGGCAGGGGGCGTCTCCGGGGCGGCAAAGGATAGCTCCTGGGGCGCGGCCTTAGGGGCAAGCGGTTTCTCCCCCGGCGCCGGCGTTTCCTTAGGCTGGTCTGCTGCCGGAACAAGCTTCAAGGGGGAGAGGGTCTCTTTTTTCTCCTGGAGCTTCTCCGGCTGGAGCACCAGCACCGGCATCTCTGGCACCCGCTTTTCCTCCTTGGGCATAGACAGCTTTAGCTCCCCTGCCGATGGCTTTGCCGCCGGGATCGTTTCCGGGAAGATCTCGTCTGCCGTCTCTGTGGCGCTTCTCTTTTTTTCCAGCGCTTGCTGGCGCGTGGGGAAGGATTCCTCTTTCTTGCGCTCCGGCGATGAGCCCGGTGCCTTTTCTGTCTTTTCCGACAAAGGAACCGGTGCCTTTTCCGTCTTTTCCGGCTTTCCCGCGTCGGCAATAATGCCATCCAGCAGGAGTCCGAAGGTATCCTCCTCCGCCATGGGCAGCTCCTGGCGGGGCGGCTCTTGCCGTAAATGCCGCTCCTGGGGGGCTTTGGGCCGGGCAGGACGGTTTTCTTCTGCCATAGTCTGCTCCGCCAAGGACTGCTGCAGCTTCTCCTTAATCTGCCTCTCCAGCAGATCATCTGTGATCTGCTGCTGGGAAGCCGGGGTTTCCGGCGATTGGGTTTTATGTCTATTCTTTTTGCTCATCTGTAATGCACACTCCCTAGTGCTGCTTCATACGATCATCATGGAAAACGGCAAAAGGATGCCGGGTACGGAGCCATCAACTTCTCTGCCGCACCGCTTCATACAGCAGCACAGCCGCTGCCGCCGATGCGTTGAGAGAGGAAATTTGACCCCGCAGCGGGATCCGCACCAAAAAATCGCACCGTTGCCGCACAAGGCGGCTCATCCCTGCCCCTTCATTGCCGATGACGATGGCCGCCGGGCCAGCAAGCCCCGCCTGGGACAGCGTGGTTTCTCCATCCGCCGCGGTGCCGTAGATCCAAAGGCCATGGCGCTTCAGCGTTTCTATGGCGGCGGTCAGATTGGTTTCCCGGGCCACGGGCAAATACTCCAGCGCCCCGGCGGCGGCCTTGGCCACCACAGCCGTTAAGCCCACGCTTCGCCGCTTAGGGATGATGACCCCATGGGCGCCGGCACATTCCGCCGTACGCAAAATGGCTCCCAGATTGTGGGGATCGGTCAGCTCATCGCAAAGCACCACCAGGGGCGGCTCTCCCGCAGCCTCTGCCCGGGCCAGGATATCCTCAATGGTACAATAGCTGTGGGCGGCCACAGAGGCCATCACGCCCTGATGGGCGGAGGTCTGGCTCATGGCGTCCAGTTTCCGCCGGTCGGTGGGCACAACCACCGCCCCGGCGGCCTTTGCCTGGGCCACCAGCCGGGCCAGGGCCTTATCTGTGCTGCCCTGGGCAACATAGACCTTGTCCACCGTCCGGCCGCTTTTCAGAGCCTCAGTCAGGGCGTTTCTGCCCTCCAGCAGGGTTGTTTGCAAAATATCGTCCGTTTTCCTGTTTTCCATAGACTTTTTCCGCCTTCGTTATGCCGCAAAATCACATTTTGACGAGTATATTATAACAAACCTAGGGCCGGATAACAAGGTCAAATCGCAAATCCATAAAATAAATTCGACAGCAAATGTACCTTTGCTGTCGAATTTTACCGGGCCTTTGCCCGCAAACCGCCGGGCCGCGGTCCGGTCTTTTCTCACATCAGCGGGGAGATCAGCCGCAGCACCGCCCGGTACAGCCACCGCACCAGGCTCACCCGGCAGTCGGCCAAATGGATCTCCCTGCACTGGGGAAAGCTTTGGGCAAAATCCTGCTGGATCTGGCCCAGACAGTCCGCCTTATACAGCCACACGCCGTCTTCAAAGTGAAGATACAAGCTGCGGAAATCCAGGTTGACCGTGCCCACCATACCGTAATCCTCGTCGGCCAAAAACACCTTGCCGTGGACAAATCCTGGGGTATACTCAAAAATCCGCACACCGTTTTCCAGCAGCGCCGCGTAATTTGCCCGGGTGGCCTCGTGGACATAGGCCTTATCCCCAATGCCCGGGGTGATGATGCGCACATCCAGCCCGGATTTGGCGGCGTTGCTCAGAGTTTCGGCCATGGTGTCGTCAATGATGAGGTAGGGGGTCATGATCCACACCCGCCGCTTAGCCCGGGCCACCATGTTGGTGATGACCGCCCGGCCGGTGGCCTCAAAATCCAAGGGACTGTCCCCATAGGGCTGGACATAGCCCTTCCCCGCCGGACAGCTTTGGGGCCGGGGCAGCTGCTGGGGCGCCTTCTCCCCCCGGATATGGCACCACATGGACAAAAACAGCACCGTCATGGTGTGCACCGCTTCCCCCTCCAGGGCAATGGCGCAATCCTTCCAATGGCCCACGCCCCGATCCAGCTGGTTGATGTATTCATCCGCCAGATTGATGCCGCCAGTAAAGCCGATCTGTCCGTCAATGATCATCAGCTTGCGGTGATCCCGGTTGTTCATCCGGGAATTGAGCATGGGGACAAACCGGTTAAAGCACACCGCCTGAATCCCCGCCTGGGCCAAGGTGCGTTCATAGTGGTTGGGGATCCGCCGGATGCAGCCAAAATCGTCAAAAATCACCCGCACATCCACTCCCTTGGCAGCCTTGCGGGTAAGGATGGACAAAATTTTATCCCACATCTGGCCCTGGGCCAGGATAAAATATTCCAGGTAGATGGAGGTCTTCGCCCCTTCCAGGGCGGAGAGCATCCGGGCAAAGGCCGCCTCGCCAGAGGGAAAATACTCGGTTTTGGTGCCGCTGTACACCGGGCTGTGGGCCACGGCGCTAAGATACCGGGCCTGTACGCCCGCGTCCGGGCTTTGCCGGACAAGCTCCTCCATCACCTGCTCCCGCTGGGGCAGATGCTTCGCCAGCATGCGGTCCATATCCGTCATCTTCCGCTTGAGGCGGGCAGACAGCCGGTTGCCGCCAAACATGATGTACAGCCAAAGGCCGAATGCCGGCAGGGTCAAGATGGCCAAGATCCAAGCCATTTTGTAGGCGTGATTGCTCCGGTCGGTCATGATGTACAGCACCGTACACCAGGCGGCGACGGTAATGGTCCAGTCTACCCACCGGCCAATGCTGCTTACCCGCAGCGTCACCAGCAGCATAAACCCGATCTGCAGGGCAAGGCCCAGGCTCACCAGCATTACCCGGCTAAAGACCAAGCGCAGTGTTTTTTTCATAAAGACGTCCTCATGGCAACTCCCGATACATGGCGGCGGCATCGTCCTTGCGCACCGTCTGGGCCACCTGGAGCACCTCTACCCGCAAGGTTCTTTGGCCAAACTGGATGGCCAGCTCGTCGCCCTCCTTGACCTCATAGCCTGCCTTGGCCGGCCTGCCGTTTACCGTTACCCGGCCGTTGTCGCAGGCCTCGTTGGCCACTGTCCGGCGTTTGATCAGCCGGGATACCTTCAAAAATTTGTCCAGCCGCATAACTGCTCCCTTCTGCCGGGAAATTTGTCCGCCTCCCGGCGCATATGCTGATTTATCCGGCCAACAAGCCGGCCCGTACCACACCCTTAGTTCCCTGCAGCTCCTGCAGCAGCTCCTCTACTGTGCAGACCATAGCGGTGGTCTCCGCCGAAATGGTCACCCCGGCGCTGCCATCAATGGGAATGGTTTGATTGATGGTAAGTATATTTGCGCCCTTTTGGGCAAAAATGCTAAGTATGGTGCTGAGCAATCCGGATATGTCCCGCAGCGTCATCTGAAAGGTCAAAATCCGTCCCGCCATCATGCTGGACATGGGTTTAATGACGTCCCGATATTTATAAAACGCGCTGCGGCTGATGCCTGTGCGCCGGGTGGCCTCGTTGACGGTGGATACCTCGCCGGAATCCAGCAGACGCTTTGCCTCTGTCACGCGAATAAACACATCCGGTAAGGCCGATGCTTCTACGATATAATATGTTTTCTTCTTCATAAGCAACCCCATGTCGGCGCTTGAACGCCAAATGTTTTTCAGTTGTGGACTATTGTACCACAATCTTCCCTTCTTTGCAAGGCTTTTCAAGGAGGTACACATGCAAACCAAAAAGCTGGGAAAAACCATCCTCATCATTGCCGCTGTGTCGGCGGTCATTTTTCTGTGCCTGTTTGTGCTGCTGCCCCTGCTGTTGCCTTTTTTGCTGGGGGCCTTGTTTGCCTTGGGGGCGGAGCCGGGCATCCGGCTGCTGCAGCAGCACACCTCTTTGCGGCGGTGGCAGTGCACCGGCATATCGCTGACCCTTCTGTTTGCCCTGGTGGTGTTGCTGCTGGTGCTGCTGGTGCGGGCGGCCTTTGGGGGCATCACCAGCTTTTCCGCTAAGCTGCCCAGCTTGCTGGCCGGCTTGGCCGAGCCTCTATCCCAGGTGCAAGGCTGGCTTTCCCAGCTTACCGACAAGGTGCCGGCAGCCCTGGGCGCTACCCTGTCCGGCTGGATCGACAGCTTTTTGCAGGGCAGCAGCCTGGTGGTGGAAACGGTATACCGCCATCTGGCCGGCGGCGTGTCCCAGATCGTCGCCCATCTGCCGGGGGCCATGCTGGGCACCATTACCGCAGTGCTGTCTGCCTATATGTTTTCCGCTGCCTGGCCGGATATCCGCCAAACCTTGAAAAAGCGGCTGCCCAAGCGGTGGCAGACCAAGGTGCAAACCATATGGGGCCGGAGCAAAAGCGCCCTTGGGGGCTGGTTTAAGGCCCAGCTGACCCTGATGGCCATTGTTTTTGGGGTGGTCACTCTCGGGCTGCTGCTGCTTGGGGCGGATCTGCCTCTGGTCATGGGGGCAGTAACCGCCCTGGTAGACGCCCTGCCGGTGTTGGGGGCCGGCATGATCTTGATTCCCTGGGCCTTGCTGGCCTTTCTCCAGGGAAGCGTCAAGCGGGGCATTGGTCTTCTGGTGCTTTACGGCATAGTGGCCCTGGCCCGGGCTGCGCTAGAGCCAAAGCTGGTAGGCAAACGCATCGGGCTGCCTCCCTTAGTGACCTTGCTGGCCTTTTATGTGGGCTACCGGCTGCTGGGGGTTGTGGGCATGATCACCTTTCCCATTGGCTCCATTGTGGTCAAGCAAGGCGTAGAGCTGCTGTCTCTCCACCCGGGGCAGCCAACGGCGGAAGCCACCGCCCTGACCCCTGGGAAAGCCGGGAAAAATGATCCGACGCTTCCCTAAAACCAAGGCTTTTATAGCAGGCCCCAGGCGCTCCCTGTTCAGGGGTCATGCCGCCAAGCAGCCGTCTCCCCCCCCCCCACGATGGGGCGAGCCTATGGCGCGATAAAAGCAGCCTTTTCCCACGTCTGCCTTTTATCCCATTGTCGTGCGCTTTTCGCGCCGGAGCCATTTGCCCCCGGGTGGAAGGCCTTAAATCCGTAGGGCAATGGGCGAGCCTACACCCTAAGATGCTGCCGGGAAACCGGCGGTTTCCCTCTGAATAGGGAATGGCACGGAAAACGGAGCGCCTCCGATTCCCGCGCCATTGTTCTGTTATGTTCTTCCGGATCCTCTGGGAAAAATTGTATTTCCTACCGAACCCTCATATGTAGAACATCAACGGATTTCCCTTCTCGCGATCCTGGAAAGAGGAAACTTGACGGCGTTTCCGCACTCCTCCGCCCATTCAAGCAGACTACTCACACCTTCCCGCGTGATTCCCGCGTCCTCTTTCATTTGGGCAATGTCCATCTGCATAGCGTCCATTCTTTGATCCATGGCATCAATTTTTTACTTTATAGCGCCAATTCTTCCATCCATGGCGCCAATTTTTTGCCCCACAGAAGACAATTGGTCAAGGAGCAAATCCAGTTTATCCATCTCATCACCCCTTCATCCCTTGTTTTTTATTATACGCTGCCAGCGTCACCTTGTTAGGCACAACCGAGCCACAGGCAAAGGCAGTTTTTCGCCATCAGCGTCCCGCCGGGCATACGGCCTGGAAAACGAATCCCCCTGAAGATGGGCAAGCGGAAGCCGCCATTTTTTCCGCGGCTCCCGCTTTGCTGTTGGGGAAAGACCTCCGTACAATCGCCGGTTGCCGTCGGTCTTTCCCTCCCGCTTTGGGCGGAACCCTTTTCCTCCGCGTCACGCCCAAATAAGACGCGGCAGCTTTTCGCCAAACAGCTTTGTGCGGAAAAAGCGGTTTTCCAGCAGGGCCGCCGCCGACACCGGCACCCACAGCAGGGAAAAGATCAGGCTGATCTGTCCCCGATAATTGAGGGGCAGATGGCTGTAATCCCACACCTGCAGACCCAGCTGCTGGTTGAGGACAAGCCCAGAGGCCAGCTCTGAACCGGTGATGATGGCCGCGCCCAGCATCATCCGCAGGGCAATGGGCAGCCTTTGCGGCAGCTTTCCCATAAGCAGAAAGTCCAGCCCGCCCACCAGGAACATACTGCCGTGGGAGTAGCCCCGCCACAGCAGCTCCACGGCCACATAGCTCATGCCCCCAAGATAGGCCAGCACAGCATCCTGCCAAATTTTTTGCCTGCGCATACTTTGCACCTCCCGTCAGAAAGCGCCCCCGGACACGGGCTAAGCGCCCTCCGGGATGTACCAAAAGTATGTACCGGTTTGGCTTATTTTATCCCTTTCCCGGCAGGATCGGCGGCAAAAAGACGGATTTCCTTTCCGGGCCTCTTGCAATTTTTTTGTCCATCCAGTACACTAAAGACAAATCCCCTGGAGGTTCACCCAAGGAGGCCGCCTATGGCAAAGTACATCATGGCGCTAGACGCCGGCACCACCAGCAACCGCTGCATGATCTTTGACGAACACGGGCAGATGCGCAGCTGCGCCCAAAAGGAATTTACCCAGATCTTCCCCCGGCCCGGCTGGGTAGAGCACGACCCTAAGGAGATTTGGGCCGTCCAACTGGCGGTGGCCGTGGAAGCCCTGGGCCGCATTGGGGCCAGAGGGGCAGACATTGCCGCCATCGGCATCGCCAACCAGCGGGAGACTACCATTGTGTGGAACAAGCTTACCGGGGAGCCGGTCTATAACGCCATCGTCTGGCAATGCCGCCGCACCTCCGGCTACTGTGACCAGCTTAAGCAGCAAGGCCTGGTGGACACCTTCCGGCAAAAAACCGGCTTGGTGATCGACGCCTATTTTTCCGCCACCAAGCTAAAATGGATCTTAGACCATGTGCCCGGGGCCGCAGCCGCCGCCCGGCGGGGAGAACTGCTTTTTGGCACTGTGGAAACCTGGCTGATCTGGAAGCTGACCAAGGGCAAGGTGCATGTGACCGACTATTCCAACGCCTCCCGCACCATGCTGTTTAACATCCAGCGGCTAACCTGGGACGAGGAAATCCTGGCGCGGCTGGACATTCCCCTGTCCATGCTGCCAAAGCCCATGCCCTCCAGCTGCGTCTATGGCATGGCCGATCCGGAGTTTTTCGGCTGTCCCATTGCCATCAGCGGCGCGGGTGGCGATCAGCAGGCCGCGCTTTTTGGCCAGGCCTGCTTTTCTCCCGGGGAGGCCAAAAACACCTACGGCACCGGCGGTTTTTTGCTGATGAACACCGGAAGCCTCCCGGTCTACTCCCAAAACGGCCTGGTCACCACCATCGCCTGGGGGCTGGATGGCCAGGTCAATTACGCCCTGGAAGGCTCTGTCTTTGTTTCCGGTGCGGCCATCCAGTGGCTGCGGGATGAGTTAAAGCTCATCGACACCGCCGCCGACTCCGAAACGCTGGCCAGCCAGGTGAAGGACACCAACGGCTGCTATGTGGTGCCCGCCTTTACCGGCCTGGGCGCGCCCTATTGGGATCAGTAC
This sequence comes from uncultured Oscillospiraceae bacterium, assembly GCA_964455425.1. GTDB lineage: Bacteria > Bacillota > Clostridia > Oscillospirales > Oscillospiraceae > JAFRPC01. The sequence continues at coordinate 4,242 of CAYVWG010000025.1, read as the reverse complement.
GCCCGGGGCGCCATCGTAGGCCTTACCCGAGGGGTCAATCGATGCCACATTGTCCGAGCCACCCTTGAGTCTTTGGCCTACCAAACCAACGATGTGCTCCAGGCCATGCAGGCAGACACCGGCATACCCCTTAAGGCCTTAAAGGTAGATGGCGGAGCCAGCGCCAACAACTTTCTTCTTCAGTGCCAAGCGGATATCACCGGCGTGCCAGTGGTGCGGCCTTCGTGCGTGGAGACCACCGCTATGGGCGCGGCCTATCTTGCCGGATTGGCCGTGGGCTTTTGGCCCAGCAAGGAGGCCATCTGCCAAAATAGCGCCGCCGCGGCCTTTGCCCCGGCCATATCCGCCCAGGCCCGGCAGGAAAAGCTCCAAGGCTGGCAAAAGGCTGTCCGCTGTGCCTTTTCCTGGGCAAAGGAGGAGGAATGATCCGGGGCGGGGATACCCCTGTTTCCCATAGTAAAGGATATATATTCCTATAGATGGGAACCCCCCGTTTCTCCCCAAACCCGCGTGCGGTGCGCACCCTCAGCGTGGGATAGCGCGCCGGGCCGTCCTCCAAGCCGCCAAAACCGCCCATCGGCAAAAAACGCCGCCGCTATGGTCTTGCCCATAGCGGCGGCGTCAGCTTGTCATAATACCTCATAGCCTTCGCGGCGCGCTCCGCCGCGAACATAGTAGGATTGGTTTTCCCTGTGCGTGGAAGGACCCCCTTTCGGCCCGCAAACATGCATGTCCGCCAAAGGACTGTGCGCTGCAGCAGCCCGCAGCCTTTTGTCAAAAAAGCGGTCGCCGTTTTTGACCGTCTCAGCACCCTTATCCTAGGCGCCTTTGGCGCTCCCAAGTACGAAGCCCTTCCTGTGGCCGCAGCCACAGGGAGAGTAAACAGTTTTACAGCCCCCGGCAAATATCCGGAAGCTGCGTTTTGTCGATATCCCCGGCGTTATGCAAAAACTCGACCAAAAGCAAGCGCTTTTGGTCGAGTTTTTATGATTCGCGGCGGCGATCCACGCCGCCAGCACGCACAGCGTGCGCGGTTCAAATGAACCCTTTGAACGTTGTATTACACCAGCTCGATGACGGCCATCTCAGCGGCATCGCCGCGGCGGGGGCCGGTACGAACAACTCTGGTGTAGCCGCCGTTACGGTCGGCATAGCTAGGAGCGATCTCCTTGAACAGCTTGTGGGCCACTTCTTCCTTGGTGATGAAGGACAGCGCCTTGCGGTAGGTAGCCAGGCTATTCTTCTTGCCCAGGGTAATCATTTTCTCGGCGATGGGCTGAACCTCCTTGGCTCTGGTGAAGGTGGTTTCGATCTTGCCCTTCTCCAGCAGGTCGGTGGTCAGCTGACGGAGCATCGCCTTTCTCTGGGCGGTGGTTCTGCCGAGCTTCCGCGTTCCAAACATGAAATTTCCTCCTTTGTAAACGGTTCAATTCTCCCCGGCCCAGAAGGCGTTTCCGGCCCGGTGAAGCACGCCGCACAAGCAAATTCCGCTTGCTTGTGGGCAAATCATGGGGAATTTGACGGTCCCGCCGGCGGTTTTCCGCCATTTTCCGGCAAAGCTCGCCTGGGCCTTGCCCCAAAATCTAGGCGGCGGACACGCCCTAACCTTCTCCATGATACGGTAGCCGTCGGCAGCGTTTCTGCCTTACGGATAAGCTACGTTTCTGTTTCCCAACCAGCAGTTGGGAAACGCTCTGATCCATGCGCAGCAAACGGCGTTTACGCCTCGCGGCGTAGAAGGGCCGGGGCCGGCAGGGCGATGCCGATAAAACCGCCCTCCGCCCCACGCGCGCATCAGTTGTTGCCGCTGGTGTCCTCGCTGGCCAAACTCAGATCCATCATGGCCAGCTTGTTTTGTACCTCTTCCAGCGACTTTCTGCCCATGTTGCGCACCTTCATCATGTCCTCCTCGGTCTTGGCGATCAGGTCGGCCACGGTGTTGATGTTTGCCCGCTTCAGGCAGTTAAAGCTGCGCACAGACAAGTCAAGCTCCTCAATGGTAAGCTCCAGCATCTTGTTGTGGGTGTCACCCACATGCTCCACCACGGTGGTTTTGCTGGCTACCGCCTCGCTCAGATCCGTAAACAGGGCCAAGTGGTCGGTGAGGATCTTCGCGCCCAGGGACACGGCGTCCCGGGAAGTAATGGTTTTGTCTGTCCAGACCTCAAGAGTCAGCTTGTCATAATCGGTCATGTTGCCCACACGAGTGTTTTCCACGGTGTAGTTGACCTTTGACACAGGCGAATAGATGGAATCTACAGCGATCACGCCAATGGGCATGTCCGGGGATTTGTTCCTGTCGGCGGGAACATAGCCGCGGCCGTGACTCAGGGTAATCTCCATATTCAAGGAAGCATCTGGGCCAAGGGTGCAAATGTGCAGATCTGGGTTGAGCACCTCCACATCCGCGTCTGCCTTGATGTCTCCGGCAGTCACCTCGCCCTCGCCGCAGGCGTCGATGTATACGGTTTTCACCTCATTGCAATGCAGCTTGGCAATGATACGCTTGATGTTGAGCACGATCTCCGTCACATCCTCCTTCACGCCGGGGATGGTGGAAAACTCATGCTGCACACCGGCGATCTTGATGGAGGTTGCAGCCGTACCGGGCAGGGAGGACAAAAGGATCCGGCGCAAGGAGTTGCCCAGGGTGGTGCCATAGCCCCGTTCCAGTGGCTCTACAATATATTTGCCGTAGGAGCCATCCTCAGGAGAGTCGATACACTCAATACGCGGCTTTTCAATTTCTACCATTAAATAAATACCCTCCTTATACTATTGCGAAGATGCCGCTTCGCGGTCGGTTTACACTTACCAATAACGAGGGCAGCAGCTTACTTGGAGTACAACTCGACGATCAGGTGTTCCGCGATTTCGAAGTCGATATCCTCTCTGGCCGGCAGCGCAAGCACCTTGCCCTGGAGGGTGTTTTTGTCCCGATCCAGCCACTTGGGCGCGGCAATAAAGGCATCGTCTTCCTTCATCTTCTTAAACCGGTTGTTCTGGCAGCTCTTGGCGCTTACGGCGATCACATCGCCGGCCTTTACCATATAGGAGGGAATGTTCACCCGCTTGCCGTTTACGGTGTAATGGCCATGGTTCACCAACTGACGGGCCTCACGACGGGTAGAGGCAAAGCCCAAACGGTAAACCACGTTGTCCAAGCGGCGCTCCAGCAAAGACAGCAGCACCTCACCGGTGTTGCCCTCTGCCCGGGCTGCTTTTTCGTAGTAGGCTCTAAACTGCTTTTCCAGCACGCCGTAGACGAATTTGACCTTTTGCTTTTCGGTCAGCTGGGTGGCATATTCGGATTTCTTGGCTCTTCTTTGGCCACCGGGGTTCTTCTTAGAGGTCTTGGCATAACCCATGACCGCCGGGGAAACCCCCAGGGTCCGGCAGCGCTTCAAAACAGGCTGTGTATTTTTTGCCATAGTTACTTTCCTCCTTCTCGATTAGACGCGGCGTCTCTTGGGAGGACGGCAGCCATTGTGAGGAATGGGCGTCACATCCTTGATGGAGACGACCTCCAGCCCTGCGGACTGGAGCGCACGAATGGCGGCTTCACGGCCTTGGCCAGGACCCTTGACATAAACCTCCACCGTCTTTAGGCCGCAGCCGTCGATGGCGGCCTTGGCCGCCGTTTCGGCGCACATCTGGGCGGCATAGGGGGTAGACTTTCTGCTGCCCCGGAAGCCCAGGCCACCGGAGGACGCCCAAGACAGGGCGTTGCCGTTGAGATCCGTAATGGTAACCATGGTGTTGTTGAAAGAGGAGCGAATATGAGCGGCGCCCTTTTCAATATTCTTGCGCTCGCGACGGCGCTTGATGACTTTCTTTGCGTTAGCCTTTGCCACTGAAACTCCCTCCTTACTTCTTCTTGTTGGCAATGGTCTTCTTGGGACCCTTGCGGGTACGGGCGTTGGTCTTGGTGCGCTGACCGCGGACGGGCAGGCCCCGGCGATGACGCAGACCGCGGTAGCAGCCGATTTCAGACAGCCGCTTGATGTTCATCGCGGTCTCACGGCGCAGGTCGCCTTCGATGATATACTGATGCTCAATGGCCTCACGCAGCTGGGCTTCCTGATCGTCGGTCAGATCCTGAACGCGGGTATCGGGGTTGATACCGGTGTGCTTCAGAACCTCTGCTGCACGAGCAGGGCCAATGCCGTAGATGTAGGTCAAAGCCACTTCGATCCGCTTGTCACGGGGAAGATCAATACCAGAAATACGTGCCATACTTTT
>CAYVWG010000024.1:0-20454 GCA_964455425.1 uncultured Oscillospiraceae bacterium | reverse complement strand
TGCCTTGTCTGCTTTTAGCTGCGCCCGGACAGAGGGGCGGGGCTTCTTTATCTCCTTATACAGATACAGCACCACATCACCTACAATGCCGGTAGGGACACCGGATTTACCTTTATTGTTCTCGCGTTCCAACGTAGTTGCAACCTCAATTTTCAGTATGTTTTCGCCATCCTGCACCTTGCCGCGCAAATCGTACACAAACGGTGCCACAACTTGAATTCCCAGGCTTTCGCCGTTCAAGAACACCTCCACGCCCTCATAGGCATCTGTGATCTCCAATGTTTGGGCGGTTTGAGTGAAAGTGGTCTCGTAACGGATAAAGCCGGAGAACTTTTTGTCGGTCAGAGCGTAGCTTTCCAGTGCCGTGATTTCCTTCACTTCCCCGAAAATTGGGTAGTCAATAGCGCGGCAGACACTCTGCATAAAGTTTGTCAGCAGAATTTTTTCACCACGCTGGGCAAGCTGATATGCGTTTTCTGGCAGCGGCCCGGCCATAATGAACACGCTTTGACTCGGAGCCAGCGTGATGGGGCCATTCCACGGCATGTGGCGGTCATGCCAGGCGTCATACAGGTGGTAAGAGCCATCCCCTTCTACCATAATATCCCCCGTCCAGGTCGTTTGCCCTTCGTTGAACAGATAGTAGAAATCCTGCTCGCCGGTGAAATGCGCCACGCGCAGGCGGTCATTGGAAGGATGAATGCCCAGCGGTCGCTCAAAATGGGCGGACAGCTCGCTCAGCGGTGTCACGGTGCAGCTTTGCAGCGTGATGGGCAGGTCCTCACCGGTACACAGGCCATCCGGCAAGGCATCAACGAACAGCACCTCGCCACCGTTAGCGGTGAGTGTTTCAATGGCCTCTGCCGTTTCACGGGTAATGAACTGCGCATACGGAATGACCAGCGCGGTGTACTCGTGGCCGTTGACTGTAATGCTTTTGCCGATCTTGGTTTGGTAAAAATCCGTCTCGGCAAAGATATCGGCGGGAATAAAGTGGAAATCGATCTGATTATCCAGCAGCTGGCGGGCAGGCTTCTGGCACAGCATCGCCTTGCCGCACCACTCGGCCTCACCGTGATAGAGTACCGCCACCGGCGCGACTGCCTTAGAACTTGAAATCATCTCCGTCACACGGTTAGCATAGGCCATCAGCGCACCGAAATGCCGGTACTGCGGGTTGTTGCCTTGGGCGTAAAAATGCGGCGGGCAGTCCTTTTCCGGGTAGGCGCTACAGGTAAAGGCATGGGGCACAAAGTAGTTGATACCGCGCACCATAAAATGATCCAGCAGGTATTTTTCCAGTTTGACACCTTCCTGCCATCCGTAGTTGCCGAAGATTTCGCACATGGCGCGGCCCTGCATGCGCGGGTTGACCATCGCCAGCGAGCTGCCCAGCTTGCCCAGCGTATAATGGTAGAACTCGCCGTCATCGTTGTAGCCAAAGACATTCGGCTTTAAGCGGTCTTCACACCCGGGCTCAACCTGACCACCGATATCATCAATACCGGCCATCGTCTGCCATTTGAGCCCACGGAAGTAATGCCCCAGACTGGTGCCGGTGCGGGCATGCTGGTTGTTGTCCTCCACCACATGGCCGATGTAGTCCACGCCGTGTTCACGGCACCACTCGCCAATCTGGCAGGAAAAATCGCGTTCCACCAGCCGTGATACACAATCCATAAAGATATACCGCACGCGGGCGGCCTGTTTGGCGTTGCCGCCATCGGTGAACAGCAGCGGCAGCAGGCGAGTCAGGTCACTGCCCAAGCGCTTTTTCAGGGCGGTCTCCAGGCCACGGCTCCACGGCAGCTCCTGCTCGGTACCCAACACGTTTTCCATCTTATACATGCGGTTGTTGCCCAACTCCGGCTCATCGGAGAAGAAACCGGCGATGACAGTGCCGAACTTATCCTTGTAATGGGCATAATGCGGCTCATATACTGCATCGATCTGGATGCGGCAGCTTTCGGCGTCCATCATGTTAATGTAGCTGCGATGGGTGCCGCAGTTGCGGGAAAGATAACACAGGTGTACCTGCCACTGCCCCGCCGGGGCCGTCCATTCCAAAATATCATCCCGAACCAGCGGGCGCAGATCCAGAGACGGTTCAGGCTTATCGGTGCGGATGGCGGTCACACTGTACCATTGGTCATCCTTGAATTGATTGTCCGCCGTCAGATTTTTGTTCATCATGTTGGTCACATGATACATCGGATCAGTGCTGATAGACGGGTGGGCTTTTTTCTTCAAATTCAGCTTGATGCTGCCCTTGACAGGATAGACATTGTGCAAAATGTTTTGACGACGGAGTTCAGTCGGAGCTTTCTCCGCCATTCCGGCAGCAAAGCCGGTGGGAAAATGCTTGTCGTCTAGGATCCACACCTTCATGCCGCGCTTTTCAGCCTCGTCCAGAATAATATCCATATCATGCCACCAGGCGTCCTGAACAAAGCCGTCGTGCGGCCGAGCTTCCACACAAAAAGCGCGAAGGTTTGCATCATAAATCACGCCGATCATTTTGCGGTAGGTAGCCTCGTCCTCACCGTGGACCCACAAAAACGGCATGATATGCGGCAGATTTTGCATGATTGGGCCTCCTTTTATTCTGTAATGGGCACATTGACGCTGGCCGTTTGCTCACCGTCAGTGGCAGTGAGCGTTACGCTGCCACACTCACCAGCCTTGACCACTGCCAGAGTGCGGCCATAGTAGGTGGTAAAGCGGCCGGTGCCATACTGTTCTTCAGTGCAAGGGTTGGCGGAACCAAAGCCCAGAAAAGTGCCACCTTCCACAGAGACTGTCAATTCGCGGTCGGCATTGCATTCCACCACGCCGTTTTCACCCTGAATGGTGACGGGGATATACACGACCTCGCCCGGTTTCACAGTGTTTTTTTCCGGTGCGGCTACGATTTTGGCGGTACCGATAGCGCTGTGCAGCTCGCTGCGGCAAAGTTCCTTGCCTGCCGCATCCAGCGCCACAGCGGAGATGGTTCCGGCAGTGTATTTTGTTTTAAATTCTGCCTTGCATTCCTTCAGCTTTTTCTTTCCGATCACTTTACCATTGATAGCCAGCACCACGCTCGCCGCGTTTTCCGGTGCGTAGATCTCCACGGTGGCCTTGTTGCCATCGCAGTTTGCCCAAGCCCAGCTTTCGATGGCGTTGGTACCGCGCCAAACCGACTTGGTCACACGCACGCCGGGATGGTTGACCGGCTGTACGCCGATGACCGGCTTATCGGTCAGACCCCAAACGGTGGCCGCATATTTGCAGGAGGCGTCCGGGTTGCCAAGGATGTCGATCACGCCGGCACCCGCCAGCACCCACGGATACGGCCGGTTGAACGGCATGCCGCCGGTATAACTCCAAGCGCCGATGCCCGCTTCACCCAGATAATCCCAACCAGTCCACATGAAGTCGCCAATCAGATAGGGATACTTCTTGACCATTTGCCAGTTTTTCCAGATATCCTGCGGGAAGGTCTCGGAGCCGAAGATCACACGGTCAGGATGAGCTTTCTCCTCTAGCGGGTAACGACCGGAGCCGTAATTATAGCCCGAGATATCCAGACTGTCCAGGAAGGGACTGGTCAGAGCGTCCACCTTGGGGGAATTGCCACCCTTATTCATACCGGTGCCGATAAAGCTGGCCATGATATTAAACGCCAGGCTGGAGTTCTGGCTCTGCTTTTTGCTGTCAGCGCCGGTTTTCTGCTCGCCATCCTGATAGATCCCCTGCCCCTGGGCGGCTCTGCTGATGACCATCAGGTTGGTACCGCAGGTGACGGGTCGGGTGCTATCCAGCTTGTGGATCAGTTCCACCATGGCCCGGCCAACATCAAGACCTTTCTGCTCATGGGGCTCGGCCACCTCATTTCCGATGGAGTACAGGATTACACTGGGATGGTTATGATCTCTCTCCACCATGGCCGTGGTGTCCCTTTCCCACCATTCATTAAAATCACAGCCATAGTCGTAGGGGTTTTTGCGGTTATACCACATATCAAAGGTTTCGTCCATAACATACATGCCGATCCTGTCGCAGGCATCCAGCATAGCCTTGGACGCGGGATTGTGGGAAGACCGAATGGCGTTAAAACCGTTTTCCTTCATGATGCGCACGCGGCGTTCCTCGCTCTCCGCGTAGGTGACAGCGCCCAGAATGCCATTGTCGTGGTGGACGCAGCCGCCGCGCAGCAACGTGCTTTTGCCGTTTATGTACAGACCCTTGCTATCCCATGTGATTTGACGGATGCCGAAAGTTTCCTCCAACGCATCTTCCCCATTGGAAACACGGCAGATGTAGAGATACGGCGTTTCATCGCTCCAAAGCTTTGCGTTCGGGATATCCAGCTCCACACTTTGCCCCTCGGCGGAGGCAACTACAGTCTCGCCATCCAGAATCTCGATCTTGCAGTGCATGGGGGCGACCACCTTGATTTTGGCCGGGGCATAGGACAGGGTGCTTACCGTCACGCTTTCCGGTCGAAGGCTGTTTTTAGGCCCCTCATAGAGCCACACGGGGCGGTAAATGCCTGAACCGGTGTACCAGCGGGAGTTGGGGAGCTTGGAGTTGTCCGCCACCACGGTAAGCGTGTTCTCGCCGCCGATATTCAACCCATCCAGCTCCACAAAAAAGCCGGTGTACCCGTAGGGCTGGAAGGCAAGCTCTTTGCCATTCAGGCTGACAGTGGCATTTTTGTATACGCCCTCAAATTCAATCAGAATGGCCTTATCCTCCCACTCAGCGGGGGCAGTAAAGGTCTTTACATAGGTATAAATGCCACCGGGGAAATAGCCGTGGCCACCGTCTGAGGCATCCGCGCTGCGGGGTTCACCAATCTGCGCGTCATGGGGCAGGGTGACGGGTTTGTCGTTGCAGAGCCAGTTGGCATTAAAGCTTGTTTTTTTCATAATATGTTTCCTTTCTGTTTGTATTTTTTTGCCATTTTGCATAAAAGCAGTATAGCAAACTAAAAGGAAAGACTGTTATATAAAATTGGCATTTTTTATCTTTTTTTCGTCATGATAAAAGGTAAAATCTCATTTTTTATGAATCCCCTGCATTTTGCGATATGCCAAAGGCGTCATGCCGGTGGCCTTTTTGAACTGCTCTCCAAAATAGCTTTGTGAGCCAAACCCCAAACGGAAGCAGATATCTTGAACCGACTCATCGCTGAGGCGCAGCGCATCCTGTGCCTGCAGGATCTTTTGGGAAGCGATGTATTCCTTGACCGTCATACCTGTTTCCTTTTTAAACAATTTTGCAAGGTGAGAACTGGAATAGCCCATTTGGGCAGCCAGTTCCGGAATGTTGATTTTCTCCTCCAGATGGACTTGGATGTAATTACAGCAGTTCTGTATCTGAGCGGACGCCCCGGAGTCCAGCTTGCTTCGGTGTACGCGCCGAACAAAGTCCTCCCGCATATCCATACTGATATCCACAATTTCTCTCATAGAAGTACTCGCTTCGATCGCGGAAATATATCGCTCACTGAGTGTATATGTGATTTCCGGCGTCAAGCCGCCTTTTATGGCAGAGCGGGCGCACAAAGAAGTAAAGACGATGTTCAGATTTTTCAAGTGCCGCATCGGGTCGCCATTGCCGATCTGCCCTACATGCCCAATATCCACTGTCCGCGGCGTTAATTTTTTGTAATCCAAGTTCCCGTCCTCGATCAACCGCAGCATCTTTTGCTCCATCTCCCAAGAGTTTTTATAATCAACGGTGACTGCGCTTTGTTCCTGCGCGGAGGTGCCAACATCCACCTTCGGAAACTGAAAATCGCTGTGGTAGATTTTCTCTTCGGTGATGCAATAATGCAGCATCAGCCCGTAATCATAGAAACGCGTAAGGGAAAGGACAGGGAATTGAAGAAGATACTGCCGCAATTCCTGTTTTTCCGGGCTGGGGAGTGTCATTCGGGCAATGGCTGCCTCGATCAGCGGCTTTGATATCTCATCAACATAAGCCGGTCCGATCACATGGCAGAACAGCAGGTCGCCAAGACTGTTCCTTTCAAAATCGATGATCCAAAAAAGTCCCACCTTATTCATCATGACAGCGGGCTTGTTGTTCTCAGCCAACTGATTAAGTGTTTCGAGTATCGTCTCTTCGCAGTTGAATATCTGCGGATAGTATTTCTCTGCCGGGCAGTTGGTGTATCGCAAGGAAAATCCGGCGTCAAAGGTCCAGAAATAGAGTTCGCGTCCGCAGGAAATAAGTTCTTTCAACAGATAGAGGTTGTTTTGTGCAGAGTTTGGCATAGTCTTTCTCCTTTTTACTCAACAGTTTTTCGCAAAGTCGGCTAATTTCTACAACTTGATAAAATGGCGACAAAAATTGCAGATTTATTATAACACTTTTTTCATGCCTCTTGCTATACTCAAAACAGCAAAACCCGGCAACTAAACCGGCAATTTTTCATTTTTAACAGGAGGTACTTCATGAAAAAGGAAAAGCTTAACGAAAAGGGCGTACCTTACGGTGCCCGACAGAAAATGCCCTTGTGGTACGGCGTCATATGGTCTTCCCGCGGCCTGTCTGCCGGCATCAACGTGGTTTTGGCCATGCAGATCACGTTCTACTGCACGGATATCATTGGCTTAAATGCCACGGTAGTTGGCACCCTGTTCCTGGTATCCAAAATCATTGACGCCTTTACCGACCTGGGCTTTGGCTACATTTTGGATAAAACGCGTACCAAGTGGGGCAAAGCCCGCCCCTATGAGGTCTTCATTATTCTTGAATGGGTCTTTGCCGTACTAATGTTCAATATTCCCAATATGAGCACCACGATGCAGTATGCATGGCTCTTCATTATGTACACCATGGTCAACGCCGTCTGCGCTACTGCTCTGGGCGGTGCGGACTCTGTGTATATGGCCCGCGCCTTCACTACAGACGGCAACCGTATCAAGGCCATGTCCATCAACGGCTTTATTGTCATGTTCGCCAGCATCATCTTCAACATTATCTTTCCCAGCTTCCTGGCCGGCGCCGGCACCACCAAAGAGGGCTGGTCCAAGATGTCCATCGCGCTCGGCGTTATCATGGCCGTGATCGGCATCCTGCGCTTTATCTTCTGCAAGGAAATTGCGGATGACGGCGCTGACGGCAAAGAGGCAGCCGCTCCCACCAATACGCTCACCTTGAAAGAGTCTTTGGGCGCTTTGAGCCAGAACAAGTATCTCTTCATCGTTGTTGGCCTGATGCTCATCACCTTCGTTGTCAATAACATGACCACCGCTACCACCTACTACTTTAAGTACATCGTCGGCAATGTGGAACTGCAGGGTATCGCGTCGATCACTTCCATGATCGTTGTGCCCGCGCTGATTTTCTTCCCGCTGCTTTCCAGCAAATTGGGCACCACCAAGCTCCTTCAGGCGTGCAGCCTGCTCGGCATGGTCGGCATTATCATCCGTACTATTGGCGGCCCCAATATGACCACTATCATCATTGGCGGTCTGCTCTTCGGTATCGGCACTATTCCCATCAGCATGATGATCAACACCTACCTGATCGACTGCATGGATTACGGCGAGTGGAAGACCGGTGTTCGCGTGGAGGGCCTGGTAGCCTCTATCGCCAACTTCGCCAGCAAGCTGGGCAACGGCATCGCCGTGGGCTTGGTCGGCGTGGTTATGGGCATAGCCGGCTATGATGGACTGGCGGATGTCCAAACGGCAGCGGCCAACGGCGCCATTGTATTCCTGTTCAACATCTTCCCGCTGATCATGTTCGTGCTCATGTTTGTGCTGAGCATGATGTACAAGATGGACAACATCCGTGCGCAGATGACCGCGGATCTTGCCAAGAAGCACGGCGAAAACAAATAAGCACCTTCCCCATAATAGTTGTTAGCAGCCAAGGGCCGGAGTTCAATCCAGCCCTTGGCTCTTTTTTGTGGCGTGAAAAGAAATCATTAGGGGACGAAAACGCTGTTCCTCGCCCAATAGGCGATTGCTATATTAGAAGTGTTATTTTTGCTTTTTCAGTGATGAGAGCAAATCACCCTCTCAACAAGTTTTCCCTCACTTGTAAACTTTCTTTTAGATATCGTTTTTGGGTACTGTGACTCACTGCAATCAAGCCAAAGACTTTTGCATGGCTGGCTTGTCATTTAAAAGTTATCCAACACACTCCCATGCAGATAACCGGTTACCAGTACACCCTCCGCTTTAGCCGCCGTTACACTATCAAACATCTCCCTGATAAACACGCAACGACGCGCTTCTTCGCTGAATGCGATGGGTTCTCTGTGACGTTCAGCGCCCCTTTGAAATCTTGTGTCACCTCGCGCAGCTCATTGTCGAAAGACCTGAGATAATCGTCATATCCCATCCGGGGTGCCGGCACATTGTATGCCGGTTCACGGACACCATCAGCAACAACAATTTTTCGGCCGTAATTCCGCACATTGTTCCTTCCCTATACGCTTAGGGGCGGCGGTCTATGCCGCCGCCCCACAAATTGAAGCGTTTCAAGATTCTTTTTGGCAGTGCGATCCACGCACGAGTTTTGCGCAGTGTTCCTTTGAAGTGATTTGAAGTTGTCTCCGTGTTTTACTGTGCCGCTGCTTTACGTTTCTTATACTTCCGCCAGCCAAGTACAACAATAAGTACCATCAATGCGATCACCACAATGGCGACTATATTGATGCCAATCACCAACTTTTCAGCAAGGGTCTTGGAGGCCACCACCTCGGAGCCAGGCATCAAGCCGCTCATTGTCTTGGAGTTCACAACAGTGTACAGCACATGGTGCATCGCTTCACGGCCATAATGATAACTGGCTGCATCGTCTTTATCATAGGTCCAGCGGACATATTCGGAAGTGGTCAGTTCCGCATCGCCACCCGCCTCGATCATCTGATAGGCATCCATAAACAGGCCAGTGTTGGCATTGTCGGTCAGAACAAAGCCATTGAAGCCCCACTCGTTGCGCAGCACACCGGTGATGAGGTTGTAGCAACCGCCAGCCCAAGTATAGCCAAGACGGTTGAAGGATGTCATTACGGCACCTACGGCGGGATACTCACGGCTGGCATTGACATATCCCCCGTTGCCATCCTCTTCAACATAATTAAGGGTAACCGGGTCGTTTTCAATGCACAGCTTGAAGGGCAGTAAGTAAAGCTCGCGGATCGCCTGCTCATTGGCCCAGGTGGCAAGGCCGAACTGCCCGGTACGGTCGCCGCGATGGTTTTCCTGGTCGTTCAGGGCGAAGTGTTTAATAAAGGTATACATACCTTTGGAGGCAGCGCCGCGGCTGGTGGCGGCGGCGATCACGCCGGTCAGCAAGCCATCCTCAGAATAATACTCGTTGTTGCGGCCGCTGAACGGCAGACGGTGGATATTCATGGCCGGTGCATACCAACCGGCGCAGCTGCCCAACAGGGCGTTGTTACCGATCATCTCGCCATAGCGCGTAGCCAACGGCTGGTTCCAGGTCCCCGCCAGAACAAGTGTTCCAGCATAGGCAGTCCTGCTTCCGCCGCCGCCAACCAGACCAGTGCTGCCGTCCTGATCCAGTGCAGAGGGTTTGCCAACGCTAGCCAACTCAGCAGAGCCGTAACCGGATGCTGTGATGATGGTCTGATAATCCTCCGGGTTCAGATTATCCAACAGCTGTTGCCAATCAGGGTCGTCATAGGCTTTGCCGCGCAGGCTGATGAGTTCAATTTCGTTGCCTGCTCCATAAGCAGGCGTATCGGTGATTGTAGATGGATCCGTGGGGTTGAGGGAGTCCGTGCTATCCAGAGCGGCAAGATCCCCGCCACTGATAGTCTTCTTATAGGTATAGGGCTTGCCGTCCTCGCCATTGATCTCATTGCCCCAAGTGCTGATCTGATCGCTGAGCTCGCCATCTGTGGTGGGCCAAGTCCCCTGCCAATCGCTGCGGCTCAAATAGTCCAACTCTCCATTCACAAAGTCAAACTGGTTTGTCACAGCCGTTCCGGTTGTAGAATCATTGGCATAGGTCGTAGCATCCAGCGTATCAACTGTGTAAACATCCACCAGATCGGCGTTGCCCTCAGACGTCATACCATCCGCCACAGTTTTGCCTTTGACCGCCAGAATGTTGTTCAACGCGGTATGGGCATCGGTGCCGGCAGCAATGTAGTAGTCGCCCGCGTCCAGAATATAGGTTTTAGCGTTAGTGTAGTCATAGGCCGCCAACAATTCACGGTCAAAGGTGATGGTCACTGTTTCGCTTTGGCCCGGTTCCAGCAGGCTGGTTTTGCCAAAGCCCACCAACTGCACAGAAGCCTTTTCCACTTTATTGGCTATGTCATACTCAGTATAGGGAGACTGTGCATAAATCTGCACCACATCTTTGCCAGCTCTATCGCCGGTATTTTTTACGACCACTGTGACATTGCAGACATCACCGTCCCAATGGACTTTATAATTGCTCCAATCAAACGTAGTATAGCTCAGGCCATAGCCAAAGGGATAAACCACCTCGGCTGCGTAGTCATATTCACCCGCATTGCCCTGGCCCAAAACTACATCCTCGTATCGGGTCTCGTAGTATTTGTAACCGACATAGATACCCTCTTTATAGCTGATATAATTATACTTCGTGGGGGTCCCATCCTCACTGTAATACTGGAAATCCCCATAGTTGGCGGCCGCTGGAGCGCTGAAGGCATCCGCCGCAAAAGTATCAACAGTATGACCGGAGGGATTGATCCGCCCACTGAAAATCCCTGCCACGGAATTTAGCCCATAGTTACCCACACTGGGAACATACAGTATAGAATGGATGCTCTCGAACTGCTCGACCCAGCCCAATTCCATCGCAGCGGAGCTGTTGACAAGCAGGACCACATCGTCATAATTCTCGTTCAGGTAAGACAGGATCGCAAGCTCGACCGAATCCGGCTCCAGGTAGCTCTTGGTTTGATCCTCTGCAATGCTAGTATGGTTGTACATCGAGCGGGGCATATCACGACCCTCACCTACCTTGCGGGTCCACACAAAGACCGGGACTGTACCTTCGCAACTTTCCAGCAGACCGGACTCGCTTTGCAGCACATCGATGGGACATTCGTTAATGGAAAAATCCTCTGCATCACCGTAATCGATGGAGCCAACACCCAGGCCGTAGCTGCTGCCATTGCCGGAATCATAGAAATCCCACAGCGTTTCGTTAACGCCGAAGCCCTCAGCCAGGAAAGTAGATTTCAGGGTCGTGCCGGGATCTGCCGGGTAGCCCATTTGCACCATAATATCATAGTAATTGTTGCCCATGATTTTGGTAGAGGAGCGCCCAAAGAAGCTGAAATTCGTATCAGCAGCATAGGGCATGGCGTTGCCATCATTTTTGAGCAGTACAACGCCTTCACCTACGATCTCCTCGTTCAGTGCCTGTTCCTGGACAACCAGTTCCTCGGCAGTAAATTCCGGCTTATTGTATTGTAGATCCAGGCTATCGTTATACGTATCAGGTTGTTTGATCTGTACCGCTCCGGTATCGCCCAGCATTGCGTTGACCATGTTTTCGTTGGGCGGGATCAATGTGTTTGCCGCAACCATGGCAACTACCATCACCACGCTAAGCATGCTGCACAAAACCGTTCGTATGATCGGTCGTCTCACCTTTTTCTGTTTCATAAGTTTCCTCCTTTATTTCTGACCGCCTTCGGCGGTTATTACTGCATCGGGGCCAATCAAGCCTTTGGCATGATCCAAAACTTCATAGCGGGGTAACTTAGCACTACCTGTACTACGATATTTACAAGGTTGGCAAGAGTCGGCGCCAATCCCGCCGGGATACCGACACTTACAAACAGTGCTTGGCTGTAGGCAGGTAATGCCGCCGAAATTATGACCAAAGCGACTGCCAGCAGGATGTACTTGGGAACCGCTTTGCTAAACTGAGCGTTCGACTTAAACACCCAATTTTTCTGTACAAAGAAGTTGACTGTCTGCGCCGCAGCAGTGGCGACAAGGAAGCTCAAGAACCCGCAAAGCCCCAAATCGCTTTCCACATTGGTATAGTTGAAGATGGAGAACCGGAACGGCTGAGAGGCAAAAGCCTTGAATACAAAGCCTGTGCAGACCCACATCACAACAAAGTTGGCTATGGTGGCACAGTTGGACAGGATATTGAACAGGATAAATTCCCATAAATCGGGATGCTCTTCGATCCATTTTTTCATCACTCATTCACCTTCTTCCGCTTGTTTCAGTCGTTTTTCCAGCGAACGGTTGGCAATCACATTTTTAATGTAAGCGACCAGTACCCGCACCAGCCCAATCAACCACAGACCATTCAGTTCCGCTACCATACCATCCACCATTTCCATACTCACACTTCCGCTTGTCATTTTAGCAAGCGCACGCAGCGGCATATTGTAGATGAACAGGATGTTTAGATCCGGTTTCCCCTTCGCCTCGCTGTTGGCTTTCAGTCTGCCTAAAATCTTGCAGACCAACCATCCCAGAGGGCTTTTCCCTCGATCCATCTCGCCAAAGGTCGTATTTCGATCCAGTTTATTCTGCCAATGGCTGTTGGGGATAGGGTGTCTTAACAGGGCGGCGAATTGATCGTCAGGCACATTTTGGATCTGTCCCGTTCGATAGCAATCGACCGGCTGGCCATAATAGGGATCGGGTGCTTCCGTGCCGACTACTTTCATCCTTGCTTTTGCGCGGATGTCCGCTGAAGAGGCTCCTACCAAGATTTCGTAATCACCACCTTCGATCTCCCAGCGGTCAGTGCGGACGTTCCAGTAGCGGAACGCCTTGTCATCCAGAGGAATGGCGACCCTTTTGCTTTCGCCCGCCGCCAGTTCAACTCGTGCAAAGCCTTTTAGTTCCTTGGCGGGGCGGAAGATTTTTGCATCCGGCTTGGCAATATACAACTGTACGATCTCAGCGCCAGCCATTTTCCCGGTGTTGGTTACAGTCAGTGTCACAATGCCGTCATTGACCGCCAAATTCGAATACGCAAAGCTCGTATAGCTCAGCCCATATCCAAACGGGAAGCACACCGGCACACCGGCCGTGTCATAGTAACGGTACCCAATGTACAGCCCCTCCCGATATTCGGTGGTTTTCTCCCTGCCAGGAAAATGGTCCGCCGCAGGCGTATCGGCATAACGCCGCGGCCATGTTTCGGCCAGCTTGCCGCTGGGGTTGATCTTGCCGGCCACCACATCCAGCAGCGCGCCTGCACCGGCCTGGCCGCCCAAACTTGCGTAAACCAGCGCTTTACACTGATCCAGCCAGGGCATCTCGACTACGCTGCCGGAATGGAACAGGATGATTACGTTGTCGCATACCTCCGATACCGCCAGCAGCAGGTCGATCTGGTTTTGGGCCAATTTCATCGTGGTTCGATCCATGCCTTCACTCTCCTGGATTTCGTCCAGGCCAAGGCAAAGCAGCACATATTCTGTCTTTTGGGCCAGCTCCACGGCTTCCGCTTTCAGGGCCTCATCCGGTTCACCATGGCGTTGGTACCCTCGCGCAAAGCCTGCCGCTTCCAGCCCGCTCTGCGCAAAGCAGCCTTTGATGGTGTCCAGCATGGTGGGGTTTACCACGCTGGAACCTGCCCCTTGGTAACGGGGTGTCTCAGCAAAGTCGCCAATGACCGCAACACGTGTTCCAGGCACCAACGGCAAAATATTTTCCTCGTTTTTCAGCAGCACAATACACTGCTCCGCCGCTTTTCGTGCCAGCGCGTGATGCGTATTTACGTCAAAACTGTCGGCCGCTTCCACTGCCGGGCGGGTAGAGAATACCAGCTCCAACAACTCTTGAAGGCGCGCATCCACATCTTCTTCGCTGACCTTACCGCACTGCACAGCGGCTATCAATTCCCGGATCGAATCCCCGCCAGGTGCGGGCATTTCCAGCGTAGAGCCATTTTTCACACCCAAGGCATGGTCGTTGCTTCCACCCCAGTCCGTAACGACCGCCCCTTGAAAACCCCATTCGTTGCGCAGAATATCCATCAGCAGATGGCGGTTTTCGTTGGCATATTCGCCGTTTACAAGGTTATAGGACGACATAATAGTGTTGGGGTTCCCTTCCTTCACGGCGATTTCAAAGCCGGTCAGGTATATTTCCCGCAGGGTGCGCTCATCCACGATGGAATCGGAGGACATACGGCGCAGTTCCTGGCTATTAACGGCAAAATGCTTGGGGCAGGCGGATATCCCATTTGCCTGAATACCGCGTACATACCCGGCGGCCAACTTACCTGCAAGGTAGGGATCCTCGGCAAAATACTCAAAGCTGCGACCACACAGCGGGCTGCGCTTCATATTTAGGCCCGGCCCCAGCAGCACGCCCACTCCTTGAGCGGCGGCCTCCTCACCGAGTGCCTGACCGATCTCTTCTCCCAGGGCAGGGTTCCAGCTGTTGGCCACAGCCGCAGCCGTGGGGAAACAGGTCGCAGGTTCACTGGCGTTTAAGCCCAAGTGGTCACTTTCTCCCGCCTGTTTGCGCAAGCCGTGAGGCCCATCCGAAAGCCGCATCGGAGGTATCCCATACTTTTTGTATCCCCGCGTCACAAAGGTTTCTTTTCCGGAAAGCAACGCGCACTTTTCTTCCAGTGTCATTGCCTGAATCAGCTCGGTATAATCCATAATTTGTTCCCCCCATGATATTTCGGTACTTGGATAGCTGCGACAAAATGCAGAACAAAATACTCCCTTTTGTGCCAGTTCCTCTATGACCAGCATACAAAAAGGGAGTTTTTTTCAAAAGAGATAGTTCGTAAACGGTTGTTTTTAGTTCGCGGTTTGCGCGTTTTCCGGCGGCAGCGGGATCAGCACTGAAAACAGAAACAGCCCGTTTTCCGCTGAAAGATCCAATGTCCCGCGATACTTTTCCACGACACTTCGGATGTTTTTCAATCCATAGCCGTGCGTGCCATCCTTCGGCTTGGTGGATATCGGCATTCCCTGCTCAAAAACCGGCGGTTCGGCATAATAGTTTTCAATCTGCAAAAAAGCCATTTCCCGCTTGCGGTGCAGTGTCAGTGCGATGATGCGTTGCTTAGGGTCAGAGAGCTTCTGCACGCTTTCAATAGCGTTTTCCAACGCGCTGTTGAACAGCAGATACAATTCCCCATCTTCCATAAATTCCAGCGTAGGCCCGTTGGCCATGCAGGTCCAAGTGATCCCTGCTTGCTCACAAAGCAAGCCGATCTCTGTCAACACAGTGTCAATGACCTCATTGCCGCTTTTGACCATATAGTCATAGAATACAACTGCCTGCTCCAACTCTGCCAGGCATTTCTGCTGTTCGGCAGTATCCGCGATCCTGCGGATAGCGGCGACCTGATGCTTCAAATCATGACACTTTCGGTTGATTCGCTCCACGCTGTCCCGCGCAATTTCAAACTGTTCTTTCTGGCGTGCGCGGATGACCCGCTCCGTCTGCATCTCTCCCGCAAGGCGTTTTTCCCTCTGGCGCTCCACCTGCACCCAGAGTACGAACACACAGCATAGCAAATCAAACAGCATACAGACCCGGAACATCCCAAGATCGGATGCCCACTGCATGATTTTGGCATAGTAATTCAGCCCGATAGCAAAAGTCACCACCAGCACAGCAGACAGCCAGGAATGACTTGCTTCTACTTGATAACAACCGTTCTCTGGCAGACGCACTGCTACCAGATAATAGCCTGCCAGCAGCACACCCACCGAGATAATAAGTGCCGGCCAGTAATCGACCAGCCATTGTACCGAAATGCTGCTAAACGCCATATCAGGGTACAAAATCGTCATGAGCGTATCTGCCAGATGCTGGGTAGCATAAGCGCAGGCTGTGCCATAGATCGCATCATAGATCGGAATATCGCAACAAAACCAAAATAGAAGCGCCATTGCGCAAAGCTGTACAAGCAAAAACAGCAAGATAGTGATATAGTACGTCCGATCCATCACCGGTGGTGATTCAGTCTTTGTCATTTGGGCAGTAACCATTTGCACCAGCGGCACTGTAAACAAGCTGATCACCAGGCCTGCTGCGCATCGTAACTGCCATTGGGATCGCTTTCGCAAAGGCAATTGGTAGGCAATGCAGAAGAACACAATATGCTGCGGCAGCACACCTTCCCAAAAGCCTCTCCAAAAAATTTCCATGCCTACTTCCCCCTGTAGTATGCCATCAGCGCCTGCGCAAAAGATTTTTTGCGCGCCCTGCTGATTGGCAGCTGCTGTTCGCAGACCAGCACTTTATCCTCCTCTAACCTGTCCACATACTGCAAATTTACCAAATAGCAGTTGTGGCAGCGAGCAAAACCGTATTCGGCCAGCTCTTGCTCCAGCGATTGCAAGGATGTCGAACCAGTCTGGGTAAAGTTGCCGTCCACCGTGTGGTAGCAAAGTTGATGGTTAAAAATCTCAATATAATAAATCCGCGAGGTTTTGATCTTTTGCATTTCACCACGGCGGTTAATAATCAGGCCTTTACCTTGATGGCTTGCCAGCAGGCGCAAAACCTTATCAAATTTCATACGGAACACTTCGTACTGCAACGGCTTGATGATGTAATCTACAGCATCCACCTCGTATCCTCGGATGGCATATTGGGCGGCGTTTGTCAGAAAAACGATGGGAACGCTCGCATCGATGCAGCGGATAGCGCGGGCGGTCATAAAACCGTCCATGCGCGGCATCTGTACATCCAGAAAGATGATGTCCGCCTGGCCGTTATACTGGGCACAGAACTCTTGTCCATCCGGGAAACAATCATTTTTCAGCTCCAATCCGGCTTCCTTCGCATATTGAAGAAGGTACCGGCAAAGCCGTTCTGCCGCAGCATGGTCATCCTCTACAATCGAAATCTGGATCATGATGCCCTCCGCTCTGATTAAACTTTATATTAGTATAAATGACCGGTCGGCCTTTTGGCAAGAGAAACCTTTCTGAAAACAGCATACTGTTTCCTTTTTATTATATCGGTATCAAAGCAGTCCGTTTTGCCCCGGCTCATTCCTGATGGGATTCGCCCGACAGCCGCTCACAATTCGCGCTTTATTCCAACCACGAATTGAATCACACCAGTTACGAATCTGGCAGCGACATATGGCGGTTTAATCTGTTATAGTGCAGTCAACGGGGCGCAAGCAGGTATCATCCTTAATAAAGGAGTCAGAGCCCCTGCTCCCAAAACGAAAGGAGAAGAAGCAAAACTATGGAAAAGAAAGCAAAGTTGAAGATGTCCAATCGCACCTTCCGTTTCATTCTGATCCCTCTCATGGCGCTCGTACTGGTGCTGTGTCTGGTGATCAATGTGGCGGGCAACGTAATGGCGGCCACCCTGGACACCTACATTGGTGCGGGAACGCCCTACATCAGCGGTGGGGAGAGCGGTCTGGATGGCAACTATTATACCAATCTGTATGCCAATAGCGCGGATGCTGCCGAAGCCGCTTATGAGGTTGCCCGGCAGGTGGCTGAGGAAGGCAGTACCCTGCTGAAAAATAACGGCGTACTGCCTTTAAGCGAGGGCAGTACCGTCATGCCCTTTGGCTATGCTTACCTCAATCCCATTTATGGGCAGCTGTCCAGTGGCGGATCTGCCAAGTGGGTCGTTGACCCGGTGACGCCAGAACAAGGCCTGGGAGCCTTTGCCATTGACAACAGTGCTGTGGATCGGATGAACGCAGCCGAGGTCACAGTCCTGACGGAAGCCAATGGAACTACTGCCGCCGGTGAAGCGGGTAGCATATTGGGCGGTGACTGCAAAATTTATGAGTACGATGCTGCCATTTACGATGGACTGACCCCCAATACCGCCGCGACAGGTATCGTGTTTATTACCCGCTCCGGCCAGGAAGGGCAGGACCAAAAGTACGATGCTTACTCTGATGGAACCCCCCACTATCTGGCGCTTTCCGAAAATGAAAAAGGCGCCATCGCCGCTGCCAAGGCAGCCTGCGGCAACGTAGTGGTCATTCTGGTTTCCTCCGCTCCTATGGAGATGTCCGAGTTGATGACCGGTGAGCTGGAAGCAGATGCCATTTTGTGGGTTGGGCATCCCGGAGAACGTGGCTTTGCCACCCTAAGCGATCTGCTTGACGGCACGGTGAACCCTTCCGGCCGCACAGTGGATACCTGGAGCGCTGATTTCACCGCCGACCCCTCTTACCAGAGCGTGGGCGTTTATACTTACACCAACTATACGGTCACATCCGGCAGCTTCACCAATGGCGGCCAATTCAACGGTATGTACAACGACTATATGGAAGGCGTTTACATGGGCTATCGTTACTACGAGACAGCGGATTTGATGGACGATGCTTTCGTATACGGTGAACTGGACGGCCAGGGTGCCTTTTTGACCGAAGGTGCTGTTTGTTATCCCTTCGGTTACGGCCTGAGCTATACTACCTTTGCCCAGGAGCTTGTCAGCCTGAACGATGACGGTGAAACAGTGACAGCGACCGTCAAGGTCACCAACACCGGCAACGCTGCCGGCAAAGAGGTGGTTCAGCTGTACTACAGTGCCCCCTACACTGACCTGGATATTGCCAACAAAATCGAGAAGCCGACCGTAAATCTGGTCGCTTTTGACAAAACCTCCGAGCTGGCTCCCGGCGCCAGCGAGACGCTGGAACTCACCTTTGACTGGGATGACATGACATCCTACTGCTATACCCATCCGAACAGCAACGGTACCACTGGTTGCTATATGCTGGAAGCCGGCGACTACACGATTTCGCTGCGTGCCAACAGCCACGATGTGATCGCTGAATCTGTTTTGACTCGTGCGGATACCATCTGGTATGACGGTTCAGATGAGGCCCACATCCGCGGTACCGAGATCAATGCGCAATCCGCGTTGGACAGCGATGGCAACCCCACTGGCATCACTGCTGATGGCAGCGAATTTGTGGCAGCCACCAACCTGTTCCAAACCAGCAGCGATTACATGAATACTGATTCCACCATTCTCTCCCGTGCCGACTGGACCGGCACTCAGCCCAAGGGCAGTGAAAGCCATACTAAAGAGATCAGCCCTGAATTCACCGCCCAAATGGGTCTGGAAACCTCTTTTGATGCAGCTACCGATCCCATGCTTGGCAACACCGAAGGCAGCCTGATCTATGCAGCAGAGCAACCCACCTCCAAAGCGGACAACGGTCTAGTTCTGTCCAATCTGCGCGGTCTTTCCTACGATGATCCCAAGTGGGAACTGCTTCTGGATCAAATCGATTGGGAGGGCGACAAAAGCGGTATCCTCCAGAATTTCTGCGGCGATGCCTATGTTACTGCTGCCATCTCTTCGATTGGACTTCCCTCTACCGTAGATCAGGACGGCGCTAACGGCCTGAAAGTCAACGGCATGACCGAGGATGGATCAGGTTATGATATGTCGGCCAGCTCCTCCTTCGGATTTGCTCCTTTAATGGCGGCCACATGGAATACCGACCTCCTGTACGCTGTCGGCGCAGCGTTCGGGCAGGAATCTCTGGCCCACGGGATCAATGGCTGGTACTGCCCTGCCATCAACCTGCACCGCAGCTTCTTCTCCGGTCGTGTGTTTGAATATTATTCTGAAGATCCGGTGCTGTCCGGTGTTCTAGCCGCCAATGTTATCTCCGGTGCAGGTGACCAGGGTATGTTCTGCTACATCAAGCACTTTGCCCTCAACGAGACCGATACCGGCCGCGCGGAACTGATCTCCACCTGGGCTGACGAGCAAACCATGCGCGAGCTGTACTTGAAAGCCTTTGAAATCGCCATCAAGGACGCCCGCATGACGGTCAATTATTATGACGAAAACGGCACGATGACCAGCACCGTCAAGCGTGCAGCTACCGCCGCGATGGCCGCCCAAAACGGTGTCGGCACAGTGGTTGGCGAATGCAACTATAATCTGCTGACCGCTCTGCTGCGCGGTGAATGGGGCTTTGAAGGCATGGTGATTTCCGACTATTGGGTCTGGAATGGTGATAATCTTCGTGACCTTGCCTTACGTGCCGGATGCGACAGCTATCTGTGCATGTATGTATCCGCCATGTGGAATGTCAGCGATTATGACAGCGCAACCGCCCGCACGGCCATGCGCAACGCGATCAAGAATATCGCATACGCGGTAGCAAACTCCAACGCTATGCAGGGCTACGCTCCCGGTGCAGTGCAAAAAATGACCATGTCTCCCTGGCAGAAACTTTTGATTACCATTGACATCGTAGTCGCTCTGCTGTTGGCCGGCGGTGTTGCGTGGATCATTCTGCGCACAAAAGCCGAGAAGCAGCATCCCGAGCGGTTCAAAAAACGCAAACAAAAGAAAGGCAAAGCACAAGCATAACTAGTATCCTTATTCAATAGATACCCCCCTGATGTAGAAAGCCGAAAATCTACATCAGGGGGGATATTTGTAGGCCGTGGCCGTATAATGGTGTAAATTGAAAAATGAATGGGAGCGTTGCAGAACAAAAAATTCTGTAACGCTCTCTTTTTAGCTGTACAGG
>CAYVWG010000023.1:0-21346 GCA_964455425.1 uncultured Oscillospiraceae bacterium | reverse complement strand
TTTTTGGCTGGTACAGCGGAGGATTGTCAAGACCGAGCGGCAGCGGGAGGCGCAGCAGACGGCTCAGGAGAAGCTGCAGCTGCGGCTATTGGAGAGTACCTCCGCCGCCATTGCCTTAGGAGAAGCCACCGCCAAGGCGGTACAGCGAATCCCGGACGCCCACTGCAACGGGGACATGCACAAGGCGCTGGATTACGCGGCGGAGGTAAAGCACCGGCAAAAGGATTTTTTGCAGGAGCAGGGGATACACGCGATTTTTGAGGAGTGAGACGATGGAGTTTTTTACTTGCATGCAGACCCACAGCACTTGCTATCGGGGCACCACCAAGGCAACCCCTGTGGGCGTGCTGATCCACGACACGGGGGCGGGCAATCCGCAGCTCAAACGGTATGTCCAGCCCTACGCGGGGGACACCGATTACGAGGAAAACCTGGCCAAGCTGGGAAAGAACACCGCCGGCAACGACTGGAACCACACCAAGAAGGCCGCGGGGCTAAACGCCTGGGTAGGGAAGATGGCCGGCGGCCAAGTGGGCGCGGTACAAACCATGCCCTGGAATTACCGCCCCTGGGGCTGCGGCAGCGGCAGCAAGGGCAGCTGCAACGGCGTCACCGGCGGCAAGCACTGGATTCAGTTTGAAATCTGCGACGACGGCTACAAAGACAAGGCCTACTTTGTCCAGGCGTATCAGACGGCGGTGGAGCTGACGGCCTATCTTTGCCAGCTCTACGGGCTGAATCCCCTGGGCACGGTAAGCTACCAAGGGGTAACCGTACCGGTGATTTTATGCCACCAGGAGGCACACCGGCTGGGGTTGGGCAGCAACCACGGCGACACCCTGACCTGGTTTAGCAAGTTTGGCGCAACCATGGAGGATTTCCGGAAGGATGTGCAGGCTATGCTGGCACAGCCGGAAGAGGATCATCAAGAGGAGGATGAGGAAATGGATATTTCCCAATTTACAAAGCTGATGGAGCAATACCGGCAGACGCTGCGGGACAACGACAGCGCCGGCTGGAGCGAGGACGCCCGGGCCTGGGCGGTGGAGCAGGGGCTGATCACCGGCAACGGCGGCCAGGTAGAGGGCCAGCCCAACTACATGTGGGAGGACCTACTGACCCGGGAACAGCTGGCAACGGTACTATACCGGTTTGCCCAGCTTATGGGCAAGGCGTAAAACGAGAGGGGGAAATCACGATGACCATTACGAAGGCATGGCTTAAGGCGGCGGCCATCCGGGCCGTTAAGACGGTGGCCCAGACGGCGATTGCCACCATTGGCACCAGCGCGCTCATCCAGGAGGTAAACTGGCTGGTGGTAGGCTCCGCCGCGCTACTGGCGGGGGTACTATCCCTACTGACCAGCGTGGCGGGACTGCCGGAAGTGGAACAATCCGGAGATTAGGAAAAAACGCGAGCCCTTTGCGGGACGGCTATCCCGCAAGGGGCTTATTCTATGTTCATTATAGCGTGAGATAGGGAAATGGTCAAGGGGAACCGTTGCTTTTGCGTGCCTATGGCATTACTTCCCCGATGAGGATTCCGGCTTGTCGCTGTTTTCCGGCGGGGAGCCGGTTTCACGCTGCTGTTCGGCTTGCTCATCGCCGTAGGTGTAGCCGTAATTGGTATAATACGCGCCGTAGCGGGAGGAATAGCCGTAACGGCCATAGCCATATTTGGTGGTGGAGCGCTCAGTACTGTTGAGCACGCAGCCAAGAAACCGCACATCATTGGTGGCAAGGCTGTGGATACTGCTCATGATGCTGCCCTGATTGGCATAATCCTGCCGGACCACATAGAGCACCGCGTCTACCAGCTCCGCCAGGGTGGCGGCGTCGGACAAAAAGCCTGCCGGCGGGGTGTCGATGATGACAAAATCCATTTCCTCCCGCAGGGTTTGGATGATGGATTTCATGCGGGCGGAGGATAGAAACGCCTGAGGCTGATCGGCGATCTTGTTGCCGCAAAGCAGCAGCAAGGTGGAGTTGGGCACGGCCAAGGGCTGGATCTGGGTGGCTTTGTTGGCGATCAGCTCCGGGATCCCTTCAGATGGCGCGTCCATCCCCAGGGCGGTTTTCAGCGATTGCTTACGCAGGTCGCAGTCGACCAAAATGACTTTATAGCCCTGCTCCGCCAAGGACAGGGACAGATTCGCCGCCACGGTAGTTTTGCCCTCGCCGGGGATGGTGCTGGTGACCATAACGACCTGGGCAGGATCATCCTTGATCTGCTTCAGAAATTTGAACCGCAGCCCCCGGACGGCCTCCAGGTAGGCGGGGATCATGCGGGGATTGGTGATGGAAATGCTTTGCTTGAGCTTATCGTTCCGGGGTTTTACCGGGACAGTGGGCAAATAGCCTAGGCAAGGTACATTGGTGAGCTTGTGCAGATCCTCTGCGCTGTGGACAGTCTTCCGAAGAAGGGCCAGCAGCGCCAGCAAAAGCAGGCCGATTACCAGCCCCACCAAAGCGTATTGCACCGTAGGCCGCACTGGCGACAGCGGATTGATGGGATCTTCCGGCACAACAGGAGGCTCCAGGGTGCGCAAGGTCACGCGGCCAAGAATATTGACCACCGCCTGGGGATAGATGCGGATAATGGTTTGCAGGGCGTCAAAGGCCTGCTGGGGGTCTGTGCTGGTAGACACCATAACAAACAGGTTGGAGTCTGCCACACAGCTGCCGGTAACGGAGGCCCCAAGAGAATAGGTGCCCAGCTCGTCATAGATCAGCTGCTTGGTGGTGTCGGTAGATAGCACATAGGAGAAGGTGGAGGCCAGGATGGAGGCCGCGTTGCTGTCGTAATAATAGCTGTAGATGGCGGCGTCATTCAAGGAGGAATAGTCCGCGCTGACGGTCAAGGTGGCCCGGGCCTCGTAGTAGGGCAAATAGGTCTTGTATTGCTTGTAGAGCTTATAGCCGCCCAAAAGGAGCAGCAAGATCAAGGGCAGCCAAAACATGCGGCGCAAAACGGTGATGTAGTTGTGGATAAAGGTGGAAATATCCACGCCGCCGGGACGCTTATTCCTGTTTTCCATTTTCGTCCTCCCTGTCCTCAATTTCAGGGGTCAAGCTGACGCTTTCCTTATCGGATAGCCCATAGCCTTCCGCCTTGGCGCCATACCCGTACCCATACCCATACCCGTAGCCGTAGTTGTATCCATAGCCGTAGCCGTAGCGCCGGCCCATCAAGGGGGAGGTGATCATGCCGGACAGGGTGTGCAGGTCGTTGAACACAATGCCCATAAAGTGGGCCTCGCCGCTGGCCAAACCATCGATGGCATCGTTGGCGGCTATGGCGGTTATGCCGTCTTGCCGGATCACCAGAATGGAGGCGTCGGCCAGATCCGCCAGTATCTCGGTGTCGTTAAAGTACCTCATGGGCGGGGAATCGATGATGACATAGTCAAAGTTCTTCTTTAGCACCCCTAGAATCCGCCGGAAGGCGTCTGAGGCCAGCAAATCGGCGGAGTTTTGCCGGGAACTGCTGCCGGGGAAAAGGCAGAACAGATTGTCTTCCTTGCGGTAATATAAGGCATCGGCCAGACGGTTGGTATCCAAAGGACGGCTAAGCAGGGTGTTTAGGCAGTTTTCTTTGTCCACCGGCTGCTCCAAAAGCAAATGCTGGGCAGGCTTGCGCAGGTCGCAATCCAGCAAAAGCACTTTTTTGTGCTTTTTAGCCAGGGAAAGAGCCAGGTTGGCGGCTACGGTGGATTTTCCCTCATTTTCCGTTGCGCTGGTGAGCAAAAAGGCCCGGGCGCCCTTGGTGTGCTTTTCATGCTCTACCTTGGCCCGAAGCTGATGCACCGCCTCGGTGTAGAAAAAGCTCACCGACGGGCTGGTGATCAGCGGCGAGCGCTTAGGCTGCCGGAGCTTTTCCCGCAGAGTGCGGTATTTTTGCTCGTGGGCAATGGTAACCAGCAGCTCCGCGTCCACCTGATTTCTGGCGCCGACGGTGGTTTGCACCGTCTGGGAGAAAATGGTCAGGCAGGCCAAAATCACCAGCATGGCCAGGGCGCCCAAGGGGGCGGAGAGCATCAGCGCGGTTCGCCGGGAGGCGTCTACCACGCTGGAGCTGGGGATCCCCGGCGCTACCACGACCTCCATCACCACCGAGTCAAACATGTAGTTGGTGTAGTTTTCGTAGTTGTGCATGATGGCTATAGCGCTCAGGTAGGCATCCTTGGGGTTGTTGGCGCTGACATCCAGCCTGACCATGTTGATGGCATCCCCGGCGGTGGCAACGGCGGTGGCGGGCAGCCGGGCTTGACCCAGCTCGTTTGCCGCCGCGTTTTGCAGGGTAGCGCTGTTGAGCAAGGAGGCAAACTGCGTGGCAATGCCGGAGGTGGCAATGTACTGCCCGGAGGTGAGGGAGGCGCTGGTTCTTGACACCACCGCGAAGGTGGTGGAGCATACATAGGTAGGCTCCACAATGATGGACTGCACAAGATAGGTGCCCATCAGGGCCAGCAGCGCGGTGAGCACCACCATCCAGATGTTGCGCAGGATGGAGCTGAGCACACAATACGGCTCAACCTCTGCCCATTTTGAAAGCTTGTTTTCGTTATCCATGGTGTTTCCTCAAAGGTTATTCCACCACAAGGGTGAATATGGTAGAGACGGTTTCCCCGGCGTCGCTGGTGTAGCTGTAGGTGACCTCATACACCCCGGGGACGTTCAGGTTTACCTCTTGGCTATTGATGGCAACCGTTTCCGGCCCCAGGGGCGTTTCATAGGCCGGATCGGCAACCTCCACCACATTGGCGGCAAAGTCCACGCTTTGCCCGGCCTTTACATACCGCAGGTATTCCTTCAGGGTGATGGAGGGGGTGGTGTCGCTTATGTCCTGCACCAGTACGGTCAGGGGCAGACGGGAGGTGTCGCCGGCGCTATTGGTCACCTGGGCGACGATTTCATAGGCGCCCGGTTCGGAGCTGTCTACCGAGGATTGAGTAAGCAGGATCTTGCCGGAAATATCCCCGTCGATGACGTCGGTGGCCAGCAGCTTATCCGTCAAGGAAATGCTGGCGCCGGTGCGGTAGATCAAGGGCGCTTGCAGCTGGAACCGGGGCGGGGCGTAATCGGTGTAACGCAAGGTGCGGGAATAGGTGGCGGAGTTGGCAGCGTTGTCAAACACCAAATAGGTGATGATGGCCTCGTCACTGTCATATTGCTTGGTGATGGATTTGATCATGATTTTATCCGTCAAATCGCCGTCTATGTTGTCCCAGGCGTTTAGCCCGGCGCAAAGCTCCGCGTCGGAGGCGTCCACGCTGACCTCGATGGTGTCGCTTTGACAGGTAAACACCGGCGGGGAGATATCCTCCTGGAGATAGTTGTAGATCAGCAAGCCACAAAAGGCGGCGGCGACCAGCACAAATAAAACGATCAAAACCGTTTGGATCCTACGCAGCAGCATAAAAAACTCCTTTGCTTTACGGCGATGGGGGAGCGGGCACATCCAAGGGCTTGCCTTGGATGATCCGCTGTGGGTTGCGGGAAAGCAGCAATTGGGCGTAGCTCTCAGGGCAGTGGCGGGAGAGATACAGCAAAAGCTCGGTGGTATCGGTGGTGCGGTAAAGGTAGTGGTGGGCATCGCTGGCAATCACATGGGCCAGCCCCCGGTGGAGCAAGAATTCCGCCACCTCCTGGGCCTGCTTGCCCAGCTGACCCAGCAAGCTGCCCTTGTTGAGCTGAAGCACATAGCCTTGGGAAAACCACTGGGCGGCCAGGGCCGGATGGCAGGCCAGGGCCTGGTATCGCTCCGGGTGGGCGATAATGGGGATGTAGCCATATTGGCGGATCAGCCGGAGACGTTCATCCATATAGGCCGGGGTGGCGTCAAAGTAGAATTCCACCAGCAGATATTTGGTATTGTTGATGGTTTGCAGCTTTTTTTGCGCCAGCAGCTGCTGCAAATTCCGGCGTACCAAAATTTCCGCACCGGGGAGGATCTGTATGGGGATGCGCTGTTTTTGCAAGACAGCCTGCAGCCGCTGAAATTGGGCTTGCAGGGCATCGGAGCGGAAATTTTCCCACCGGCCGTGATGGTTGCTGTGGGGGGTGGCCACGATGATGCGTACGCCGGTCTGGGTGGCCATGGCGGCCATTTCGCAGGCGGTGGCCATACAGTCCGCGCCGTCATCCACCTTTGGCAAAATGTGACAGTGTATATCGATCATAAAAACCTCACAGAGGGAAGCGGGTCAAGAGTAGATATCTGCCCAAAATAAACAACTATACCATAGCACAAAACCCCAGGGATTTCAACCAAAATCCCACCTGTCGGGCAAATTTCCATGGGTTTTTCTGTCGGTTTTGCCACCTTGGACGTCCCTTTGGAGCCTACGGCTTGCCAAGAGGGGAAGAATGTGCTATACTCGTCGAAAAAAGGAGGCGATCCCGTGTCGGTAACCGTACTTTGCTATGCCGGGTGCTCTACCTGCCAAAAGGCCCTTCGTTGGCTCGATAGCCAGGGTGTGACCTATACCCTTCGCCCGATCAAGGAAAATCCCCCTACCGTCCAGGAGCTTGCCCTATGGCAGCAAACCAGCGGCCTGCCCCTTAAGCGGTTTTTCAACACCAGCGGACAGCTTTACCGCAGCCTGGGGCTTAAGGATAAGCTTCCGTCCATGCCTGTGCAGGAGCAGCTGGCGCTGCTTGCCTCTGACGGTATGCTGGTCAAGCGGCCGTTGCTTGTGGTGGGCGATCGGGGTTTGCCGGGCTTTCAGGCCCAAGCGTGGCAGGCGCTGCTTGCGGGAGAAAAGGTATGAAAAATTGCAAAATTACCGTGATGAAGATGGCCCGGTACGAGGATTTGATGGCCCAGTATGAAAACCCCATCCCACATGCCTGTGATCTGCATGTGGGGCAGGTGTTTATCGCCCACGGCTGGAATAAGCCGGAGGGCTTTTGCGAAAGCGCTTGGCAGACCCTGTCGCCCTTTGTTTTGGCTCTGACTCACGGGGGCCAGGACTTTTATGACGGTTGGATGAAAAATAAACGCTCTGCCATGCTCAGCTGTAATGACGGTTTCCGTCCGGTGACCTTTTTGCTGGAAACCATCGATGAGAAAATTTTTTAGATTTAGGAAGAAAGCCGTTGTTTTTTGTCCGAAGGAGTGTTAAAATAATACCAATATAAATTTTATCTGTTGGATGGGATGGAATAACTATGCGCGAAAATATTTACACTCCTCGGGAAGACCGTGCCGCTAGCGGAAATTTGGTCCAGCGCTACCGCCGGCAAAAGTGGCAGATCTCTCACCTGTGGCTGTTCCCGGTGGTGTTTGTGTATTGTGAGGTGCTGCTCCGGCTGTTTAACGGCGTGGGCCTGTTTTCCCATCTGATTTTCCCTCTGCTGTATGGTGTGGTGGCCGGGCTGTTTTGCCTGTGCCTTACCTCCCTGTTTAAGCGGAAGGCCAACCGCGTCATTAGCATCATCCTTCTGCTGCTGGTGGGCCTGGTGTTTACGGTGGAATGCCTTGTCCGCCGAACCTATACGGTGTATATGACCGTCAGCGCCATCCTTACCGGCACCGGCGGCGTGGTGGACGGCTATAGCAGCGATCTGTTCATCGCCATTTTCCAGGGCTTGCCGGTGATCTTTATGTTTTTCCTGCCGGCGCTGCTGTATATCTTCCTGGGCAAACGGCGTATGCCTGCCCGCCGCTGCAAAAAGGGCTTTGTGGGGCTGGTTTTGGCGTTTGCCCTGGTGCTTATGGGGGTGACCACTCTGTTTGCCGCCACAGGCGAATCAGGGGAAACCTACAAAAGCCGGTATGAGTTTAATTCGGCCACGGAGTATTTTGGCTTGATGACATCCCTGCGGCTGGACGCCAAATACGCCGTATTTGGCAATAAAGCTGCCAGCGGCTTTGTGTTGCTGGACGACCCTGCGTCTACAGACAAAACCGGCGCCACCGAGGATTCCTCGGTGGAGTCCACCGAGGCTCCCCCAGCGGAGACCACCGCCCCTGTGACCTATAACGAAATGGACTTGGACTTTGAAGCGCTGTCAGCCAAGGCAAATGACGAGCAAACGTCTTTGTTGCAGTATGTCCAGTCCTTAAAGCCCTCAAACCAAAATGAGTATACGGGCCTGTTTAAGGGCAAAAATCTGATCCTTATCTGTGCTGAGGCCTATTCCGACGTGGTGGTGGACGAGAAACTTACCCCCACCCTTTACCGACTGACCCATAACGGCATTTATTTTTCTGATTATTATCAACCCACCTGGGGCGGCAGTACCTCCACTGGCG
The DNA here is from genome assembly GCA_964455425.1 of uncultured Oscillospiraceae bacterium. GTDB lineage: Bacteria > Bacillota > Clostridia > Oscillospirales > Oscillospiraceae > JAFRPC01. Next base: position 13,087 of record CAYVWG010000023.1, on the reverse strand, counting down.
AATATTCTTTCCTTCTGGGCCTGGTCCCGCTAGATGGGGTGGATACCATGCTGGAAACCCAGAACCATAATCTGTATTTTACCCTAGGCAATCAACTCCAGCGGCAGAACTATAACAGCGTCTGCTTCCATAACGGCAGCCATACTTTCTATAGCCGTAACCTGACCCATACCAATCTGGGCTATTCCCAGTTTTTGGCCTATGGCAACGGCCTGGAGGATATCACCGGCGCCTGGGTGGACGATCAGGTCACCTTCGACCTGACCATGGATACCTATATAGATCAACAGCCCTTTAGCGTCTACTATATGACGGCCAGCGGCCACTGCCCCTATACCGCCGATAAGAATTTGACCTCCCGTTACCTGGAACAGGTAAAAGCGGTCTATGGGGATATGTATAAAGACACCACCCTTTACTACATCTGCTACCAGATGGCCCTGGAGGACGCCCTTACCACCATGATTGAAAAGCTGGAGGCTAAGGGCATTGCCGATGACACCGTCATCTGCATCACCACCGACCACTATCCCTATGGCCTGGCCAAGAGCTACGGCAATAATAGCCAGGACTATGTAGAGGATCTGTATGGCCATGAGATCAACGAGCCTTGGGAGCGGGATCATAACGGCCTTATCCTGTGGTCCGGCTGCTTGGAGACGACGGAAAAGAGCAAAGCCTGCGAAATTTCCACGCCAACCTATAGCTTGGATATTGTGCCTACCCTGTCGAACCTGTTTGGGCTGGAATACGATTCCCGCTTGCTTGTGGGCCGAGATGTGTTTTCCGAGGAAGAGCCGTTGGTGCTGTGGAACAATTATTCCTGGATGACCACCGAGGGAAAATATAACAGCAGTACCGGCGTCTTTACGCCCAGTGCAACCTGTACTATGACCGAGGATGAGGTCAACGCCTATGTAGAGCGGATGAAAACCATTGTTTCCAATAAAATCTCCTTTTCCCGGAATGTGCTAGACGAGGATTTCTATGGCTTCCTGTTTAACGCCTCTTGACCGGTAAGGGCAAAGTGGGGGCAAAGAGATTTGGCAAAGGAAAAAACCAGGAGTGACGGGGCATAAGCGCCGTCACTCCTTAGGCTTGTCCAAATCCATCGTAGCATTCGCAGCGCGCCCGCCGCGAATAAAGTAGGATCGTTTTCCCTGGCGAGTCTCCATAACAGCAAAACCAGCGGCCGAACCATTGCCGGCCACTGGTTTTGCTGTTCTTTGCGCTAATCCTCTTCCTGCAGTTGCCTTAGGCAAGCGCCGCAAATGTTTTTCCCCTTGAAGACGGTTACATTTCTCGCATCGCCGCAGAAAATACAGCTTGGCTCGTACTTTTTCAGTACAATGGTGTCTCCGTCGGTAAAAATCTCCAACGGATCCCGCTCCTCAATATCCAATGTGCGCCGCAGTTCAATGGGCAGGACGATTCGGCCAAGCTCGTCCACGCGTCGTACAATCCCAGTTGCTTTCAAGGCGGATTCCTCCTGTTTTTCTTTAGATATATAAAGTATACTATTTTTTTGCACCAAAAGTCAATCACTTCCAGCGGATGTTCACATATTGTTTACCCTTTGGGCATAGGCTTGGCCAGAGGGAGGTTATGCCATGACCATGTCTGTGCTTTGGGTGCTCCTGGTGTTGGGGGCTACCGTGTATTGTTTGTTTACCGGCCAGGGAGCCGGGCTTTCCGCCGCCGCCCTGGAGGGAGCCAAAAGCGCCCTTACGCTGGCCTTGTCCATCGGCGGCAGCCTTTGCCTGTGGAGCGGGGTGGGCGAGGCGATGTCCCGCAGCGGGCTTAGCCGCCATGTGGCCCGGTTCCTTTCCCCAGTGCTACGAAGGCTGTTTCCCCAGGCCTATCAGGATGAACTTGCTGCCGACTATCTCAGCGCCAATGTCACCGCCAATCTGCTTGGCCTGGGCAACGCGGCTACGCCTATGGGGATTGCCGCCGTCCGGCGGATGAAGGCATTGTCCGGCGGGGAAAGGGCTTCTGATGAAATGTGCCGTCTGATCGTGATGAACACGGCTTCCATCCAGCTTTTGCCTGCTACCGTCGCCGCCCTGCGGGCACAGTACGGCTCGGCCGTGCCTTTTGATATCCTCCCGGCGGTGTGGATCACCTCCCTTTGCTCCGTGGCGGTGGGGCTCACGGCGGCAAAGCTCTTTCAGCGGTTTTCCCGGTCATGACAGATTATATTGTACCGGGCCTGTTGGTGGGGGTGTCCTTGTTTTCCCTGGCCAAAAAGCAGGATGTGTATTCCGCCCTGCTGGATGGGGGAAAGCAGGGCCTGCAGGTGTTGGCGTCCATTGTCCCCGCTTTGGTCATGCTCTTGACTGCCGTTCATATGCTCAGGACTTCCGGAGCCATCGATGCCTTGTCCCGGCTGCTTTCCCCGGTAAGCCGATGGATGGGTATTCCTGCCCAAACCTTGCCTTTGTTGCTGGTGCGGCCCATTTCCGGCAGCGCGGCCTTGGCCGTGGGGGCCGACCTGATGGCCACCTATGGCCCAGACTCTTTCGTCGGCCGTACAGCGGCCATTATGCTGGGCAGCACGGAGACGACCTTCTATACCATCTCCGTCTATTTTGGCGCCGCCAACATAAAAAAGACACGGTATGCCGTCCCAGCGGCATTGCTTGCGGATCTTACCGGCTTTGTGGCCGCCGCCCTGACCGCCAGATGGCTGTAGTAAGGAATTTTTTTCTGTACAAGCTGTCAAAAATCTGCTAGTATATATAGGCAATGCTCCCTTTTCGGCGGCGGGATGGCGCTGTGCCCTGCCTGCCGAAAAGAAAATTTCGATGAGAAAGGCAATACCATGGAAAAGCTTCTTGACTTTATTTCCGGCCAGGTGGCCCAGGCCTTTGCCCAGGCGGGCTACGACCCTGCCTACGGACGGGTTACCGCCTCCAACCGGCCGGATCTGTGTGAGTTTCAGTGTAACGGCTGCCTGTCGGCAGCCAAGCAGTACCATAAAGCTCCGGTGAAGATCGCCGGGGATGTGGCCCAGTGCTTGCAGAAAAACCGCTGTTTTTCCCAGGCCGACGCTGTAGCGCCGGGATTTTTGAATCTTCGGCTGTCCCCGGAGTTCTTGGCAGAGTATCTGGAGAACATGCGAACGGCGGAAAAATTCGGCATACCCCTGCCACCCCCCCAGACCATTGTTCTGGATTATGGCGGTCCCAACGTGGCCAAGCCCCTGCATATCGGCCATCTTCGTTCGGCCATTATCGGGGAGTCGGTGAAGCGGATGGAAAAGTATCTTGGCCATACCGTTATTGGCGATATCCACTTGGGGGATTGGGGCTTGCAGATGGGCTTGATCATGGCGGAGCTACAAACCCGTCAGCCCGACCTGTGCTATTTTGATGAGAGCTATACCGGCCCCTACCCGGAGCAGCCGCCGTTTACCATCTCTCAGTTGGAGGAAATCTATCCCACCGCCAGTGCCAAGGCCAAAATCAACGAGGAATTTGCCCAACAGGCCCATCAGGCTACCTATCGCCTGCAAAATCACCAACCGGGATACTATGCCCTGTGGCAGCATATTATGGCTGTGTCCGTGGCCGATTTGAAGAAAAACTACAACCGCCTGAACGTCAGCTTTGAAAGCTGGCTGGGGGAGAGTGACGCCCAGCCCTATATAGCTCCCATGCTGGAGGATCTGGAGACGAAAGGGCTGTTGGTGGAAAGCGAAGGGGCCAAGGTCATCCCTGTGGCCCAGCCGGAGGATGATCAGGAGATTCCCCCCTGTATTCTCATCAAATCCGATGGCGCCACCTTATACGCCACCACTGATCTTGCCACTCTGGTGCAGCGGCAGAGGGATTTTTCCCCGGATAAGATCCTCTATGTGGTGGATAAGCGCCAGGCGCTCCACTTCCAGCAGGTGTTCCGCGCCGCCAGAAAGGCCCGGATTGTCCCTGACCGGACGGAGCTTTACCACATCGGCTTTGGCACCATGAACGGCAAGGACGGCAAGCCCTTTAAGACCCGGGAGGGCGGCGTTATGCGCCTGGAGCGGCTCATTGGGGAGATCAATGATTTTGTCCGTACCAAGGTGGTGGAAAACCAGCTTGTCCCGCCCCAGGAGGTGGAGATCACCACCCAAAAGATCGCCATGGCGGCTCTGAAATACGGCGATCTCAGCAATCAGCCCACAAAAGACTATATTTTTGATCTGGATCGCTTTGCCGCCTTTGAGGGGAACACCGGCCCCTATATCCTCTATACCATTGTTCGTATCAAATCCATCCTTGCCAAATATGGTCCCTGGGGGGATTTGACCATCCAGCCGCCCCACAGCCAGCAGGCTAAGGATTTGATGCTTTCCCTCACCCGGTTTTCCGAGGTGCTTCTCCAAGCGGCCCGGGACTACGCGCCCAATGAAATTTGCAGCTATATCTATGATCTGGCAGGCTGCGCCAATAAGTTCTACCATGAAACCCGTATCCTGGGTCAGACTGATGAGACCAAGCAAAAGGGCGATGTGGCCCTTATCGGCCTGACGGTGCGGATCTTGGAAACCTGCATCGACCTTTTGGGCTTTTCCGCCCCAGACCGGATGTAATCCGACATAAACCATCCGCGGCCAGGCCAGCCTGCTGCGGATGATTGCATTTTCTGCAAATCCGGCAAAAAATGTCTTTACTTTAGCCTGGTGCTATGATAAAATACTACCACAATTTGATTAAAGGAGAAAAGATCATGAAAAAATGTATTGCTCTGCTTTTGGCGCTGGTGATGGTGCTGTCTTTGGCAGCCTGCAGCTCCGCCAACACGGACGATGTAGACGTAGACGTAGAGGATAAAGCCAACAGCGCCGCCACAGGCGACACCTCTGCCAACAACACCGGCGCCGACGCGGAACTGGACAAGAGCCTTGTGTATGCCGTAGAGGCAGGCTCCGCCGGCGAAGAGGCCGCCATTGCCGCCGGCCTTACCACCAACGCCGTGTCCACCCAGGCAGACGCCCTTATGGAGGTTGCCGCCGGTACCTCCGGCGCCGCTGTAATCGACCTGCTTATGGCCGGCGCTATGATCGGTGAGGGCACCAGCTATCCCAATCTGATCCATACCACAGAGCTTACCCCTGAGGAATATGGCATCGGTTGCCGTAAAGGCTCTGATCTTGCCCAGTACATCCAGGCGGTGCTGGCTGCCGCCTATGCCAGCGGCCAGATGCAGGAGATTGCCACTACATATGGCGTGCAAGACGCCCTGATAGAGATCCCCGCCACCGAGTTTACCGCCAGCGAAGACAGTGATGTGGCGTATATCCAAGGCAAAGGCACATTGGTGGTAGGCATCACAGAGTTTGCGCCGATGGACTATAAAGACGCCAACAACGAGTGGATTGGCTTTGACGCCGACATGGCCAAGCTGGTCGCCCAAGAGCTGGGCGTAGACATTGAGTTTGTGGTGATCGAGTGGGATTATAAGACCATGGAGCTGGAGGCCAAGGACATCGATGTGGTTTGGAACGGCATGACCCTGACCGATGAAGTGCTTAATACCATGGAGTGCACCGCTCCCTATTGCAAGAACGCCCAGGTGGTGGTCGTCCCCGCCGGCTAATCGGGAATTTGTGCTGGATCAGGCAGAGAGCGTACGCTCTCTGCCTTGCTAAATCTGTTCCTAAGAGACATTGACGGCTCATAGGAACTTGAAGTAAAAAGAGAGAGGATCGCCTATGTTTTGGACCGTTACCCAGTCCTTGCTGGAGGGTCTTTCCGCCACCGTTGAAATTTTTATTTTTACCCTGCTTTTTTCCCTGCCCCTGGGCCTTCTCTTGGCCTTGGCATCTATGAGCAAGTGGACGCCATTTCGCTTTCTTAAGGGAAAAAAGGGCCGTTTCCTCCGCTGGCTTTCCCGCTTTCAGCCGGTCAGCGGCCTGGTGCAGTTGTTGGTGTGGGTCATCCGGGGCACGCCGCTGATGCTGCAGCTGATCATCATTTTCTATGGGCCGGGGATGTGGCTGGGCCACAACATCTGGTCCGGCGATGAAGCCGGACGAATTACCGCCACGGTGGTTGCCTTTTCCATCAACTATGCCTGCTATTTCTCCGTCATTTTCCGGGGCGGGATCGAAGGCGTGGCCGTGGGCCAGCGGGAGGCTGGCCAGGTGCTGGGCATGACCCGCTCCCAGATCTTTTTCAAGGTCACGCTGCTGCAAATGGTCAAGCGGGTGGTGCCGCCCATGTCCAATGAGATCATCACCCTGGTAAAGGATACCTCCTTGGCCCGGATGATCGCTGTGTGCGAGTTGACATTTAAGGGCAACAGCTTCATGAAGTCCAGCGGCATCACCTGGCCGCTGTTTTATACGGCGGTGTTCTATCTGCTCTTTGTGGGCGTGCTGACCTTGCTGTTTAATTTTATCGAGCGCAAGCTGAGCTATTTCCGGTAGGGAGGTAGAGCCGTGGTTATCTTAGAAGCTAAACAGATCGAAAAGCATTTTGGCAAAACCCAGGTGCTGCGCAACATCAGCTTTTCCCTGGAGGAGGGCAATGCCCTGGCCATTATCGGTTCCTCCGGCTCGGGCAAAACCACCTTGCTCCGGTGCTTGAACTTTCTGGATCCGCCTAGCGGCGGCTCCATCGCAGTCCGGGGCGAAACCATTTTTGACGCAGCCTCTGCCACCAATATGAAGGAAGGGGACATCCGCCGCCAGCGGCTCCACTTTGGCATGGTGTTTCAGTCGTTCAATCTGTTCCCCCAGTATACGGCCTTGCAAAATGTCACCCTGGCGGGAAAGCTGCTGGCCAAAGAGCGGCCGGACTATAAGAAAAATAAAAAAAGCATTGAGCAGGAAATCGAGCAAACCGGCTTGGCCCTGTTAGAGCAAATGGGCCTTTCCGACCGGGCCTTGCATTATCCTCACCAGCTCTCCGGCGGGCAGCAGCAGCGAGTGGCTATCGCCCGAGCCTTGGCGCTTAGACCGGATATCCTTTGCTTTGACGAGCCGACCTCTGCCCTTGACCCGGAGCTTACGGGAGAGGTGCTGAAGGTCATTCGGGGCTTAGCAGAGCAAAAGACCACCATGGTCATCGTTACCCATGAGATGGCCTTTGCCCGGGATGTGGCCGATCAGGTCATCTTTATGGACGGCGGTGTGATTGTGGAGCAAGGCGATCCCAAGCAGGTCATCGACCATCCCCAGGAGGAGCGCACAAAGAGGTTCCTGGCTCGCTACGCCCAGGGATGACAAATTCTATACCGGCCATCAACGGCGCCCCCAGCCCTATCCGCTGGGGGCGCCGTTGATGTGCATCGAGGAGATGCTATGGATTCTCACAAAATAAACATTCCCATTATCAGGCGGGCGTCTATTGGCGCTCCCAAAGTGGGCAAAAGCTGCCTAATAAACGCTAAACGCGCTTCGTACGATAACAAGAAGCTTTTTAACAAGTTCGAGGATTATAGGCGCTTCATAGGAAAAGATTCTCCTTTGGATGAACGTTTTTCCTAGAATATCCGTATAAGACCCTCCTGAATTTTCCTTGACAGAAAGCAACGGCTGCGCTATAATATATCATAGAATATATAACAATCGATATTTAAGGAGAAGCCCATGCCCCCTAAAATCAAAGTCCATCGGGAGGATATCCTTTCTGCCGGGGTAGAGATCGTCCGGCAAGAGGGTGTCCAGGCCCTAAACGCCCGGCGTCTGGCCTCCCGCCTGGGATGCTCTACCCAACCGATATTCAGCAACTTTGCCACCATGGAGGAGCTGCGCCAGGGCGTGATTACCCAGGCTCATGACCTCTATCTGACCTATTTGTCCCAGGCCGGTCAAGCTTCGGCCTACCCGCCCTATAAGGCCAGCGGCATGGCTTATATCCGCTTTGCCCAAGAGGAAAAGAATCTGTTCCACCTGCTGTTTATGCGGGATCGCTCTCAAGAGTCTTTGGCCCAGGGAGAGGAGGATTTGTTGTGTCAGGTTAAGCGGGTACAGCAGGCCACCGGCCTTTCCGCCCAGGCGGCATACCGCTTCCATCTGGAAATGTGGATCTTTGTCCACGGCATCGCCACCATGCTGGCCACCGGGTATCTGCCCTGGGATTGGCAAAATATCGATCAAATGCTTACCGACGTCTTTCAGGGGCTAAAACAGCGCAATTGGGAGGATTCACCATGAACGAGCCTGTCCTGGCGGTGGAAAATCTCTGTAAAACCTATCCGGGATTTTCCCTGCGCAATGTGTCGTTTTCGCTCCAACCGGGGGAGATTATGGGCTTTATCGGACGCAACGGCAGCGGCAAAACCACCACCATCAAGGCCATCCTGGGCTTGGTTTATCCCCAGGAGGGCCAGGTGCGGATGTTTGGCCTGCCCTTTGCCGGCAATGAGCGGGCGGTCAAGCAGCACCTGGGCTATGCCGCCGGGGCCATGGCCTGCTATCCCCGTAAGCGGCTGGGGGATATCGCCGCCGCCATCCGGCCCTTTTATGCCCAGTGGGATGAAAAGCAGTATCGCCGCTGCCTGTCCCGGTTTCACCTGGAGGAAAACCGCCGGGTGCTGGAGCTGTCGGAGGGGATGAAGGTCAAGTTCAACCTGACCTTGGCTCTGGCCCACCGGGCGGAGCTGCTTTTGCTGGATGAACCCACCAGCGGCCTGGATCCGGTTTCTCGGGAGGAGCTGCTGGAGATTTTCCTGGATTTGGCCCAAGAGGGGGTGGCGATTTTGTTTTCTACCCATATCACCTCTGACCTGACCAAATGCGCCGATTCCATCACCTACATCCGCCAAGGCCAGATCGTGGCCAGCCAGAGCTTGCCGGCCTTTACCCAAAAGTACCGCCTGCTTACCCTGGAGCGGCCTCCGGCAAACCGGCCGGACATTTTGGGCCTGCGCCGGAGCAAAACCGGTTATACCGCCCTGGTTCTTGCCCAAGGCCCGGGTCAGAGCCCCGATCTGGAAACCATCATGTCCCACTTGGAGGCGGAACACCATGGGTAACCTTCTAAACAAAGAGCTGACCCTTTCGGCAGCTCCCTTAACCTATGTCATGCTAGCCTTTTCGGCCATGACCCTAATCCCTGGCTATCCCATTTTGGTGGGCGTGTTTTTCGTCTGCCTGGGGCTGTTTTACTCCTTCCAATCTGGCCGGGAGTGTAACGACGTGCTGTTTACCGCCCTGCTGCCGGTGGAAAAGGCCGATGTGGTGCGGGCCAAGTTTGCCTTTGTCCTGGTGGTGGAGGGGGCGGCGATAGGGCTGATGCTCCTGCTTACCCTGCTGCGGATGACGCTTTTGGCCCATCTGGCGGTGTATACCCAAAATGTGATGATGAGCGCCAATTTTGTCTACCTGGCTTTTGCGCTGCTGATTTTTGGCTTGTTTAACGCCCTTTTTGTCTGCAGCTTTTTTTCCACCGCTTATGCCATCGGTAAGCCCTTTATCCGTTTTTGCGTGGCGGCGTTTTTGGCCGTAGGCTTGGGGGAGACGCTGCACCACCTGCCAGGGCTGGGGTGGCTTAACGCCCTGTCCGGCTCTGAGCTGCTGGCCCAGCTGCCCATTTTCCTGTTGGGTCTGGGGCTGTTTGCGGCGCTAACGGTATTGTCGCTGGGCCGGGCGCGGAAAACCTTTGTGGCCCTGGATCTATAAAACGCAAAAATTGCCTATAGAGAAAAAATAAACATCGTCCCGGCGCAAACCTGCGCCGGGACGATGGCATTTTCTGCACAAACCAGATACATAGGTGTCCTGGGTCAGCCAATGTTCCAGCCATGCTGCCGCAGCAGCGCCAATAGCGTGTGGCTTTCCGGAGCAATGAAGGCAAATTTGGTCTTGTCTGTCAGTTGCAGAGTGATCAAAATATCACCCTCCACAGTGATGCGCTGTACCAGGCTTTTGGACAGCTCCTGGCTGGCGTAAGGCTTTTTGTCCCGGGCGAAGAGATATAAATGGTCTTCTGTCAGATATAAATAGCCTTCCCGGGTGGAGGTGCGGCTGCGGATGCTGACATTGGTTTTTAGCAGCACCGGCTGAGCCAGCTCCTTTTCAATGCCGTTGTACCGCTTGTCCCGAAAATACAGCTGTACCGGCAGCAGCAGCGACAGCACCAGGGCAACGGATACAGCCAGCAGCAAGGCCCAAATGACGGCCTGTTCCGTTTCCAGTATGGTAAAGCACAACCAGCCGGCGATAAAAGCAAACGCGCCGGCGGCCAGGCTCATGCGGCGGGTCAGGGAATTGAAATACTTTTTCATGTGATCCCTCCTTGTCTTCCAAAAAGTATAGCATAAAATTCCCACGGAGAAAATAGCGGATTCTGAATTTTTTGTAACATTTCGCCGAATTTCTTATTCTTGTCCGCCTGCCCGCCGCAGATCCGCAATGAGTAGGGATACATGGGCTACCGATTGCTTACTTAACCCAGAAACATCTAGCCGGGGCAGATCGTCCCATCCCAGCAGATAGTCTGTGGTCACCCCAAATAGATCGGCCAGCCGTAGCAGCAGGTCAATAGAGGGCTGAATGTTGTCGTTTCCCCAATTGGATACCTCCTGCTTGCTAACCTTCAGCCGCCGGGCCAGCTCTATCTGGCTCAATCCCATGGCTGTCCGCAGCCCATGTATCCTGTGGTTGAGCATAAAATCCCTCCTAAAAATCCAGTATAACCATACGATTATCAATAAATTATTGGCAAACTAGAAATACTTTAGTATATTAATTATAGACTTTTAGGGATAAACACAGAAATATGGAGGGTGAGGCTATGGCGGATGCGGGGGCGGTAAGCCTGTGGACAAATCGGATCGCCTGCGGTCTTTTGGCAGCGGCGACGGTTGTAGGGCTTGCCATTGGCCCAAGGTTCGCCCGGTCGGCAAGACTTGTGGGGATGTGGCGCAATAACAGGGCCGGCGTGGTGGTGTTTGCCCCAGATCCTACCTTTTGGATGAACACGGCAAAGGCGGTGTGGGGTGGCCGCTATTTTGTCCAAAGCTCTGGGCTGACCTTGACCTCTGGAAAATCCGGGGAGGGCAGGGAAACCCTAACCTACACCCTGGAAAATGACCGGCTGCTTTTGTGGGACGGGGAGGAGCTTATGGAGTTTCAGCGGATGATAGGCCAAGGAAAAAACAAAAAAAGGAGTTGACATTTAGGGGAAATGTGTGTATAATACACATGCTTGTTAAGCCGCTGGTATAGCTCAGTTGGTAGAGCAGCTGATTTGTAATCAGCAGGTCGGGGGTTCGAGTCCGTCTACCAGCTCCACAAAATCCAGTGTAATACATCTATGGGGGAATTCCCGAGTGGCCAAAGGGGACAGACTGTAAATCTGCTGGCACCGCCTTCGGTGGTTCGAATCCACCTTCCCCCACCAGCTCATGTGGTCTTAATTACTGCATGTCGAAAAACCGCTAGTGAAAACTAGCGGTTTTTTGATTTCAATTTCTCGACGGTTGCACGAAACAGGGCAACTTCCCCGTGATTTGAGCCTACGGATAGAAGGACGAAGTCCTTACTAACCGAAGGAGGTCAAACTATGACGGAAGAAAACTACAATTATCGCACCAGTCAAGCATTACTGCGCAACCAGTTCCCCGGAAAAGGTAAACTGCAAATTCCCATCATCCCCAAGTTTGAAGCAAAGCCCGGAGATTTTGACGATCTTCTGCTGATAGGCTTCGACAAAACCCATCTGGAGGACAACAACCATCTAAACCGCATGGTGCATTTCTTTCTGTATGACTACCGCTTTGAGAGGGTCTGGAAGAACCCCGACAACGACATTGAAAAGCTGTCCCGGTACAGAGCAGTCCTTTCCCCGGATTTCAGTATGTATCTGGAAATGGCCCCGGTAATGCAGATTTATAATGTATTCCGTAACCGCTGGTGCGGCGCATACTGGGCATCCAAAGGCATCCGGGTCATTCCTTCCGTGAATTGGGGCGATGAATCCACTTTTGATTTCTGCTTTCAGGGAATTGAAAAAGGTAGTACCGTTGCGGTATCCACCTACATGGCATCAGAGAGCGAACACCATAAAGACCAAAAAGAATGGTTTATGGCAGGTTATAATGAAATGCTTCGGCAAATCGAGCCGGAACGAATCATCTGCTATAATACACCTTTTCCTGAAATGAGCGGTAACATTGTATATGTAGACTACGATCGCAGTTCCTGGCGGTATATGAATTATGAACGCAGTATGCCAAAAGAAAATTTGGATTGCTACAAAATAGGTGGTACAATCCGACAGGAATATGATATAATGGCACCATACCGGATTGGAAAAGGCGGAGGTAGTGCTTATGGTGGACCATGGAAACCTTCAAAACCAGAAGACTATCGTCTGATTGGAAAACCTGGTGAAATCAAAATCACCTATGCAAAAGATGGTACAAAAATCGAGACGAAGATTGGAGCAGATGGTAGAGCTGTGGCAGAACGCCACCACACTACTTCTCCCAACCCCAAATACCATTCTAATCCGCATGACCACAAAATCAATTGGGAATTTCCGAGATATGGAATTCCCAATTTTGAAAAACCCCACATCAACTACTGGCCTGATGAGTACCCCGATGGTGCTCCCGAGTTTAAAATGTATCGAGGTAAAAATATGCACAACAGTGAAGAAGATAATCGCTTCAAGACAATATCGGAATTCAAAGAGTGTATCATCCGGGGCGGCGAACCTGTATTCATCTGGAACGGAGATGCATATGGAGTGTGTTTTGCAGACTCTGGGTATTGCATTGCACGAACAGATGGTACTTGTGAGAGAATGTGCACTACACCGGACGATGTTCTTGAATACTTGCTTGATGGAGATCGACTGCGTGATGTTGTTACAAAAGTCACCGTGATTTCCCGCAACATTTAATATCTATTAAGTTCAAACACGAAAATGACCACTTTGAGAGAATGCAGAAAACCATAAAGTTGTTGCGGTTCTAGGGAATTCTCGCTTCTACCGTTTCCAAAACCTAATCAAAAATATATATTAAGTTCAATACTGCCACGTCGTTGCGGACTGCATATCGTTCGCGACGACTTTTTTATAAAAAGTCGTCGCTCATTCATTTTGTCGCTCCATCTCCGCGCTAAGTGCCGCCGCTTTGCGGCGGT
>CAYVWG010000022.1:10367-21545 GCA_964455425.1 uncultured Oscillospiraceae bacterium | reverse complement strand
ACGATTCAACATCCTACAGGACAACCTGAAATACCACAGATTTCCCGTTATCGGTTTTTACGCCGATTTTTCCGCCGTGGGCCTGAACAATGGCTTGGGCGATGGACAGGCCTACCCCCGTTCCGCCGGTGGCGGAGCTGCGGGAGGAATCCAGGCGGTAGAATCGGTCAAACACATGAACCAGATCGGCGGGGTTGTCGATTTGGCAGGTGTTATACACGCAAATATAGCAGCTGTTATGGCGACGGTACACCTCCAGACGGATGGTTCCCTGGGGTGTGGAATACTTTAGGGCATTGTCCAAAAGTATGGACAGCATCTGCTGGATGGAGGCCCGATCGCCGCAAAGGGTAAGCGAATCTTCAATGTGCTGGGTAAACTGCTTTCCTTGGGCACCGGCCTGGGCGGCAAAGGGTTCGACGGTTTCCCAGGCAGCCTCACTAAGGGAAAAGGGCAGTTTTTCCGGCAAAGGCGCTTCTTCATCCAGCCGGGACAGGGAAATAAGATCGCCCACCAGCTTGGACAGCCGAAGGGTCTGCCGCTGGATATTGGTCACCCACTCGTTGTTCTCTTGCTCAAGGGCCAATACATCCGCGCTGGTGGCAATTGAGGTCAGCGGGGTTTTTAATTCGTGGCTGGCATCGGTAATAAACTGCTTTTGCCGGATTAGGGCGCGGGCATATGGCCCGGTGGCTTTTTTTGAAAACAGCACCACTAGCAAAAACACCACAGCCAAGCTTCCCAAAGCCACAAGCAGAGAGACCATGGCCAGCGTTTTTGTGGATTGCAGCTCCATGCCGGCGTGAAGAAAGATCACTTGCTCTTCCATAATTCGGTAACGAAAGCCAAGGTAAAAGCCCTTTTTCTTTCCCTGGGAGAGGACGTTTTGGGCATATTGCCGGGCCTGCTGCTTGGTAACGGTGGCTACATAGTCGGTAAATACCTGCTGGGGCGTATTCTGGGCGTCAAGCTCGACAATAAAAAAGCGCGTGGCATATCGGGCCTCTTGGGGCATGCCGGGAGCTTGTCCAGGAGCCGCCGGGCTGCTGGGAGCGTCGGCAGGAGCGGCAGAAAAGCGCGATAGGCTGTCAATGGTACTGTCCAGGCGGGAGGTGGTGGCGGAATAATTGACCAGGTTGATGACTGCCACCAGCACCAGCGTTACCGCCACGATAGCGGCCATCGCCGCGCACACAAAGCGCCAGCGCATTTTTCTTAGCATGAGATTTCCTCCAGGCAATAGCCTGCGCCTCGGACGGTTTTGATGGTTACCGTGGAATGAAGTTGCCGCAACTTACGGCGCAAAAAGCTGATATAGGTCCAAACCACATCCCTTTCCGCCGCAGTATCCTGCTCCCAGATCTTCTCCATCAGGTGCTCGGTGGAAAAAACAAACCGTGGGTGGCGCATAAACAGGGAGATCATCTGAAATTCCTTATTGTTTAGCCGCTGCTCGTTTCCCTCCACAGAAAGAATAAACCGGTGGCAATCCAGCTGGGTGTTGCCCAAGCGCAGCACATCCTCTGCATAGCCTGTGCTGCGGCGGGACAGCGCCCGCACACGGGCGATAAATTCCTTGGAGGCAAAGGGCTTAGGCAGGTAGTCATCCGCACCAGATTCCAGCCCGGTTACCCGATCCTCGATTTCCGCCTTGGCGGTAAGAAGCAAAACCGGCGTGGTGATCTTGGCGGATCTGGCCTGGCGTAAAACAGAAAGACCATCTAGGCCGGGCATCATAATGTCCAGTACCACTACATCATATGGGATCTGCTGCAGATAGTCCCAAGCGTCATCGCCCCGAAATACAATATCCACCGTAAACTTGGCTTTTTCCAGCAGCAGCTTTAAGGCTTTGGCAATTTCCTGTTCATCCTCGGCAATAAGCACCCGCATAAACGCACCCCCTTTATCTTACACAGCATAGCGAAGAGACCTAAAATCAGCTTAAAATTTATGTGGTCAGAAGGGCAAGAAGCTGGGCGGGCGTGTCTATGATGGTACTTGCCCCGGCGGAAAGGAGGGCTTCGCGGCTGCGAAAGCCCCAGCTAACAGCAACGCAGGCCAAACTGGCGTTTTCTGCTGTGCGTATATCCACCTCGGAATCGCCGATATATATTGTGCGCTCCGGAGGGCAGCCCAGACGGTGCACACATTCCTTGGGCATATCTGGGGCGGGCTTTCTGGCAAGGCCGGGCTGCTCGCCCATCACCACGGCAAATGCGCCGGGGAAAAAGGCGTCGCAGAGCTTGGCAACCATAGGGTCTGCCTTGTTGGAAACCACAGCCAGCCGTATCCTTTTGGCGGTTAGCTGCCGCAAAAGAGCGGCAATGCCAGGGTAGGGCAGGGAACGATCCATATAATGCTGGGCATAATGTCGGCGAAACGCCTGGTAGACGGCGTCTTGCTGGGCCTGCTCCAGGCCCTCCGGCACAGCCAGCTGGATCAGCCTGCCCATGCCGTTGCCAACAAACTGGGTGACCTCCGTCAATGTGCGGGTAGGATAGCCATAGGCGGCCAGGGCGGCGTTGGTGCTGGCTGCCAGATCTCCAATGGTGTTGATCAAGGTGCCGTCTAGATCAAAAATCACAGCCTCAGTCATGGAACAAAAACCTCTCTAGCTCCTCCGGAGTGGTAAAAAATTGGGGACAATTGTCCTGCATAAAGCGCCGGATTTCCGGCACACTGTGTGCCCAGCCTGCGGGAGCAAAATCCACCTGACAGGCCGTAGCCATATCATAGCCGGGCTTTAGATCGTCCACCATCAGCAGCTCCTGGGGCTGCAGGTGCAGCCGCTCCATGATTTGCTCCAAAGCATAGGGGGCGGGCTTGCGCAGATCAGGAGGCAGATCCCAGCCAAAGACCAGATCCGGCTCGGGAAGGCCGTTTTTTGTGTAGTCCCGGACGATACTGCTGCTGGACGAGTGGGACACGACACAAACATATCCCCCCAGCTGCTTTTGCCTGCGGATGATACGATCCATCCCTGGGAAAACGGCAGGGATCTTATCGGCGATGTACTCTTGCCACAGCCGATATTCCCAATCAAAATCTTCTGGGGTAAAATGGAGCTCGTTTTCACAATACGCCATAAATCCGGGGTTAAAATTGACCTCCAGCCATCTTTGCAGGCTAATGGTAAAGCCCGGGCGCATGATCCCCATGGCAGATAAAAAGCCTGGGTAGTGAATGGGCGCTGTGCTGTTGACCACGGTGTCATCATGATCTAGCACAAGACAAGGGTAGCGCAAAGCTTCCATAAAAACCTCCTGCATCCGACAATTTCCCTTATCATACCGAAATTTTTTACCCCTGTCAACCTAAGGAAACTTTTCCTTGATTGCCAGTGGGAAATCCGCTATAATAATATCAATTTTGAAGCATGCCATGTTTATCCCCTTGGGATAAACGCAATTTACAACGGAGAGATGGACTATGTTTACCGTAATACAGCAGGAGGGAGCTGCACGGCGGGGGGTGTTTACCTGCGCCCACGGCACGGTGCAGACGCCTGTGTTTATGAATGTAGGTACCCAAGCAGCCATCAAGGGCGGCTTGTCCGCGCTGGATATGCAACATATCGGCTGCCAGGTGGAGCTGTCCAATACCTATCATTTGCACCTGCGCCCCGGCGATCAAGTGATCCGCAGCTTAGGCGGCCTGCACAAGTTTATGACCTGGCAGGGGCCGATTTTGACCGACTCCGGAGGGTTTCAGGTTTTCTCCTTGGCCAGTTTGCGGAAAATCAAGGAGGAAGGCGTATATTTTTCCTCCCACATCGACGGGCGCAAGCTGTTTATGGGGCCGGAGGAAAGCATGCAGATCCAAGCCAACCTTGGCTCCGATATTGCCATGGCCTTCGATGAGTGCGTGGCCAACCCCTCACCCTATGCCTATGTAAAGCAGTCTTGCCAGAGAACCTACCGCTGGCTTGTTCGCTGCAAGGCGGAAAACGCCCGGTTGCGGGCCTTGCCAGACGCGGTTAATCCCCAGCAGATGCTTTGGGGCATCAATCAGGGCGGTACCTTTAAGGATCTGCGGACAGAGCATATGCAAAGAATTGCCCAGCTGGATCTGCCCGGCTATGCCATTGGCGGCCTGGCGGTAGGAGAAAGCACAGAGGTCATGTACGAGATCATTGAAGCTGTGGAAGCCTACATGCCCAAGGATCGGCCCCGGTATCTTATGGGTGTTGGCACGCCAGCCAATATCCTTGAGGGCGTTGCCCGGGGGGTGGATTTCTTCGACTGCGTTATGCCGGCGCGAAATGCCCGGCATGCCAAGCTGTTTACCTGGCAGGGCACCATGAATATGAAAAACGCCAAATACGCCACGGATGATCGCCAAATTGATCCTGACTGTGACTGTCCGCTGTGCCGCCGGTATTCCCGGGCCTATCTGCACCATCTGTTTAAGGCGGAAGAGGCGTTGGCCCTGCGTCTGGCGGTGATCCACAATCTGTATTTCTACAACCAGCTTATGGCCCGTATTCGTCAGACGCTGGAGGAAGGCCGCTTTGACGCCTTCCGCAGGGAGTATGTTCAGCGGTTATCTATGAAAATTTAACAAATATTTCCTTGCAATCTGTCCATAAGACAGGTATAATAAGCTTAAATTGTTTTGGAGGTATATACGCATGTCAGATATTTTCCCCGTCTTGACCAGTACAACCGGTGGCAGTGGTTATTCCATGATCATCATGCTTGTGGTTTTGGTGGCTGTGTTCTATTTTATGATCATTCGCCCCGAAAGCAAGAAGAAGAAAGAGGCTGAAGCGCTTCGCGGTTCTCTGAAAAAGGGCGACAACATTACCACCATCGGCGGTATTGTCGGCGAAATCGTTCGAATCAGCGAGGATAGCATCGTTATTGAAACCGGCGAGGATCAGGTTCGCATGGAACTGCAGAAGTGGTCTGTGATGACCAACAATTCTGCGGAAGCGGAAAAGAAAAAGCAGCAGGAAGAAAATCGCGCCGCCGCCAAAGCCAAGGCAGACGCCAAGGCAAAGGCAAAGGCGGACAAGAAGTCCGGCAAAAACAAATAAATTCGGATCGATAAACAAAATACGGCAAAGACGCGGCCCACGGAAGACGAAAAGTTTTCCGTGGGCTGCGTCATGTTTGGTGGACATGGACATACACTGTAGCAAAAGGAGGGATGCATTTTGACCAAGAGAAAGCAGGAAACCGGTATTGGCCTGCCGGTTGTCATTGGTCTGGGCATATGCTTGCTCGTAAGCGCCGTTTTGATTCTTATTCTATCCAAGGTGATTCTAGGAGGAAGCGTGCCGATTGGTATGCTTGGCGTTTTGGGTTATTTGATCGCGGGGCTTAGCGCGCTCATTGGCAGCTTGTTTGCCGCAAAGCGGGCAAGACAGCTAAAGCTGCCCTGCGCACTGGCAACCGGCGCGGCGTATTTGCTGCTGTTGGCGGTGGTAAACGCCATTTGGGAAAAAGGCTCGTTTCACGGGCTGCTGCCTACGTTGGGTATCGTGCTGGGCGCTTCCACCGTTGCGGGACTCATTGACGCCAGAAAAAAACGAAAAAAATATTGATGCGATAGTTAGGGGAGGAGGAGCGGTAAAATCCAAATGTAGTGGTGCGTGGAAGATTTTACCACCAGATGATGTGCTTTGTTTCGAAGTTAACATAATATAGTTTACATAAGATTTTTCCATAATTTAAAATTTTCAAAAAAGTGTCGAAACACACTTGAATTATCTGCGGTTTTCGGTTATATTATTGAGTACAACTGGTTACTGCGTAGAAAAAACGCCGCGCCTTGTGCTGCATAGATTCCGAAGGACATGCTTTTGTTTTGGAGGGTGGTATTTTGCGGCAAACAAGGGTAATGCTGGACAGCACCAGCAGGCGGCTTAGCCTACAGCATCTGGCAAGCCTATTGGCAGGGGCGCTTTTGGGCGCCATCGGTAGCCGTGGCTATATGATGGCATTTGCCTTGGGAGAAGACTGGGCCGTAGCACTGTGCCGCGCCGGAGCCGAAAGGAGCTTGTCTGTGGCGCTGTTGCTGTCTGCCGTCAGCTTGCTGCTGCTTCGCTGGGCGGGGGCGCACGGCTGGCGCTGGCTTTGTTGCGGGCTGTTTGGCGCAAAGGGATTTCTGTTAGGGTATGTCCTTTGTCCATGCACCTTGCGGGCAAGTATTCTCGTAGTAGGCCTTTGTGTGCTGGCAGGGTACAGCTTGCTGTTATTTCCCGGTCAGTTTTGCCTGGCCTTACCAGATTGCCCAAACTGGCTGCTGCTGCTTTTGGCTTCTTTGGCAGCGTCCATGTTTTGTCAGTGGCAGATTGCGCCGAGAGCAGCTTCCTGGCTGCTGCATCTGGGAGCTTAAACCAGATGCCCGTGTCACCTACTTAGGGAAAAGATTGGTACGAATATGGCTGACTTTGTAGCGCTCTACAACGACTATCTTGTGAATATCAAGCATGCCTCAGCAAACACAGTGTCCTCTTATATGCGGGATCTCCGGCAGTTTAGTGAACATGTGTCTGCTACCTTTGGCACACCCTTGACGGGCGTTACGCAAGACCAAATTTCCCTGTATATGGCCTGGCAGACCAACAACGGAAAGTCGCCGGCCACCGTTACCCGGAGTTTAGCTTCCATCAAGGGCTTTTACGCATTTTTGCTCCAAGAAGGGCAAATTGCGGCAAACCCGGTACATGACATTCAGATCGTCAAGGCGGACAAAAAATTGCCCCAGGTGCTTACCGGGAAAGAAGTGGAGCTGCTTCTGGCCCAGCCTCAGTGTACCGATGGAAAGGGCTACCGGGACAAGGCCATGCTGGAGCTGCTGTATGCCACAGGGATTCGGGTCAGCGAGTTGATTTCCCTGAATTTGGATGATGTCAATCTGTCTGTGGGGGTGATCCGCTGCGGCAAGGAAGGGAAGACCCGGGTCATTCCGCTGTATCCCGCCGCCATTCGCGCCTTGGAGGCATACATCACCACCATCCGGCCCAACATGATCGCTGATCCGTTGGAGCATGCGCTGTTTGTCAATCTTAATGGAGCCAGGATGACCCGTCAGGGCTTTTGGAAAATCATTAAGCACTATCAACAAACAGCCAATATTGAAAAAGATATCACCCCCCACACGCTGCGGCACAGCTTTGCCGCCCATCTTCTGGAAAACGGGGCGGATTTGAAATCGATTCAGGAAATGCTGGGGCACAGCGATATATCTTCTACACAGGTATATGCCCAGCTGGTTAAGCAGAATCTAAAGTCGGTGTATAACCGGTTTCATCCCAAAGCGCAATAAGCTGCCGAAGGGCCAGCCTACGAAAAAGGTAGGTTGGCCCTTCGGCATAGTGTTTATTTACTTGCCGGCGTCCAATAGGGGACAGGCTGCCGCAGACGTCGGGCAGGGGATAGGCCCTGGGGTCAAGAATCGATGCCGGTCATTGCGTGGAGCGTGGCGACATCCAGGGGATTCAAGGTTTTCACCTCTGCCAAGCCCTCATCGATATCCACATCGGTTACTTCGCCGTTTTGTATGCAGATAATGCGGTTGCTGCCGCCCTTGGCCAGCGTTTCCACCGCGTAATAGCCCATGCGGGTAGCGGTTGTCCGGTCGCGGGCGGTAGGGGAGCCGCCGCGTTGGATGTGCCCCAATACGGTGACCCGGGGATCAATGGAAATGGCTTCCTTGATCTTAGCGGCTACCTCTATAGCGCTGCCGGCGCCCTCAGCCACCACCACCATGTAATGGGTAAACCCATTAAGACGGGCTGTGCGGATCTTTTCGATCACATCCCGTTCAAAGTCGATCTTTTCCTCGGGAACAAGCACAGCGGTAGCGCCGGTGGCTAGGCCCACATATATGGCCAGATGGCCGGCGTTTCGTCCCATGACCTCCACCACAGAGCAACGCTCATGGGACTGCATCGTGTCCCGCAGCTTGTCGATGGCCTCAATGGCAGTGTTAGCAGCGGTATCAAAGCCAATGGTGTAGTCAGTGCAACTGATGTCATTGTCAATGGTTCCGGGGATGCCGATAACCGCCAAGCCATGCTTGGACAATGCTTGAGCACCGCGGAAAGTTCCATCGCCGCCAATGGCAACGATACCATCAATACCAAAAAGCTTGCAGGTATTTACCGCTTTTTGCTGCCCTTCTTGGGTCATAAATTCAGCGCTTCTGGCCGAATAAAGCACCGTGCCGCCACGGTCAATAATATGGCTGCACGCCCGCTGATCCAGCCGAAAAATATCTCCACTGATCAGACCGTTCCAACCCCGCCGAATCCCCAAGCAGTCGATGCCGCGATGGACTGCGGCGCGATACACCGCTCGCACAGCGGCATTCATGCCAGGCGCATCGCCGCCAGAGGTAAGAACCCCGATCCGTTTAATTTCTTTATCCATAATACCACCTCCAAAAACGTCCATATTTTACACCTTTTCTTTCTGCTTGTAAACCCCATACATTTATTCCATGAAAATAGTTTCTTATGAAGTACGGATTTTTCCATCCGTTCTATGGAGCTGGAGATAGAATCAAGTGTGGCTTTGTTGCGCCGGGCTTGGTTTAGCGGCCAGGCGCAAAGCCCTTTGCTGCGCGAACCGGGGGAGGCAAGGGCGGTTTCCCATAGTTGAGAAAGGCAGATGGCGGATATTAACACCCTTTGTGAAAGCAAATGCCCAAAAGCGATTGCGCCCATTCTAAAAAGAAAAAACTTCAACAAAATAAAAATTTTGTTGAAGTTTTAACCCAAGCGTGGTATACTAGTGGTGTACTTATGTAGTATTTATGGTGGGCAAACGCGTCTAAGGCCAGTGTCTTAAAAAATGGAGTACACAAGATGGCCGTTTCCCAGCCGTTTATCCGAACAAATCTGCGGCTGGTTTTGTGGCTTGGGGTTTTTCCTGTAATGGGATTCTTACGTTTTTGTTTCCTAGAGCTTACGGCTTAGCCTGTCCCAACGATGATGTGTGCAGCTGCCCATGCAGCGCTGCGAGCTGTGTGTTTGTCATTCTGTTTGTCTACAAATCAAATCAACCCTTTGGCGCCAAGGAGGTTTCACAATGAAGCGTTACGCAGATTGTCCGGTGATTTTGCGGGAGTTTTTGTCGTATCACGAAACCATCAAAGGGCAATCGCCCCGGACAATTCATGAGTATTATTTGGATCTGCGGCTGTTTCTCCGCTTTATGAAAATGGTCAAGCAAGAACTGCCGTATACGGCAGATTTCGATACCATTTCCATTGTTGATATCGATATATCCTTTATCGAAAGCATAACTACCACCGATATCTATGATTTTCTGTCATTTTTGGCCCATGATCGGGTAAAATTCCCCGATACACCAGAGCAAGAGCTAGGGCTTGCTCCTGCCTCCCGGGCAAGAAAGCTATCCGCCGTCAAGTCTTTTTATAAGTATTTGACTGTCCGCACCAAGCAGCTGGAGGTCAACCCGGTGCAGGATATGGAATACCCCAAGCTGCGGAAGTCCCTCCCCCGCTATTTGACCTTGGAGGAATCTACCGCTTTGCTTGGCAGCGTATCCGGGCGGCATAAAAAGCGGGATCTGGCCATTTTAATGCTGTTTCTCAACTGCGGTATTCGCCGGTCAGAGCTGGTAGGGCTGAACCTTACCGACGTCTACCCCGACCGCATTCGCGTGCTGGGTAAGGGCAACAAGGAACGCTTTGTCTATATGGGATCCGCCTGCAAAGCCGCCATCGACGATTATTTGACCGAACGAAACAAAATGACCTTAACCGACAATCAGGCGCTGTTTGGCTCTCAGGAACACCAGCGGATCAGCGTGGCAACCGTACATCACCTTGTGAAAAAGCACACCCTGGCTGCCGGCCTGGACGCGAGCAAGCTGTCGGCCCACAAACTGCGGCACACGGCGGCAACGCTGATGTTGCAAAACGGTGTGGATGTAAAAACCGTCCAGGAGGTATTGGGCCATGAAAATTTGAACACCACGCAGATTTATACCCACATTGAAAACACCGAGCTGAAAATTGCCGCAGAGGCCAATCCCCTATCGAAAATCAAGCTCAAATAGCGCCATGGCGCTCTATGCCTAGTTGTTGCGGCCCTCTGGGCAACGCCCCAGGCGATAAAAACCGATCTAGCCAAAGGATTACGGAGAGTAGAAAAGCGTAAAGGGAACCGTCGAGGTTCCCTTTTATGCTTAACCACATCATTTTTCCTATATTTTGACCGAGGAAAAATGGCTGCGGCGTGAATAAAGACGTTTTGACACGCTGCATTCCCTATGGCCAGGCGCAAAAAGCGGTTGTCCCTATTGGGATTAGACCAAGGCTGGGAGGCTTTTGCGCAAGTTTCTAGCCGTTTCTTTCCCGGCAAAACCGTTCCTTGCAGCGTTTTCCTCCGTCTGTGCCGCACAAACCGCCCCGGCTTGTACAAAGCAGATCCCCGGAAAGCTGCCTTCCCACTTGATCTGCCACAGCTAAAACTTCGTGAAAAGGAAGTACAAGCTCGCTTCCCATCATCGCCCAGCTGGCGTATACCACCGGCATGGTTACAACAAACAATGTCCTGCTGGTACACGGCGTACCTTGTCCGCCTGGAATGGGATCACAGGGCCAGCCAATGGCGGCCTGCAGCGTCATAGCTGCCGCGTTTTCCACCTGTTCCGGCGTTGCATGGAACATTTCCGCAACCGCCGCTGCCGTCATGGCCGCGCATATCCCGCACTCGCCGGCACAGCCGATCACCTCTCCTGTAGGATTGGTTCTGGTGTAGGCAATAGCGCCGATGGCCGCGGCGATAAATAATCCCCGTGTAACATCTTCTTCCTCCAATTGACATTCTTCCTTCACAGCGGTAAGCACAGAGTAGATGTATCCGCCGCCGTTACTCATAGGGCCAGGCACATCCAAAACCTGATCCATCTGGGCTTGGGCCGAGTGCATATAATGTATCGCCTTTCTTATCACCCCTCCGGTTAAGCCGTCCTTCGCCGCCTGTTTTTCCCATTGTTTATAATAGATCGTTCTAAAGGGATTTACAACCAAACGGCGGTCATCCTCATATAAGGCAGAAATTCGTTTTTGCATGTAGGTCTCTACATGCTCCTTCATGTACCGGATCACTTCTTGCCGGCTCCATCCGCTGGCGGCTTCTTCGTATTCCAAGGCAACCTCATACAGGGATTTATGTTCCTCCTCCGCGATCTG
>CAYVWG010000022.1:0-10267 GCA_964455425.1 uncultured Oscillospiraceae bacterium | reverse complement strand
GATGTATCCCCTTTTTCTCTCAGCGGATAGTCATTCACCCGCACCAGCTCCACCATACCGCCGCCGGTGGAATTGGCAACCGTAGTGACGGTTTTTCCCGATATCCCGGTGAGCACAAACTTCATGGCGTTGGGATGGCTGCTCTCCGGTATAGGCTGAAACCGGAAGGTATAGGGAATCTTGTTTTGCGCCAATTGCTGTTTGATCTGAAAAAAATCCTCATGGTCTGGAAGTCTGCCATAGGCGCCGTTTAGCATCCCCAAATCTTCGTTCATTTGGCCGAAGCCTTCATAAAAAGAGCCATGAGGATCCAGAATGATACAGATATCCTTAACCGGCTCATTGAGCAGGGAGTTGGCCATAAAGCCTGCCCTGCATGGGCCGGCCATATGAGAGCTGGAGCCTGGCTGCGTGATCGGCCCGAAAACATCATTGAAAAATTCCGGATATATGTCCATCATACAGATGCTCCTTCTCGGATATCCTTTACCACTCTGCCATCTTGCAGCACAACCTTTACAAAGCTCTCATGGCACATCTGCAGAATATCGTCCAACGGATTTCCGGCAACATATATCACATCCGCCAGCTTCCCTTTCTCTATGGTTCCCAGGCGGTCTTGTGCCAGCATTAACTCTGCGCCTCTCTTTGTGGCCATGGTTATGATCTCCAGCGGCGAAAAGCCCGCATAATCCATTCGTTCAAATTCCATGGTGGAGCGATCATAGGAGCAGCCAAATTCCTTATCCCCCAGGAAATCACATCCCATGGCGATCTTCACGCCGGCCTCTTTTGCCAGCGCAAGAGAACGGTAATGGGCTTCAAAGGCTGCCTCTGTTTTTTCTTTCAGATAGGGAAGAACATCCGGCTTGTTTTCGAAATATTTTTTTGATGTGTACATGATGGACAGCGTGGGTACAAGATAGCAGTTATTTTTGACCATCAGCTCAACACATTCTTCATCCAGATAAAAACCATGCTCAATGCTTTTTACGCCGTTTTTCAGCGCTTTCTTAATGCCACGGTTTGCCTGAGCGTGGGCGGCCACATAGCTGCCCATATTCTCCGCTTCTTCCACAGCGGCCCGTATCTCCGCGTCGCTAAAATGACTGTGGGGCGTCGCTTTATCGCCAAGGGAAAACACGCCTCCTGTTGTCATGATCTTAATAAAGTCCGCGCCATTTCTTGCGTTTATGCGGCAGGCTTTGCGCACCTCGTCCACACCGTTTACGATAACCGCGGGAGAATAGGTCTGCTCCGCCGCCGCCAAGGTCAGCTTTTGATAGGCGTCCCCATGGCCGCCAATCTGAGTTAGGATCTTTCCGGCGCCGAAGATACGGGGAATATCGATCAGGCCTTCCTTTGCCGGTTCCTTATAGAAAATCGCATCGCTTCCCATGTCGCGAACGGAGGTATAGCCAGACCGTCTTACATAGGCCAGATCCCGCAAACTTTGCGCCATGAGCATCTGCGGTGTGGAGGAAATCCAGTCGATGGCTTTTGCGCTTCCCCAGCTCATATGAACATGGGCGTCGATCAAACCGGGCAATATAGAGCCGTTTTCCAACTCGATTTTCGTATCTTCCGGCTGGGGCAGATATTCGCTCTTTTTCATCACAGCGGCTATCGTATTGCCCTCCACAATGACCGCTCCGTTTTCCACAGGAGCGCCGCCATTTCCATCAATGATCCTTCCGAGCAATACAATTCTACTCATAGCTGTCCCCCTGGTTTTTTCTTATAGCTAAACCCATAGTCGCAAGGCTTTTGGTTTACGCACAGCTGGCCGGTATAGGTAAAGTTGATGTTTTCCAAGTCGCCGTTGAGGATGTCATCCACCTTACAAAACAGTGGCCCCAATTCCGGATAATTGTACCGCTGAAATGTTTCGTTATAAATGCAGGTCTTTACCAGATAGGTAAACTCATGCTCTCCGCAAGGGGGAAATTCCACCTCCCAGCCTGTACCATATGTGCGTTCAATTAAGGCTTTGTGTTCGGTTTTCAGATGTTCAATGTAGCCGTCCTTCTTCGCCGCTTCGATGTTGCGCTGCCTTGCCGGTTCAACGTAGCTGTACATTTGTTTCCGGATGACATTCAAGCACGCTTCCTTCTCCATGCCACTTTGCAGCAACGCTTCATACACCGCTATGCATACCAGCAGGTTGCACAGATGTCCATAATTTTTCTCATCCTTATAAGGACATTCATCAATATATTTCTCCAGCGAGCGCTTTACCGCGCGCTGAAAGGCCGCATCGCCGCACTGATATAAACTGGCAAAACGGCCATCCTGTATTAAGTTTTCCGCTGTATACGCTTTCACCCTTCTTACCTCCACAAGTCGATTAAGATTTTCGATATAATTTTGTTGAGAGATATTTCATTCCATCGTCCGGCGCAATGGTGACGATGGTTTTTCCGGCAAATTCGGCAAGCTGTGCCACATGTAATGCAGCGCAAATTGCCGCGCCGGAGGAGGTTCCTAAAAACAACCCATCGGTTTTTATAATCTGATTTGCTGTGGCAAAGGCTTCCTGGGCCGAAACCTCCAAGACTTCATCATATACGCCGCAGGAGACAAACCCGGAAACACTCTCTTTCGGCACGCCGGAAAACGCGCCAACGCCATCGATTACGTCTTTGCTGTCTCCCGGCGCACCTATCCGTGAATCTGCCGATGGCTGCGCAGCGAAGATCCGAATCTCCGGGTTGACTTCTCTTAGATATCTTCCCACACCGTTCAATGTGCCGCCTGTGCCTGCCATGGCTACAAACGCGTCCACCCTTCCCTCTGATTGGCTCCAGATCTCCGGCCCAGTCGTCCGGTAATGAATGGCCGGATTTTCAGGGTTTTCCAGCTGATTGATAAAATAATATCCATGCGCTTTGGCATAATCGCCTACGCTTTTGACTATGCGTTTAAGATCAATCACGCCTTTTTCCAGCATCTGCTTTAGCGGCAACAGATCGGTATACATAAATACCTTTGCGCCATAGGCTTCCAAAATTTGTTTTCGCTCCATTGACGAGCCATTTTCAAAGAAAATGATCAGCTTGTATCCCTTTGCGGCAGCGTATGCCGCCAACGCGATTCCGGTGTTGCCGCTGGTTTGCTCCACGATCGTGTCTCCCGGGTGGAGCTTTCCTTCCCTTTCTGCTCGCTCGATCATCGCCAAGGCAGCTCTGTCTTTTACACTTCCCGCCGGATTAACGTATTCCAGCTTGATCAGAAGCCTGCTTTTCAACTGGTATTTCTTTTCTAAGTTGACCGGCTCAAATAATGGCGTCCAGCCAACAAATTCTGAAAGTGATTTTACAATTTTTTCTCTCATGGATTGCCCTCCCCGGCGGTTTCCTTTTTAGCGCTTACAGCAGCGCCGGATCATATACCAATTTGCCTCGCGCAAAACGGTACAACTGGTAATCCTCTATGGGCAAGGTCGTTGGCAGGCCAAGTGCCGCTTCACTGGCCAGTTGGCCGATGGCCGGGGCAAACATGGTGGCTTTTGTGCATCCCAGGGCGGTAATAAAGCCTTTGACCTGGTCAACCGGTCCAACAATAACCGTGTGATCCGGCGCGGCGCCGTATTGTCCAGCCCAGTGCCGGACAACCTTTGCGTTGGCCAGCATGGGAACCTGCTCAATGGCCTTCGCCGCCATGATCTCAAGAAATTTCCACTCCGGCGTAAAATCAATGATCCCTTGCCGCGTATCCGGATCCGACCATCCCATCAAAAACTCCCCATGAATGGTCTGGGTGATGTATGTGGAATGTTTGAAGGAATAAATCATAGGAGCCTTTATGTAGTCAAACGCTTCCGTTGCCAAGATCTGATGCTTACTTGGTTCCACTGGGATCGTGATGCCGGCTAAGCGCCCAATAAATTTCCCGTATTCCCCTGCCGCGTTGATGACGCAGGGCGTCTCGATGGTTCCTCGGTCAGTGATGACGGCCTTTACTTCATCGTTTTTCACGGTAATTCCCGTTACCGTGGTATAATTATTGAACTCCACACCCATTTTCTGCGCGGCCTGCTTATAGGCCAACGCCATACGCATGGGGTTGATATGCCCCTCACCGGTGCAGTAGGATCCGCCCACCATGCCCTCTATATTCAGATAGGGCGAGACTTCCTGACATTGTTTGGGGTCTAAAACATAGGAATCAATGCCCAAGGAACGCTGGATTTCCACATTCCGGCGCATTTCGGGGAGGCGGTCTTCCTCATAGGCGGTGATCAGATACCCGTGTTTGGAAATCTCCAAGCTTTCTGTAAATTCCGTATCCTCACCCAGGGTGTCAAACTGCTGCACGCTCAGCAGGGCCAGACGCAGATTCTCCATGCTGGCAAACTGCAGGCGAAATTGTGCCGCGCAGCGTCCCGTTCCGCCAAAAGGCGTATATTTCTGTTCCACAACCACAACATTTTTCGCCCCTAGCTTAGCCAAATGCCATGCCGTGGAGGTGCCGGCAGCGCCGCCGCCGATCACCACAACATCTGCCGTTTTACGCATGATTACCACCTTTTCTTGCAATAGCTCCCAGCGGCACTGGCTCCACCGGCGCTCTGCTTACGGGGACATCCACCTCTTCCAGGGGAATGCCCGTATATTTGCTGATTTCTTTGGCGATCAATTCCCTGCAGCCTCTGCCTTGACACGGCCCCATTGTACATCTGGTTTCCTTTTTAATTTCCTGCATGGAAGTAACGCCCCTGTCGAGCAGGCGATGCAGCTTGCCCAGAGTTAAGTTTTCACATCGACAAATGATTACCTTATCTTCGTTCATATTCCCTCACCAGTTGGCCCCAAGCGCCCACAAAATGGGAACGATCATGGGCGGAAACGCGGCTTCCTTTCTTGTAAAATCATATGGCTTATGGATGCAAAATGCGGATACTGCGAACCTCATACAACAAATCCCTGTCTACAGAAACGGTTACCAGCCATGTGTGATCCGCATCCTTAACCTGCTTTACGCTTTGGATGACCGCCGTGCCGACATTTCTGCCGTCCCGGCCCAGTGCCACAGCTGTCATACCGGCTTGGGGAGACGGCAGCAGCTCATAGGGCAGGCTGATGTAAACCTTATCTGGGTTTGCCGACTCGTCGATAACGAAACAGGCGTGTCCAGGGCAGATCGCCACGCATCTGCCGCAGCCAATACATACCTCCTGGTCAATTTCCGGCAGAGAGTGGATATCGTTATGTTCCATGCTTATGGCCTTTACCGGACATGCGCTTAGGCAAGGATCACAGGGGATTTGCTGCAAACATTCCGCAATGGCATACGCGCCCTTGGCCCGTCTAGAAGCGTTGGGGAGCAAGCGTTCAAAGGTTTCTTTTGTCACAATTCCCGTCTGCGCAAGGCTCATTGCGCATCCCTCCCTTCTCTGGCAGGCATCAGCACATATGCCAAGCCACGCCGTATCTTTTCCGCTGTCGGCCCGCTTCGCAGCTTTTCCAGCTCCGTGATATATTCTGCTCTTTGCCGGAGGATGGCGGAAGATTTCATCCCAGATGCGATTGCGGCGGAAAGCCCGGCAACGCTGCCTTCCAGCATGGCGGTGGTAGCTTCCTCAATGCCGGCCAAATCACCGGCCACATAGTACCCTTTTGCCGTGGTTTCCTGGAAGGCGTCCCTTATGGGAACATAACCCCCAAGCTGGGGCACATAGGTTAGCTTCGCGCCGGTCAAGGAAAGCAACTCCTTTAACGGCGATAGCCCCACCGCAATGCAAATGGTGTCCACCTCCAGCCGCCTTTCCGTGCCCGGAATCGGCTGGGCATCCTCCGTCACCTTGGCAATCACCGCCGCCTGCACGCTGCTGCTTCCTTCTGCGGCTACGATGGTGGTCTGCAAATGTATGGGCACGCCCAGGCGGCGGATTTTGGACGCGTGTACCAGGTATCCGCCGATCCTCGGGGCTGCATCGATCACCGCCTCTACGTGGATACCGGCCTGGATCAGCTGATAACTGACGATCAGGCCAATATTTCCCGCGCCGACTACCAGCACATTCTTTCCCGGCCGAACGCCGTATTGATTCATCACGGTTTGTATCGCCCCAGCGCCGGTCACACCGGGCAAATCGTTGTTTTCAAAAAGCAGCATTTTTTCCGAAGCGCCGGTGGCCAAAATCGTCTTTCCCGCGGTTAACCTTCCATAACCGCTTTGCCCGTTATAGGTAATGACGCCATCGTCATAGATGCCCAACACAACGGTGTTCTTTTGTACCGTTATATAGGGATGTCCATCGACTTGGCCGGACAGTTCTTCCGCTATGCGCAATCCTCGGTATCCGGCAAACTGCTTGCTGGAACCAAAAAATTTATGCGTCTGCTTCAAAAGCTGTCCGCCGGCCTGGGCGGCGCGCTCAAACAAAACCACGCCCATGCCGGCCTCTGCCGCCCGCAGCGCCGCTGACAATCCCGCCGGGCCGCCGCCGATCACCGCAACATCATAATACTCCATTTTCCTTCACCTCTTGCAGAAACGAGCCGCTTCCCCGCTGCAGTTTGACAACCGTCCCTTCCTTTAACGGCTCCACGCACACCCTGACATTGGGTACGCCGTTGACCTCCATCAGGCAGGAGGAACAATTGCCAATAGCGCAGAAGATCCCTCTTTTCCGGCCTTTGTGTTCTCGTAAAACCTGAATTCCATTGGCCAGCAGCGCTACCGAAATCGGCTCGTTTTCCAACCCCTCCAATACCTGGCTCTCAAAGGTAAACGTTACTTTTTTGGCCTGCATCGGCGATAAAATGGGATGCTCCTCGATACGTCTTGACATCTGTCCTTACCTCCATTTTACGCACACCTTGCGGAGTGCCAAAATTCCCTTATTCAAAAGGGTCACCACAACGCCAATGACAATGATGCCAAAGATGACCTTCGTGTAATTGGCAAAATCCGAATGGTATTTGATATACCATCCTAAACCGGAGGAAGCGCCGATCATTTCCGCCGCCGTCAACACCAGGAAAGATGTAGATATAGAAACGGTAAGATTGTCAAAAATCCCCGGAAGACTGTAGGGCAGCAGCACATGAAGGATCATGCTTGTTTTGCTGAGATTCAGTGTTTTGGCGGAATCCATAATTTTGGCGTCAATTTTTCGGATGCTCAATACCACATTCATAAACAGCGACCAAAAAATGGTGATGGCCACAATAAAAACTGCCGCCGTATGAAAGCTTGGCAGCAAGGCCACGGCGTATGGCGAATAGACCAGCGGCGGTATAGGGCTGATCACTTTGACAATCGGCATAAAAATAGCGGTGAGTTTATCGGAAAGCCCCACAACAAAGCCAAGAAATACGCCAAAGACAATGGCAAAGCCAAACGCCTCCCCCAACAGCCCCAGAGAGCTTAAAATGCCTTGAAAAATTTTGCCGTAATTCTCGGGCAATACGGCAAACACATTTTCCGGCTGAGGAAACAGCACCACATTTTTTACCCCTTTTATGGAGCAGCTGTATTCCCAAAAGATGAGAAACGCAAAAACAATGGATACAATATACGGCGCCGCCGGTCGTTTTCGATACACAATCAGCATTACCTCAACCAAAGCGCATAAGATATAAAAATATATTGGGCTTTGCGTCCCCTCTACGGAAGGGCAAAAAATCAAAACCGTCAGGATAAGGAACAAAGCGTGAGGAAAAATATGTTTGATGATCGTCTTCATATGCCTTCCCCTCCAGCAAAACCCCGTTCATAGTTCTTTTCATAATAGAACATATCCACGATCTCTCGCCGGAGACGGATGTACTGCGGCGATTCAAAAAGCAACTCTCTTGCGCGGGGTCGCTTAAAATTCACTTGGATGTCTTTTGCGATTTTTTTATCTTTCATAAACAAAATCCGATCCGACAATAAAATCGCTTCGTCTACATCATGTGTTACAAAAATAATCGTCTTTTTCGGCTCTGAGTGATCCAAAAGCTTCATCATCATATCTTGCAGGATGACTCGGTTTTTGGCGTCGATGGCGCCGAATGGCTCATCCATCAAAAGGATATCCGTTTTCATTGCCAAGGTTCTTGCGATGGCCGCCCTTTGCTGCATACCGCCGGACAGCTGGAACGGATATTTGTGCTCAAAGCCTGCTAGTCCCACGTCATGAATGTATTTGAGGGCTTCGGCGCCGGTTTCTTTTTTGGATTTTTGCGGAAAGGCCTGGTGAATCCCGAATTCCACATTTCGTTTTACCGTCATCCAGGGAAACAAGGAATAGTGCTGAAAAACTACGCCCCGGTTTTTGCCGGTTCCCCGCGTCTTTTTGCCATCGATGCAAAGGCTTCCTGAACTCGGATCATGTAAGCCCGCAATTACGCTAAGCAGCGTGCTTTTTCCGCAGCCGCTAGACCCGATAATCGTCACAAATTCGCCTTCCTGAACAGAAAAGGAAACCCCCTCCAAGGCCCGAAAAACGGTTCCATTGTCCAAATAATCCAGCGTTATATTTTCTAAATCGATCTTACCCATAACCAGCCTCCCTGTGATCCATCCCGATCCATGGCGATACGTTCTTCCCATGGAACATCCTTGTTTCCTTTAGGAAATACAATACTCTGTTCGCCGGCGCCAATGTTCTACCATTTGACGCCGGCGAACAGAGTATAGGCCAATTCCCCTATCATACAAAGCTTGGCAAATGCAATCCAGGCTTCTCTTAGAAAATTATTTGCAGTCCGTTAATTTTTCTCTACAAAACTGGCCTTTAACGCTTGATAGACCTCGTTGTCCGGCTCTTCCTCCAGCAGCTCGTTCAGAGCCTCTTCGTAGAGACTGGAATCGATGTATTGGCTAATATCCACATTGCCCTCCGCGTAGCCGATATCTACCATTGCGTTATAAAAGTCCGTGGTATCCTTTGCCGCCGGATCAGGGCTTAATTCCAGATGACCGTAATCATAAATCTGAGAGGCCAAAATGCTTTCGTCCAAGTCGATGTCCTTCTTGGCCAACTCAAGGGTTTTGTCCCGATCCGTTTGGATCAAATTGTAGGCCTTAATATTGGCTTTCAGCACTTTGACAAAGGCATCTCTGTTGGCCTCCAGCTTTTCTCTGGTGGTAAACAGCCGGCAGCAAATAAATCCGTCCCACAGCTCGTCCAAATGCTTCACGGCAACCAGTCCTTGCTGCTCGCCGGTTTCTCTGAATGTCAAGTACAA
Organism: uncultured Oscillospiraceae bacterium; assembly: GCA_964455425.1. Taxonomy (GTDB): domain Bacteria; phylum Bacillota; class Clostridia; order Oscillospirales; family Oscillospiraceae; genus JAFRPC01. The sequence goes on along the minus strand of CAYVWG010000022.1, from coordinate 1,085 downwards.
GCTGCCGATATCCACTTCGCCTTTCTTGATGGCCTCTATGATCGTAGAGCAAGAATCCAATTCGACAAATTCAATCTTGGAAAGGTCGGCGCCCAAGTCGCTCAGATACTTCCGCAAAGCGATGTCGCCGGTTTGCAGCCTGGTAACGCCCACCTTCTTGCCTTCCAGGGTTTCCGCGGTAATCTCTTGGAACTCCTCCGCCCTTTCCGGCAAGGTGAACAAAGATGCGCCTTGGGACATTTGTCCGCCAATGATTACCAGATCAGCGCCCTGGTCGATATAATTCAAAACCGCTGTGGAACCGGCAGACACAAAATCTACTTTGTCATCCAGCAGCGCCTGAATGTTGTCCGGATTGGAGTTGTTGTAATTGATCGTCACATCCAATCCTTCCTCCCCATAATACCCTGCCTCATCGGCAACGATAGAATCGAGGTGAGCGACAATACTGTTCATGACAGCCTGCCTAAGCTGGATCGTCTCTCCCTCCTTGGCGGAGGGGCGCTGGGTGATCACCACAGCCACCACAGCGGCAATAAGCACAACGGCCGCAATGACAATGAGTACAATTCGTTTTTTCATGGCTTTTTCATTTCCTTTCTTTTTTTGCCCTGCAAGGCACAACGCCGTGCAGAAATTTCGCTGACACATTTGCGGAGATTTATAAACCTATTTCTCTGATGTGTTTATGCGATTTTACACCTATTTTTTCCATGTGTCAAGAGAAAAAAGAAAAAATTGTAGAAAAAAAGAATTTTGCACAAATTACCAGCGAATATTGTGAATTTTGAGGGAAATGCAGCGCAGTTGCCATAATTTTTAGCAAAAAAGATTGGCGCGCTCAATGCGTGCACCAATCCAATCCATAGATCCCATAATAAATAACGGGGCCAGGCATAATGCCTGGCCCCACGTTGGTTAAAGCGATAAGAACAGCAAATAGGAGGATGCGTCTGTTCTTTTTCTGTCTGCGGGAAATTATTTTGCTGAGATTACATTGTCATGGAGCTGAGAGATCAGTTTCGCTGACACATCCCGGCGCATAGCGCCGGTGGGATCCAGCATACCGTTTTGGTCGCCGCCAA
>CAYVWG010000021.1:0-22733 GCA_964455425.1 uncultured Oscillospiraceae bacterium | reverse complement strand
CCATGGTTTTCTTATTCCAGGCGTCGCCTTGGCAAATCAAGACGATCGGCAGCATAATCAGCGCCGACTGATGAAACAGAGCGGCAAACAAAATCACAAGGATTGTGAGAATATACCGTTTGTTCAGCATCCAGGCTGTTGCCGCAAAGATAATGGTAACCGCGGTAAACTGCCGTATGCCGTTAAACATCCAGGAAATATAATCCGATGAGGCAATAAAAAGGAAAATACTCAGTACATAATTGTAGGAATACTTTCGATATACGGACAAAAGTATTACGCCCTGAATCAGGGCCATAACGGTAAAATACAAAACCGTATTATTGCCAATGAACTGTTTCAGGATAGCAGCAAATGTATAATATCCTGCGTCTTTTGTCAATGTGGAAACATATGCAGGTATTTCAGAGAAGGTATCCGGCATTGCTTGGAACGACGCAGCATACACATCGGAATCCCCTATATGCCCTCTATGTCCTGCCATCCAAATCACAGGGACAAACACAATAAAGGCAAGCCACCAGGAAACCCGTTCAACGCTTTCTCCATAAACCAATTCCGTTCGTTTTAATTTCGCTCCATAAATGAATACAGCACATAAGCCAATCCAAATCAGAATGAATATATACTGATTGAACATACTGTCTCCTCAGGCCTCAATCGTTGGTCATTCCGTCTGTAATAGCGGCAATGGTTTGATTTACTATTGTATTCTTGTCAAATTCCTTCTCCATCTTCTGCCTGCCCGCCAGCCCCATATCTCTCCGGCGCTCACTTTGCAAGTGCATAAACCTCTCCAGGCATGCAACAAGGCTAGCGCTATCCATTTTTTTACAGAGAAATCCGGTTACGCCTTCCTCGATGGCTTCGCGGCAGCCGGAAATATCTGTGGCAATCAACGCGCGGCCTGAGCTTGCCGCCTCCAAAAGCACATTGCTCATGCCTTCATGATAGCTTGGCAGCACTACACAATGGCTTGTGCGATAAAACGGCTTCGGGTCAGACTGGAATCCATGAAATCTCACCACGCCCTCAGCTGCCAGCGCTTCCACCGTTGGCTTGTATTCCTCCTCGAAAAAGCCCACCAGATCAAACACAACCTTATCGCCGTATTTTCCCTTGAGCTTCTTTGCTGCCTCGAACAGCTCATCCACGCCCTTTTCTTTCATGATTCTGCCTAAAAACAAAAAATGGATCCCCTGCTCCTCAGTTGGATACGGCTGATAGTCATAAACATCCAAGTTAACCCCCGCGCCATGCAAAACGGTCTGCTGACTATGGGGAGAAATTCTTCTTTCCACAAACTCCGCCGCATTGTCCTGATTTTCAAAAAAAACCGTCTTCGCTTTTTTCAAGGCCGCCCTATACATGAAGGTAACGACAAAAGCGATGGCCTTTTTCTGGAACGCTGTGCCAAGACCCTGCACATTCACGCAGTAGGGGATGCCCATCCTTTGGCACGCGTATCCGGCATAGATATTGGGTTTGATCGAATAGGTGATCACCATGTCGGGTTTTTCTTTCCTTAACAGCTTCCTATAGAACCGATACAGCTTTCCATCCGTCACCGGGTTTATGCTGCGGCGATCCACCTGTGTTTTGATCATTCGGCAGCCCATTGCGGAAAAATCGTCCTCATGGCCGACAAAGGGCGCGCTGATCACTACCTCGCCTTTGGTCATCAGCTGGGCAATCACCTCCCGCCGAAACTGCCACAACATATAGGAATGATTCGTTATAATCAGAAACTTCATTTCTTTTCTTCCGCCCTATGGAGCTGTCCGGTTCCGCCTTCAACAACACCCTCGCCCTTTAGTGTGCTGGTCACTGTGCCAAAAACGCAACGGCAATCAAACAGAAAGCTCATTTTTTGCGTATACTCCCCGTCCAGCCTTGCCTTGTCCACGATCTCCAGTTCGTCGCGCCCACAAATCTGCGCCCAGCCAGACAATCCTGGCCGTATGTCATTCGCGCCATACCGCTCTCTCTCCTTAAGCAGATCCTCCTGGTTCCAGAGTGCCGGCCTGGGGCCAATGATGCTCATGTCCCCCATAAAAATATTCCACAGCTGCGGAAGTTCGTCAAGCGATGATTTTCGCAAAAGACGGCCAACTCCAGTTATGTACTGCTCCGGGTTGCTCAGCATGTGGGTGGGCATATCCTTGGGGGTGTCGATCCGCATGGTCCTGAACTTATAGATAGAAAACAGCTTCTTATCTCTGCCTACTCGCTTTTGCTTGAACAGCACCGGTCCCGGCGAGCTTACCTTTACGGCAATGGCCAGGCTCAGTATCAAAGGCGACAAAATAATACTCGCTCCACCGGCAAGTACGATATCCAAGCCTCGCTTTATCGGGAGATACCTCCGCTGCTTTGGGGACAAGGCCCATTTTTCCATCAACTGTTCCATCTCTACTCCCACTCTTCCCACTCTCTTTCCGGTTTTTCTAGAAAAAACACCGGCAAGTGCCCTATGCTTTACGCTGGGGATAAAACGCCAATAGCCCGCCGCATCCTTTGCGAACGCTTTCAGGCTATCTGGCCACCTCCTGAACCACGCTTCCCCATTGGGCTGTTTTTTCGGTTGTGTAACATTTCATGAGGATCCGCTGAAAAGCCCTCGTCCTCTTGTGCTTTCGCTTTCTCGCAAAAACACCTATGGATATTGCTTAGCAGCATGTTTTCCGCCGCTTCTCCCGCTTACAGCCGCCAATTCTTTCTTAACTTCCGGCGCAAGCGCCTACCTTGCACCGGTAGGTGGGTACCATTTTGGCTACCAGCTGGCATATCGTGTCGCTGTTTTCATAGCAAGCCGCCTCCAGCTCTTTGAGCTGAATGTGGAAACGTTCTTCATCGATATCCAGGGGTTGGCCGATGAAAATCAATTCGTTGTCTGTGGTACGCAGGCCTTCTTCCTTCATCAGCATTTCTTCATAAAGCTTTTCTCCCGGGCGAAGGCCGGTATAGCGGATCTCGATATCCTCATCCGGTTCAAGCCCGGAAAGACGGATCATATTCCGCGCCAGGTCATCAATACGCACAGGCTCGCCCATATCCAGCACAAAAATTTCTCCCTGGCCGGCAAAAGCGCCTGCCTGAAGCACCAAGGAGACTGCCTCGGGAATGGTCATAAAATAGCGGATGATGTCTTTGTGGGTGACCGTCACTGGGCCGCCTTCCTCGATCTGCCGCTTAAACAGAGGGATCACGCTTCCGTTGCTGCCCAGCACATTGCCAAAACGTACGGCCGCAAACTTAGTAGACGAGTGCTCCGCCATAGACTGGACAATCATCTCGCAAAGGCGCTTAGAGGCGCCCATGATATTGGTTGGATTAACGGCCTTATCCGTGGAAATGAGCACAAACCGCTCTGCCTGATATTTTTCCGCCGCCAACGCCACATGAAGGGTGCCAAAGACATTATTCTTAATGGCCTCGTTGGGGCTATCTTCCATAAGGGGCACATGTTTATGGGCTGCGGCGTGGAAAACGATCTCCGGATGCAAACGGGAAAACAGCATATCCACCCGCTTGGTATCCCGCACGGAGCCAATATATACCTCTAAGGGCAGATCCGGCCAATTGCGCATCAACTCCTGCTGGATATCGTAAGCGTTATTCTCATAGATATCCAAGATCACCAGCTTTTTGGGATGGTTTTTCGCGATTTGCCGACAAAGCTCGCTGCCGATGGAGCCGCCGCCACCGGTAACCAGCACAGTTTTGTTCTGAAGGTAGCCGGAGATCTCTGACAGATCCACCTTCACACTATCCCGGCCCAAAAGATCCTGTACGTTAACATCGCGAATTTTGGCCAGGCGCACATCCCCGTTGGCCAGCTGGAAAATCCCCGGCAGGATTTTAATCTTACACTTGGTTTGCTGGCAAATGCGGAGGATATCCCGACGATCCTTGGCTGAAGCCGTAGGCAGGGCCAGAACAATTTCCTCAATCTGATATTTTTCCACAACGGCCACAATATCGTTTCTTCCGCCTACGATTTTCACGCCTCGCAAATAGCTGTTTCGCTTGGTAAAATCATCATCCACAATGCAAATCACGTTGTTGGCTGAATGGTGGCTGTTCTGAAATTCCTGCAGCGTTATGTTCCCGGCGCTTCCGCCGCCGACAAGCAGCGTTCTGGCCTTATCCCCTTTTTCCACCGGATGATAATAGGTACGCATCACACGGTAAAAGCTGCGGGACACCCCCACAAAGATGGTCATCAAAAGGCCGCTGATAATGGCGTAGCTCAGTGGCAGACATTGCAGCGGAGGCAGCAAGCAGGCGAGGATTTTCAGCACCGTGATGATCGCGCCGGCCACGGCAATGTGCATCAGTTCCTCTACGCTGGCAAACCGCCATAGGCTGTTATACAGATTAAACGGAACGAATATACCGATGCTGATCACGGTTGACACCACAGAATATACCCCAATGATTTGCATATACGGGTTATGCCAAACACCGTTGAGATCGAAATTTTCCAGTAAAAGCAGCGCAAAAAAGGAAGCCAAATTGATCAGCAACACATCGAGCACCACTAAAAACGCCACATGCAATGCTCTTGTGGCGTCTATCTCTCTATGGGACATAGGTTACAAATCCCTTTCTGTGCAAATTGGTATTGTATTATTTTTCTTTGCCCCGGATCTTTCCGGAATCCTTCCGGCAAAACATCCTTTTGACCCAGTTGCAGCACCTGATCCAACGGATCTGCACAGCAAAAACATAGTGGCGAAGGGGCAGCACGGCCGTCCAAAAGCGCACCCAACAGCGATAAGCGGCACTATCTACCGTAAAATGCCGGCTCTTACGGGTAATCTCTGTCACCACGCCGATCATTTGTTCCTGCCGCAACCCCCGTTCAAGCTGCCACTGATGGTCGCCGCAGCAGGTGTAGGTTCCATCCTGGGCCACCTCTACGATGCGGTGGAGCACAAATTGGCCATTGCTCCGCCGGTACAGCGGCAGGTCATATTTTTGCAGCCGGTCCGGCGCCTTTTTTAAGGTTGCCTGATCTCGTCCCCCCAAAATGGTGGGATACATGCTCTCGCCGGTTACGGTAAGGGAAAACGTACCGCCGCTGTCCAATACCTCTTGAATAATGGGGTACATTTGCGCCAGGCTGACTTCTCTCTTCCTACGGTCGCTCTCCACTATAGGAGCTTTACTCAAGGCAATCCGCCTCATTTAGCTGGGCAAGAAAATCCTTCAGGCAAGAAGCGGCTCTTTGCTCGTCCACATCGTACTGCTCCAAAATGGCCGCTACAATGTCTTTCTCCTCAGCGCCCTTCTCCAAAAGCTTCCAAATAAACACGCCTGTGTCGTTTAGGGTAATCATACCGTTAAAATCCATGCTCCGCTGGCCGGTAGGCACAACAATATTGCTGCCCGCTACGCTTCTAAGGATAAACCCATCTTTAACTTTCATCTTGTTTCTCCATTTCCCCGGTTGGCGCGGCTGCAGAGCACATTCCCGCAACTGCGCATAGCTCGATAAATATAAAATCCATGTATACTATACCATTTGTTCGCTGGGAAATCAACTGCAAGTTCGCATCTTTTACTTAGATTTCTATTTTCTTAGACAGGCCATTCCCCTTGCCGGCAGGATTTCCCGCCCATTTCGCCGTTGGCGCGCACCCTTATCCATCCTTTTGCATATACTATTACGAACATCGAAACCTATCGCTGTCCCCTTGCCGGCAAAGTGATCCAAGGCGCCGGCAGCGCAAAGCGGCATCCCCTATGGGACAAAACCGCCTTGCTTTGACAATCCAAATTTAGGAGGAACACTATGGCCGTAACTACATACTATCTGGGCGCAAACACGCCACAAGGCTTCTGCTCCCGCTACGATATGCTTTTTGCCGATCCCCGGCTAAAGCAGGTGCTCATCATCAAAGGCGGCCCGGGCTGCGGCAAATCCACCCTTATGAAGCAGGTCGGCCGCACCGCTCAGGCTTTAGGGCTGGACGTGGAAGAGATCCTATGCTCCTCCGATCCGGATTCCCTGGATGGCCTGATCATCCCCGCCGCCGCCATGGCGTTGGTCGACGGCACAGCGCCCCATGTGGTGGAGCCGCCCATGTGCGGCTGCGGCGCAAGCTATCTCCATCTGGGCGCGTATTATGACACCGCCGCTTTGACCGACGTGGCTCCGCGGCTTTTTGCCCTAAAGGCGAAAAACGCCGCTTGCTATCCCTTGGCCACAGCCTGCTTCCGGGCCGCAGCCGGGCTGGAGCAGGGGCTGTGCCTATTGGCGGATCAGACGCCGCCGCTGCCGGAGGAGCTTCTTCCCACGCCGGAGCCGATCCGTGCCACACCCGGCCCCCGGCTGGAGCGATTTTACACCGCCTTTTCCCCCAAGGGCGTGCAGGAGCATCCCCTTTTAGCCCGGGAGCACTATCTCCTAAGGGACAACTTTGGCTTAGGGCAGTCCCTGCTGGCCCAGGCGGCTCAGCGCTGCCAGGACGCCGGGTATTTGACCATTACCGCCAGCCATCCGCTGACGCCGGATAAGCTCTCCCATGTGCTAGTGCCGGAGCTGGAGCTTGCCTATACCCTGGCCACAGACGTCTTCCCCAGCCAGCCGGATGGCGCCATTGAGGTGGATCTGGATCATCTGGTGCAGCCCCATTTGACCCCGGAAAGGGCTGTACGGGCGAGCTTGCTGCGGCAATACCGGCAAGCCGCCGTGACGGAGGGGCTGGCGTATTTGAAGGAAGCCAAAGCCATTCACGATGACATGGAAGCGCTTTACCGGCCCGCCGTGGATTTTGCCGGCGTAGATACGGCCACCGCCGCTGTAAAAAAGCAGTTGCTTGCCCGTCTTGCCGCCAACGAATGCGAATGACCGCACAAATTCCAACTCGCTAAAATTGGGTCTTTTCAATTGCCCAGAATGTGCTATAATATGAGCAACAAGGCTCACAACGATCTCCTTGAAAATAGAAAGAAGGTATACCATGGATATTCTCAAAGCCCTGTGGCCCACAGCCTTTAGGGTCGTGCCTAAGGATGTTTCTTCCTTTTTGGTGCAACTGATCTTGCTGATCGTGGTCTGCGCTGCGGTCGGCATTGTTATGGGGCTTCTGGGGCGCATCCCAATTTTGGGGCTGATTTTCCGCATTGTAGGCTCTTTGATTGAGCTTTACGCTGTGGTAGGTATTGTCCTGTGCTCTCTGGTATATGCCGGCGTGCTGAAATAAGCTGCAAATGGCCAGTCTCTTTACAAGAGACTGGCCAAACGCTTTTTTTGCAAATCCTTCAGCAAGCAATAAGATTTCCTTGCCTCGCCATGAGAATTGTGTTAAAATGGAAAAAATCTTACACACGGGAAAACCCGGTAAGAAAGGACAGGTTTATGAACAATCCTCTGGTCAAGCGCCGTCTGCCGATAGCAATAGGAGCAGCAGTGCTTTTGGGTCTGCTGCTTGTGATCCATGCCATCACCATCCTTTGCTGCGACGACTATTTCTATATTGGCTTTTGGCGGGGCGGCCTGAAAAGCTTTATCCAAAACAACATCAACCACTATCATCAGATCAACGGCCGGGTGCTGGTACATGTGCTTTGCCAGACCGTACTGGCTTTGGGGCGGCCGGTGTTTGCCGGCGTTGCCATCGTCACCTATGCCGCCCTGTGCCGCCTGGCGCCGGCACTTTTTGGTCAGGATAAGCAGAAGTTTACCCTTTGGCAGCTGGTCGTATCCTGGCTGATATTCGCGCTTCTGTTTCTGCTTATGAGCCAAGAGATGGTGCTGGGCAAGGCCATGCTGTGGATTTCCGCTTGGTTTAATTATATCTTCCCGGCCTTTCTCCTGGTGGCTACCGCCACGTTTTTACGGAAAGCCGAATGCCGCCGGTTTTGGTTTCTCCTGGCGGGGCTTTTGCTGTGCTTTCTTTCCGGCGCCACCACAGAGCAGTCCGGCTGCGTAGCCATGGTGCTTTTTGGCTGCTTCTGGCTGGAAGGAGTAATCCTCAAGCGCAAGCCCATGTGGGGCAGGCTGGGATTTGTGCTGGCCGCTCTGGCCGGATACGGCACCATCTTTCTCTCTCCTGCCACCCAAAACCGAGCAGGAAGAGATTTGGGGCTGGCGCTGGTCAAAAACACCTTTGGCCGCATTGCGGTAAATACCGTTACTCTCCATCGAAGCTTGGCGCTGATTATCGCCTTTTGTCTCATCAGCTACTTCTTTTCCCGCTGCAATCCCCAAGCGCCCAAGGTCAACCGGCTGTATCTTCCCCTGGCCGTTTTGCTGCTGCTTTCCGCCGTTTTGCCCAGCAGCTTGCGGCTAAGCGCCGCCCTGTTGGCGCTGCTACTTCTGGGGATGGCCGCCTCTACCGTTGGCTGGATTTTCTTCTCCCCCTACAAAACCGCCGGCTACTATCAGCTGGCCATCATGGTTTCGCTGCTGCTTATGCCCTTTACCAACAACGCAGCCGTTCGCATTACCCTGCCCTTTGTGTTTGGCCTTTTGCTGTTGGCCATGTGGCAGGGCAGCCAGTTGGCGCTGTTTTATTGGCCCAGGGGAAACAAACGGCGCTGCGTGTCCATGGTCATTACCAGCGTGGCCGGGGTGCTGGCCGGACTTGCCATTTTTTTGCCCACTCTCTCCGCCTTTTGGGCCAACAACAGGATCTTTACCGCCAACCACGCCATCATTAAGGAAAATCCTGGCAGTGCCAGCCTTACCCTGTCTGCCCAATATGACCCCCGGTGCTGCATCAAGCTGCTGATGCACGACACCTTTGCCCAAGGCTACTTTCGTACCTATTATCATCTGGAAAGCACGCAAATCACCTTTTCCCCCAGTGCCGGACAGGCGACAGCGTCCTATTTGGTCTATGGCAGCGATGCTGACCCGGTCATTGCCCGGGATGGAACGCTGTATGCGTCCCTGCGCTCGGTCATCACCGCCTGCGGCGAGTGGTTTTGCCGTGAGGAATGCGATCATGCGGATTTCACCCTAAACGGCCGGAAGTATGTGTTTACCGACGGCTGGCTCTTTGATGGCCGCCACTGGCAAAACTGCAAGGATACTTCCGTCATCTACAACGCCCATACCTATATGTCCCTGGAATTTATGACCGATGCTTTGGGCATCACCTTCGATCTCTCCCAAAACCCGGTGGCCTGCACGCCGCCGGCACAGTCTGCCGGTGCTGCCTAAAATGTGCCAAAGGGGGAAGCCATCGATATCCGGCAGCATCACATCCAGGATCGCCAGGCTACGCTCTTCCCGGGCTACACAGTCCAGGGCGTCCTTTCCGTTATAAAGCGTATGCACCGCATAGCCATCGTTTTCCAGGTAAACCGCATCAAATCGGCGATGGCCTTCTCATCGTCCACAATCATTATTTTCTCTGCCATGTCACCTATGCTCCTTTGGATTCTTTACCGACAGTATTATAGATTTTGTCGCAAATTGCAATCCATCCAGAGCAATTCTCTGTTTGCTCCCGTTCCGGCAGGATGAATCGTCCCGTTGCTGCCCATACTAATACTAAGTTTAAGGAGCAATAGATTATGGATTTTTTATGGAACAAAAACCTACAGCCCCCTACCTTTCCCCCACTGGAGGGAGACATGCACACCGATGTGCTGATTATTGGCGGCGGCATGGCGGGAATCCTTTGTGCCAATAAGCTGGCTAAGGCCGGTGTGCCCTATCTTCTGGTAGAGGCCAAAACCATCGGCCAGGGCATTACCAAGGGCACTACCGCCGTGTTAACGCCCCAGCACGGCACCTTATATCAAGATATGATCCACAAATTCGGCAGCAACAAGGCCAAGCAGTATCTGGCCGCCAACATGACGGCTGCACGTCAGTTTCGACAGCTGGCGCAAACCGTGGCCTGCGATTACTCGGTTTGCCCCTCCATCATGTATTCTCTGAAAAACCGGGAAATGATGGAAATGGAAGTCAAGGCCGTGCAGTCTTTAGGCTTTGATGCACGCTTTACCACCGATGTTCCCTTGTCTTTGCCCATAGCCGGCGCTGTGGAGTTTCCCGACATGGCTCAATTCCATCCGCTAAAATTCCTGTATGCCATCGCTCAGGGGTTAAACATCCGGGAGCACACCTTTGTGCGGAAGCTGCAGGGCACTGCCGCCATCACCCACCGGGGGAGGATCACCGCCAAAAAGGTCATCGTTGCCACCCACTTCCCCTTTATCAACCGCCATGGCCTGTATTTTATGAAGCTGTATCAGCGTCGCTCCTATGTGATCGCCTATCGCTATGGGCCGGAATTAACCTGCACCTTAGCCGATCAGGACGAAAACGGATTTTATCTCCGCAACTGGCGGGATCTGCTGCTGATTGGCGGCGGTGGTCACCGCACCGGTAAGCCCGGCGGCGGCTACCAGGCCATCCGCGACTTTGCCCAGCAGCAATTTCCCCAGGCCCAGGAGGCGCTACATTGGTCCAACCAAGACTGCGTTACGCTAGATGGCGTTCCCTATATTGGCCCGTACAGCTCTTCTCTGCCCCATATATACACCGCTACCGGCTTTAACCACTGGGGCATGACCACCTCTATGGCCGCGGCGGATATCCTTGCCGCCATGGTGCAGGGGAAGGACTCCCCCTGCAGCCCGGTGTTTGCCCCCACCCGCTCCATACTCCGCAAACAGCTGTGGATCAACCTGGGCACGACCGCCGCCAATCTGCTGTCCCCCACAACAAAGCGCTGCACCCATTTGGGCTGCGCGCTAAAGTGGAATCCCGCTGAGCACAGCTGGGATTGTCCCTGCCATGGCTCCCGGTTTGATCAGCAGGGGCAACTGATCGACAACCCTGCCATGAAAGATTGCCCCACAACATGCGATGGGAAAAGAAAAAAATAAAATTTTCAAAAAACACTTGCAAAACCGGCACACCTATGGTATTATCACTTGCGGAGATTTCCGGGTGTGGCGAAGTTTGGTATCGCGCTTGAATGGGGTTCAAGAGGCCGCTGGTTCGAATCCAGTCACTCGGACCATGCCGCCGCAAGCTTGTATGGCTTGCGGCGGCTTTTTTTGTTTTCTCCCTTGGCAGGTCTGGGAAGCCATCATTTTTGGGTATGGCTCTGCCATGGAATCCATCGGTTTAGTGCTATACAAAACCCATCACAAGGGCATATCGCTTGCTTTCAGGCGGTAAAACGTCCTTGGCAAAAGGGGCGGCTGAACAGCGATGGGAACTGGGGCCGCGCTTACATTGACCCAAGAATTCCGTGACTTCAAACATGCCGGCGTAGAGGGGATCGAGGCATGTCAATTCCGCTCCCTGATTCTTCCTTTGCTTGCCGACCATGTTTTGCGGGAGGCCAACCATTATCTCCGCCTGTTGGAGACCTAGGCCGACACAGGACGGCAAAATGGCGGAAGATGGGGCAAAGCGGGGATTTGCCCCTCTGGGATGCTTCCCAACATCTATCCCATCTTCCCGCCATAGAGGCCAAAGGGGCTGAGGCAAAACTTTCGTTTTGCCTCAGCCCCTTTGGCACAGCGCCAGTTCTAAGCGGAACGCCTACGTTAGCCTCTATATCAGCGCTTTTTGGACAAGCTATTTTGCAGGATATACACCCCAACCAGGATCCCTATGGCGCCCACCACGATGAGATACATTGCCCCCAGGGATACCTTTTCTCCAAAGAAATACAAATTGGCATCTACGCCGTCTTTTATCCCTTCCACCGCCTGAGTGGGCAGCCCCAGCTCTGACAATTGGACAAATACGCCCCGCAAGGCGTGGTTGCGCAGCAAAGAGGTACCATAGGTGCCCGGCAGGAAGGACAGCACCTTCTGCAGCCCTTGGCCAAACTGGGAAATGGGCATATAGGCTCCGCAAATGAAGCCGTAGCCTGCGCTGACCACTGTCCCTACCGCCGACATCTGGCCTTGGGTGGAGAGGAAAAAGTTGATGCAAGAGCTAAAGGCCGTTCCAAACAGGCTTAGCAGCAGCACATCCAGCAAGATCAGGCCAAGGTCTCCTAGGGTCAGATACCATCCCACCTTGGCAAGATACAGCATGCAGGCGCCTGTGGCAATCAGGCAGATGATCAGGCCGGAAATCGCGGTGGCCAGATAATAGCTTAGGGCCAGCGTGGATTTTTTTACCGGAGAAACCATCAAGTCCCGCAGAGCGCCGGTTACCTTATCCTGCACCATCAGCATATTGGCGCAAAAGGACACCGTAATGCAGCACACCGCCAGCAAGGAGGAAAACAGCTCGCCGCCAACCATACCGCCAAGGAGCTTTTCCGGCAAGGTCACTCCCTGAGGCAGGGCGGAAAGAAAGCTGTTGCGGTACACATTGGCCAGGAAGGTGGCATACAGCACAAGCAAGATCAGCGGGGTGATCAGCGCGGCAAAAAACATGCCCTTGTCCTGGAAAAACAGCTTGCTGTTTCTGCGGATCAAATTGCCTAAGCCCGTCATGTTGCCCCACCTCCTGGAAGATTTTTGCCGGTTACGGCTAAAAATACATCGTCCATTTTTCCTTTGGTGATCTCATAATCCGTAAACAGGGATGGATGCTCCAAAATGCACCGGGTTGCCGCCGCTGTGTCGGCCACGGCTACCCGGATGGCCCCCGGCAGCAGCACATACGGCAGCTCAAGGGCCTTTATCTGGGCTTCCTCCGCACCATATAGAGTGATAAAATCGCCGGTGTAGGCATTTTTCAGCGACAACGGCGTGCCAGCGGCGGCAATCTGTCCGCTGTCTAGAATCACCACATGGTCTGCATCCGCCGCCTCCTCCATATAATGGGTGGTGAGGAACACCGTCAGCTTTTCCCGCTGCCTAAGCCGACTGACCACCTGCCACAGCAGCTGCCGCGTTTGGGGATCCAGCCCGGTGGTTGGCTCATCCAAAATCAAAATCTCCGGCCGGTGGAGCAGCGCCCGGGCAATGTCGATCCGTCTGCGCTGGCCGCCGGAAAGCTTCCCCACCGTGCGGCGAAGCAGCGGCTGAAATTCCAGCAGCTCCGCCAATTCCTCCAGCCGCCGGCGAAAATCCTGTCCGGTAATGCCGTACAACGCCGCCCGGGTACGCAGGTTATCCTGCACAGACAAGGCCTGATCCAGCACAGAGTTTTGGAACACCACCCCCAGCTTGCGTGTTCGCTCTGCCCCCGGGCCGTCAATGCTTTGCCCGCAAACATACACGCTGCCGCTGTCTTTGGGCAGCTGGCCGCAGATGATGGAAATGGTGGTGGATTTTCCCGCGCCATTTACCCCCAAAAAGGCAAACAGCTCTCCCTGCTCCACCTGGAGCGACAGATCCTTTACCGCCTGGATGTCTCCAAACGCTTTGTTCAGGTGGGCGATCTCCAGAATGTTTGCCAAATCCTGTTCCTCCCTACATTATTTTTTTTACTATATCAGACAAAACAACGAAAGTAAAGTCTCAATTTCCCGTATAATAAGCCATTTTGGCCTGCCAGGCTATCCCCCTAGCCGGACGCCGATGGGGCGGCGGGCGGGCGGGAAAAAGAGGCTTTTGCCCGTAAATGCTGCCTTGCGCACAGGCAAAGCGGCAACTTGCACAAATTGCTCTCCCAGGCGGCCGGCCTTTCTTTGGCAACCCTACGAAATTTATCCTATCGACAAAATTTTTTCCAAAATCCATTGACAAAATCTCCCTAGGAATATATTATATATAAGGGTTAGTTGCAGCTAACTTATTCTTCATCCTAAGAGTTAGCCTGCACTAATTTCAGTCCTACGAGGAGGGATAGAGATGATGCCTCTTGCGTTGGCCGTGGTTGGTGAGGAAAATATCATCAAGAAGATCGGCGGCTCGCCAGAAGTCAAAAAGCATTTGGAAAATCTCGGCTTCGTGGTGGGCGGAAGCGTTACCATTATTGCCGCCCTCAGCGGCAATGTGATTGTCAATGTAAAAGAGTCCCGGGTGGCCATCAGTGCGGAAATGGCAAGAAAAATCATGGTTTGACTGTCCAAAGCGGCTGTAAACCACAAGATTTCCCCTCTTTTTGGCCTTGCCGGGAAACAAAAAAATTTGGCTATCGTATACCATTTTGCTGGCGCGTTATGGCTCTGTAGCATCATTATTTCATCTAAAAATCACCATGCTTTTTCTCCGGCATACGGCGGCGAAAACACATGGCCATTTTACCATTACGCTGCGCTCCATGGTATAGCATGATATAGCGGTGTAAATTGTTTGAAAAGGAGGAAAGGCAGATGAAAACACTCAGGGAAGTAAAAATTGGTGAATCTGTCAAGGTGATCAAGCTCCACGGTGAGGGCGCCGTCAAGCGCCGTATCATGGATATGGGCTTGACAAAAGGCGTTACGGTGTACGTCCGCAAGGTCGCTCCCTTGGGCGATCCTATAGAAGTCACTGTCCGCGGCTATGAGCTGTCCATCCGCAAGGCGGATGCCGCTATGGTCGAGGTTGAGTAATCCCCGGCAGCGACACCAAACCTAGCAACACCAAGCCTTGGGTATAGTAGATGGTTAGCTTTTGCTAATTTCAAGCAGAAAGGAAGTTTCACATGGATGTAAGAATTGCCCTGGCGGGCAACCCGAACAGCGGCAAAACCACGCTGTTCAACGCCCTGACCGGCTCCAATCAATTTGTGGGCAACTGGCCGGGGGTTACGGTAGAAAAGAAAGAGGGCAAGCTGAAAAAGCACAGCGGCGTTGTCATCACCGACCTGCCTGGCATTTACTCTCTCTCCCCTTACACGCTGGAAGAGGTGGTAGCCCGGAACTATTTGATCGGCGAGCGGCCTGATGTCATCTTAAACATTATCGATGGCACCAACCTGGAACGGAACCTGTATTTGACCACACAGCTGACGGAGCTTGGCATTCCCGTGGTCATCGCCATCAACATGATGGACGTGGTGAAAAAGAACGGCGATAAGATCAACACCTCCGAGCTTTCCCGGCAGCTGGGCTGCAAGATCGTAGAGATCTCCGCCCTGAAGGGCACCGGCGTAATGGAAGCGGCTGAGGCTGCCATCGACGCCGCCAAAAACAGCAAGACCGTTCCCATGCACACCTTCTCCGGCACTGTGGAGCACGCTTTGGCCCACATTGAGGAAGCGGCTGTTCATGGCCTGCCGGAAGAGCAGCAGCGTTGGTACGCGGTAAAGATCTTCGAGCGGGATGACAAGGTACTATCTGATTTGAACATCGACCAAGCCACCCTGGCCCACATTGAAAAGGACATCCAGGCGGCGGAAAAGGAAATGGACGATGACGCCGAATCCATCATCACCAACGAGCGGTACATCTACATAGCCTCCATCATCAAAGCCTGCTATAAAAAGCGCAATGTGGGTAAGCTTTCCGCCTCCGACAAGATCGACCGGGTGGTTACCAACCGTTGGTTGGGCCTGCCGATCTTCGCGGTGATCATGTTCCTAGTGTACTACCTGTCCATGATGACGGTAGGCTCTGTGGCCACCGACTGGGCCAACGACGGGCTGTTCGGCGATGGCTGGCACCTGTTTGGCATCGGCTCCGGCGCCTATGAAGAGGCTGCGGAAGAATACGGCGACACCGATCAGATCCTTGCCGCCTTTATTGAGACCTATGGCACCGAAGAGATGGCCGACGCCATCGACCTGGAAAATGAAGACTACAGCGAGGCAGACGCCCAAATCGCTTTGGATGGCCTGCTGGAAGTTACGCCGGATGACGCTATCGTCACCTACACCGTGGAAGACGAGGAAACCCTGGAAGTCACAGGGTACCCCTGCACCAAGGAAGGGCTTGAAGAAGCCATTGCCGCCTATGAAAACACCGAGTATAAAGAAGGCTATGGCGCGCCCGACACCTCCACCTACGGCGTATGGGTTCCCGGTATCCCGGTGCTCATCGGCAATGGTCTGGAAGCCGCCGGCGCGGCGGATTGGCTCAACGGCCTGATCCTGGACGGCATTGTGGCCGGTGTTGGCGCTGTGCTGGGCTTTGTGCCCCAGATGCTCATTTTGTTCCTGTTGTTGGCATTCCTGGAAGCCTGCGGTTATATGTCCCGTATCGCCTTTGTGCTTGACCGGGTGTTCCGCCGTTTTGGCCTGTCCGGTAAGTCTTTCATCCCCATGCTCATTGGCACAGGCTGCGGCGTGCCGGGTATCATGGCCTCCCGTACCATCGAAAATGAGCGTGACCGGCGCATGACCATCATGACCACCACCTTCATTCCCTGCGGCGCTAAGGTTCCCTTTATCGCTATGATTGCCGGCGCCATCTTTGGCGGCTCCGCATGGATCGCTACCTCCGCTTACTTCGTTGGCTTGGCCGCCATCATTGTCTCCGGCATTATGCTGAAGAAGACCAAGATGTTCTCCGGTGAGCCTGCTCCCTTCGTTATGGAGCTGCCCGCTTACCACTGGCCCACGCTGAAAAACGTTCTCCGCTCCATGTGGGAGCGCGGTTGGTCCTTTATTAAAAAGGCCGGCACCATCATCCTCCTGTCCACCATTTTGGTTTGGTTCACCAGCTTCTTTGGCGTGGTTGACGGCACCTTCCGGATGCTGGCAGAGGAAGAACTGAACTACTCCATCCTGGCGGTAATCGGTAACGCCTTGGCATGGCTCTTTAAGCCCCTGGGCTGGGGCACCTGGCAGGCTACCGTGGCCTCCATCACCGGCCTTGTGGCAAAGGAAAACATTGTCGGCACCATGGGTATCCTCTACGGCGCCAGCGGCGATGTATATGCCACCTTGGGCGCGGCCTTCACCGGCATTACCGGCTATTCCTTCTTGGTGTTCAACCTGCTTTGCGCCCCCTGCTTTGCCGCTATCGGCGCCATCAAGCGCGAGATGAACAACGCCAAGTGGACTTGGTTTGCCATTGCCTATCAGTGCTTGTTTGCGTATGCTATTGCCCTCATGGTCAACCAGATCGGCCGCATCTTTGTTGGCGGCGTGAACGTGATCGGCCTGATTGTTGCCATCATCATTCTTGTTGCCATGGTCTATATGCTCTTCAAGCCCTATAAGGAAGCGACCAAGCGTACCGCTAAGGCTTCTAAAGACGCTAAGGTTCAGGTATAATCCATCTATGTTTGGGATAAGGAGCTGAAAGCCTATGTTCGCATGGTTTGTGCATAATTTGGCCACCATCATCATTAGCCTGGTGCTGATAGTGATTCTTGCCGGTGTCATCATCGTTATGGTAAAAGACAAACGAAAAGGAAAATCCTCCTGCGGGGGCAATTGTGGTTGCTGCCCCATGGGTCGCTCCTGCCACAAGCATTGATTTCCCTGGGCGCTGTAAGGGAAAACAACTCTTACAGCGCCCCAAATTCCCCCGATAGTTAGCTTGTGCTAACTATTAACCCCCCAAATTCCCTTTCTGCTTATGCAGGATCAGCCTTCCGATTTCATCGAAGAAACCCAGAATACTGCCCGCAAGGGCACAAAGCAGACATTGCCCGCCGGGAGGGAGCGCTTCCCGAAGCGGGCGTAAAAAAAAAGAGAAAGTTAGCGGAAGCTAACCACAAGGAGGATATACCATGAGTGTTGTCATTATTGGCGGAAATGAGTGCATGGAGCGGCGATATAAGGAACTATGTCAGGAATATTCCTGCAAGGCGAAGGTATACACCAAAAAATCTGGCAGCATGAAAAACATTGGCAGTCCTGATCTGTTGGTGTTGTTTACCAGTACCATGTCCCATAAAATGCTCCGCTCGGTTATTAGCGGCATAAATGGGCAAAATATCCCCATCGCCAGGAGCCACACCAGCTCTATGGCGGCTCTGCGCAATATATTGGACACCCATATAGGAGGTAAAGCCTGTGTCTGATGAACTTCTGATCGCCCAGTGCTCCCCCACCATGGCGGGGTTAAAAACCGGCAGCCTGTTCACCTGTCCCTTTGACAGCCAAACAGCCTTGGTTCAGAATGTGCAAAAATTTAACCTGCGCTTTCGCTCCCGGGGCATTCGTCTGCTGGTGCTGAAGTTTATGCCTGCCCGCGCTCTGCTGTATATGTACCGGCCCAGCAAGCTGCGCACCGATTTGCAGGATGCAACCGCCGCGGCTCTGCTCTCTGGCCGGGCCTATCCGGTGCAGGTGCCGGAGCAGTGCCTTGCCGAGCTGATCCGCCGGCTGCATCAGGAAGAGCGCTTTCCCCATGAAATCGGCCTGTTTTTGGGCTATCCGCCCCAGGATGTACAAGGCTTTATGGAGCAAGGGGCCAGAAAGGCCAAATATGCGGGACACTGGAAGGTGTATGGGGACGAAGCGGCGGCAAAGCGCAAGTTTGCCCAGTACGATCGGTGTACCCAGGCCTACAGCGCCAGCTACCGCAAGCATCATTCGTTTGACCGGCTCATTGTGAGTTGTTCATAAAAGATCGATCGAAGAAAGGTTGGTATAACATTATGTCGAAAATCGCAGTTGTTTATTGGAGCGGCACCGGAAACACAGAGACCATGGCTGGCGCCGTGGCAGAAGGCGCCAAGGCCGCCGGCGCGGAGGTTTCCTTGCTTACGGCGGGAGAATTTGACGCTGCCCAGGTAGACGGCTTTGACGCCATTGCCTTTGGCTGTCCCTCAATGGGTGTGGAGCAGCTGGAGGAAGGCGAGTTTGAACCCATGTTCAGTGCCTGTGAAAGCAAGCTCTCCGGCAAATCCATCGCCCTTTTTGGCTCCTATGGCTGGGGCGGCGGCGAGTGGATGGAAACCTGGGAAGAAACCTGCCGCAACGACGGTGCAAACCTAGTCTGCGACAGTGTGATCTGCAATGACGCGCCGGATGACGACGTCCTAGCCTCCTGCAAGGCCCTGGGCGAGGCACTGAGCAAGTAATTTACAAAGACAGTACAATATAAGATAGCGCCTCTGCGTGGCCGTTGGCCATGCAGAGGCGCTCAGTTTATACATACAAGTGCAAGGTAGAATTAGTAGGTTTGTACCAAATTGCTGATGACCTTTTGAAATTTGCCTACATAACCGCTGGAGACAAAGGCAGAGTGGCTATAGATCCCTCTGGGAAGCTCAAAAAGGCAGGAGTCATAGCCCACAGAATAGGCCGTCCATGAGGTAAAATAGCCGCTGGCGCCGCTAAGGGAAGCATAGCTATTTCCGGAAAACTGGGCATAAAAGGCCTTATACAGCTTCCCCTTGCCGCTGCTGGTGATGATCTGGGAGAACCAGCCGTGGGTGTCTATACAAATATTCTTTCCCGATCCCTTCACCGATTGAACAAAGGTAGACAGCGCCCGGGCCTCCGCGCATTGCAGCGGTGCTGTGCCGTTGAAATTCCGGCTGCTGGTCATGGATTTATAGTTATAGGGGAAGCACCGGTTCATATCGATGCCTTTGCCGTTGCCATAGATCAGCTTGCCGCTGCTGTTGTAATAATAGGTCGTGCATCTTCCTGGGCCGTTGCAGGTGGTGCCGGTATACAGGCCATCGGGGTTGGCGCAGCGGATAACGTAAACAGACCAATCGTTATTGGCAACAAGGCTATAGTTGGTTTTCAGATAGCTGATGGTCTGATCCGCCAAATAGACCAGCTCCGCGCCGTCTTTGTTATAGTTGTCCTCCCAACCGTGGATGGCAAAGTTGAGCACCATAACATTTTTACCGCTGCCAATCCGTGTGGCGCTCAGGGTATACTTACCGGAGCCGCTGGTGCCAAAGTTGATGGTTTCTATGGTTTGCGTAGGCTTTACCTGCAAGGTAAACGTCATGCGGGTAGAGGGCCGCACCAGCCGGGTGAGAATGGCAGCCAGCTCCGCCCGGGTGATGCTCTCAGCGCCGCCGAAGGTACCGTAGGCGTCTTTGCCGGAAAGCACGCCGGCCCGATAGAAGGTAATGACACTGGTCCAGGCCGAGTCGGAAGACGTAATGTCCGGCAGGGCGTTGACCTGATTGATGGCTTCCAGCTCCAAGGTAGGTAGGACATTATATAATATCTGCACCACCTGCGCCCGGGAAGCGTTGGCGTTATAGTCGCTGTAGGCTGTGGAAATGATGCCATATTCCAAAGCGCGCTGCACATAGCCGTCATACCAGGTGTTGCCGCTGGGAACAGGCTCCTCCACATCATAATAGATGTCATACACCCGCACGGCAGTGACAATGACCTGTGCCAAGCTAACGGTACCGTCAGGAGCAAACCGGTTGCCGCCTACGCCTTGGATAATGCCAATCGTCTCTTGCGCCGCCACATAGGGATAATACCAGACGTTGGCCGCTACATCTGTGAAGCTGCAAGTATCGGTACCGTCTCCCCCGGCGAAAAATTCCAAGCTGCCGATGTGCAGAGTAAAGTGGCTACGCAGGTCTACATTGATCAGCGCGGAAAGAATCTTGGTAAATTCTGAGCGCATCACCTGATCGTTCGGGCGGAAGGTGCCGTATTCATCGCTGCCGCTAAGGATCCCCGCCGCATAGAGGGCAATGATCTGAGGATAGTAGGGATTGGTATTATCCACATCCGGTAAACGAATGATCTTGTTGATAACCGTCAGCTCTTCCTGGGGCAGAACGGACGCAATCAGCGCCGCGCTAAGCGCACGGGTCATGTTTTCCGTGTAGCCACAATCCGTTTCGGGCAGGATGCCGTAGGTCTGCGCCCGGCGGACATAGGGCATGTACCAAGACTCACCGGGGGCCTGGTCGTTTTCCGGGGTGATGCCCCAATAGGCTTCATAGACTCGCACGCCCAGGGCGATGCCTTCGGCATAGGTGATGGTATCCTCCGGAGCAAACCGTCCGCCGCCTTTGCCGCTGATCAGTCCCAGAGACTGTCCATAGGCAGCAAAGGGGTAGTACCAGCTGTTTTCCGGTACATCTACAAAACTGCAGGTGATTTCACTGGGATCTAAGTAAAATGCCGTCATTTTTGGCGGCTCTTCCTGGTCAGGCTCCGTCGGCTCTGTGGGATCCGTTGGGTCTGTAGGCTCGGTAACGTCGGTGGGTTCGGAAGGATCCGTGGGATCTGTGGCGTCCGTGGGATCCGTGGGATCTGTGGCGTCCGTGGGATCCGTAGGTTCTGTGGTGTCTGTGGGATCCGTAGGTTCTGTGGGATCCAGCTCCCAGAAGATGTCTCCCGGTAGTTCCACATCAGAAGCCACCGCCGACAAAACCGCTCCGCACTGGAACACCAGCGCCAACGCCAGCAGCAGGCTGAACATTCGTTTCATCGCGTTATCTCCTTCTTTATGTATTTCATTTTATTATATCAATAAATACAAAAAAGCACAATAGGAAAAATTACAGCTGAATTTCCACCGGCTCCGCCACTGTCATTGTCTCTGGGGTAACTAGGCAGTCCACCGCCAGAGCCTTTACCCCTGCCGCCACTGCTTGGCGCAGGGCCGCACCAAAGGCCGGATGCATCTCATCATTGGGGCGAAAATAGCACACAGGACGCATCTGGATAACAAAGAGAACATATGCCTCATATCCCGCCTGCAAGCACCGGGTTAGTTCCTGCAAATGTTTTACACCCCGCTCCGTGGGGGCGTCCGGGAAGGAGGCCACTCCATCTTGCTCCAAAGTCACGCCCTTTACCTCCAGGAAAATTTTTCTTCCTGGCGCTTCCAGGTAAAAATCAAACCGGGACTGACCGAAAACCTTCTCCGGACAAATTTTTGTTGCCTCCGGAAACAGCCGGGGCAAATACTCCGCTGCTGCCGCGTTGGGTGCTTGGGCATCCATGTTCACAAGAAGATCCCCTTTTTCCACGGCAATCAGATCATAGGCGGTTTTCCGGTTGGGGTTTTCTGCCACCGCCAGATACACCTTGGCTCCCGGCTGAAGCAGCTCCCGGCATCGACCGGTGTTTTTTACATGGCAGACCACCGTTTGCCCCGCCAGCTCTACGTGGGCAATAAATCGATTGGGCCGGGCTAAGAATTTTCCGGCAACCACTTGATGATAGTTCATGTTTCCTCCTGGCAGCGCGTGCAGCCTGTCCAAAAGACGGCTCTGATAAACCCAGCTGCCACAGAGCGTTGGCTCTGTGGCAGCTGACCCTTTAAGATCAAAAGCTCCGGTCTTTACTGTTGATTTGCTGGACACACTGGCCAATAAATTCATCCAACGGCAGCGCGCCCAGATCCTTTCCCCCGCGGGTACGGACAGAGACAGTGCCATTTTCCTTATCCCTGTCGCCTACCACCAGCATATAGGGGATCTTCTCTATCTGGGCTTCGCGGATCTTGTAGCCCAACTTTTCCGACCGCCGGTCTACCTCGGTGCGGATGCCCTGGGCGGTAAGCTGATCGGCCACCTGACCGGCATAGTCGTGAACCCGATCGGTGATGGGCAGCACCTTAACTTGGGTGGGCATCATCCACAACGGCAGCGCGCCGGCATAGGTTTCCAGCAAATAGGCCAGGGTGCGCTCGTAGCAGCCCAGGGAGGTTCTGTGGATAATATAGGGACGCTTTTTCTGGCCGTCTTCATCCACATACTCCATGTGAAACTGCTCTGCCAGCAGCTGATCCACCTGAATGGTAACAATGGTGTCCTCTTTTCCAAATACATTCTTATATTGGATATCCAGTTTTGGCCCGTAGAAGGCGGCCTCGTCGATGCCGATGGTATATTCCAGCCCCAACTCGTCCAGGATCTTGCCCATAGCGGTTTGGGCTTCCTCCCACTGCTCCGGCGTGCCGATATATTTTTCTGTATTGTTGGGATCCCACTGGGAAAAACGGAAGCTGCAGTTTTCCAGCATCCCCACCGTATCTAGCACATACTTGGCCAGCTCCAGGCAGCCCTTGAACTCCTCT
>CAYVWG010000020.1:0-23314 GCA_964455425.1 uncultured Oscillospiraceae bacterium | reverse complement strand
AGCCTCAGCAGCAGAGGTGTAGATGCCGCCGCCGCAAGCGAAGACGACCTCGGTGCCATTGCTGTACCAGGTGTCCATGTAAGCGGTGATGTCGGAGTCGCCGAAGAACTGGTTGCCGTAAACGTACTTCACGGAAACGTCAGCGCCGGTCTCGGCAGCAGCAGCGTCAGCGCCCTGCACGAAGCCGTAGCCATAGCGGACAACGGCGGGAACAGCCATGCCGCCCAGGAAGCCGAGCTGGGTGTAGCCCAGCTTTACAGCAGCGTAACCAGCCATGTAGCCGGCCAGCTCTTCCTGGTAAATAGCGCTAAACACGTTGGCGGGCAGAGTGTAGTCATCGCCGTAGTCAGACTGGGCGCAGTCCAGAATGATGTAGTACACATCGGGGTTGTTTTCTGCGGTCTCCTTCACGGAGTCAGCAAAAGCGTAGCCGGGGCAAAGGATGACGTTGGCGCCAGCCTCAATGGCCTGCTCGATGGAAGCAACACGAGCCTCGGTGGAGTCATCGGTGGGCTTATAATAGCTGAAAGCCACGCCGTTGGTCTCGGACCACTCCTTGGCACCTTCGTAGGTAGCCTGGTTGAAGGACTCGTCGGTGATATCGCCATAGTCGGTGACCATAGCAATATTCCAGTTATCAAGGCTGGGAGTGCTTTCGCCAGTAGAATCGGTACTGGCAGCGGTGTCGCTGCTGGTATCGGTGGTATTGTCTTCCTTAGGTGTGCAGCCAACAAACAGGCAGGCAACCATCGCAACAACCAGCAGCAAAGCTACAAGTTTCTTCATTGTTTTTTCCTCCAAAATTTTTTATTTTGATACAACTGCATGTACGCAGTAATATCCCTCAACACGCATTATTACACACTTGGCGCAAAAAATCAAGTATTTATTAAAATTTCGTTGGCCAAATCAAAAAGAATTACTTCAAATCGGCGTTGGAAAAGCTCAGCGGCAGCATTTCTCCCAAGGTTTTTATCTCATAGCCGTTGTTTTCCTTCCCCAAATAGAGCTTGAAATCCACGCCGCAGAATTCCCGCATGACCTGGCGGCACACGCCGCAGGGCGGGAATAGGCCGGAAATTTCTTCCCCAGCCTTACCGCCTACGATGGCAATGGCCTCAAAATCTCGCTCGCCATCGTACACCGCCTTAAAAAACGCCGTACGCTCCGCGCAGATCGTAGGGCCGTAGGCTGCGTTTTCGATGTTGCAGCCCTGATAGATTTTGCCATCGGCGCAAAGCAGCGCTGCGCCCACAGCATAACCGGAATAAGGCACATAGGCATGCCCCCGGGCCTCTTTTGCCAGCTGAACCAGCTGCTCAGGTGTTGTCATAGCCGTAGCCTCCTTACAAAATTTCCGTCTTAAAGCTCTTGCCCTCGGTCTCCAGCTCTACGCCAAGGATATCGCAGATGGTGGCCGCGATGTTGGCAAAGCAGGTACGCGTGCCCAGGTTGACCGGCTTAACCTTTTTGCCCATAATCAGCAGCGGGATATACTCCCGGGTATGATCGGTGGTGGCCAGATAGGCCGGGTCGCAACCGTGATCGGCGGTGATCATAACCAGATCATCCTCCCCCAGCTTCTCCATGAATTTCGGCAGCCACTGGTCAAACTCCGTCAGCGCGGCAGCGTAGCCATCGATATCCCGGCGGTGGCCATAGAGCATGTCAAAGTCCACCAGGTTGATAAAGCAAAGACCGTTAAAGTCCTTTTCCGCGTAGCCCATGGTCTTGTTCAGGCCATCGGTGTTGCCCTTGGTGTAGATGTGCTCCGTGGTGCCTCTGCCGGCGAAAATATCAAAGATCTTGCCAACGGCGATGGAATCCAGCCCGGCGGCCTTGATGGCATCGAGCATGGTGGTTTTGGGCGGCTCCAAAGAGAAATCATGCCGGTTGGAGGTACGGGTATAGTTGCCGTTGCTGCCCACAAAGGGTCTGGCAATGACCCGGCCAACACCGTGCTTACCCTGGAGGATCTTCCGGGCAATACGGCAATATTCATACAACTGCTCGGGAGGAACCACCTCTTCATGAGCGGCGATTTGGAACACCGAATCCGCCGAGGTATAGACGATCAAATCGCCGGTGCGCACATGCTCGTCGCCAAATTCATTGATGACCACGGTGCCGGAGTAGGGCTTGTTGGCCAGCACGCCACGGCCGGTAGCCTCACGGAAGGGCGCCAGCACTTCCTCAGGGAAGCCATCGGGATAAGTGGGCAGAGGATTGGGGGACACCAAGCCGGCAATCTCCCAGTGGCCGATGGTGGTATCCTTACCCATAGAGGACTCAGCCAACTTGCCGTAAGCACCGGAGGGAGCCGCCTCCGTGCCCAAGAAATCCAGGCCGTCAATGTTGCCGATGCCGGCCTTGATCATGTTGGGGATATGCAGCTTATCGGAAGTAGAGCAGCTGCGGAGGGTATGCACGCCAACATCACCGAATTTTTCCGCGTCAGGCATGGCGCCTGCGCCGCAGGAATCCAACACAAACAAAAAAATACGTTTCATTGCAATCCGTCTCCTTTTATTCTTTCGGGCACAATAGGGGCGATACTCTCGCCCCTACGGTGCCTTGCAGACAATTATTTTTCCAGCTTAACCGCCGTCTCCAGGGCAACCTGCATCATTTCCCTAAAGCCGGTTTGCCGCTCTTCGGCGCTGAGGAATTCCTGGCGGACAAGCTGATCGGACACCGTGCAGATGCACAGGGCGTTCTTTCCATAGCGCGCCGCGTTGAGATACAGGGCAGCAGACTCCATCTCGATGGCCATAATGCCCATCTTCTTCCAGTTGGATTTTACATCCAGCGCCTGGGGCAAGCCCTCGTCATCGCCGTAAAAGGCATCGGAAGACAAGATGTTGCCAACATGATAGGTTGCCCCCAGCTCCTCGGCGGACTGCACCGCCGCCCGAAGCATTTCATAAGAGCAGATCGGGGCAAAATCGCCGCCCAGATGGAACTGTCTGGCCCAGGCGGAGTCGGTGCTGGCGCCCATGGCCATAACGATATCTTTCAGGTTGATGTGGGGCTGAATAGCGCCGGCGGAGCCGATGCGCATGATGTTTTGCACCCCATAGGCGTTATACAGCTCATGGGAGTAAATGCCGATAGATGGCATGCCCATGCCGGAGGCCATAACAGAGACCTTCACCCCTTTATAGGTGCCGGTGTAGCCCTGTACGCTCCGGACATTATTAACCAGGACAGGGTTTTCTAAAAAGTTTTCCGCAATGTACTGGGAACGCAGGGGATCGCCAGGCATCAGCACGGTTTGGCCGAAATCCTCCGGCGTGGCTTTGATATGTGGGGTAGGATAGTTCATCATCAATCACCTTTCGTATAAATATGGGGTAACCCAAGGCGGTAGGCACAATGAGCCGCGGGGGAATTTGCCCAAGCAAAAGCAAGGCCCGTTGCGCAAAGCCGCCTTAGTGCGCATGAAGCTTGATTTTCCGGTGCTCCCGGATACTCTTGACATAGCAAGGATGACACATGGCAATGTAGCTGTCGTTGCCGCCGATAAAGATCTGCGAGCCTTGGGTCACCACATAGCCATTGGCGTCCACCCGGGCGTTGACTGTGGCCTTCGCGCCGCAGTCGCACATGGTTTTGATTTCATTGATGGCATCGGCAATTTCAAACAGGCGGCGGCTGCCGGGGAAAAGCCGGGTCTGAAAATCGGTGCGCAGGCCAAAGCAAAGCACCGGCACTTCCAGCTCATCCACGATCTGCCGCAACTGGTCGATCTGCTTTTCCGGCAAAAACTGGCACTCATCCACAATGATCACATCCGCGTTTTGCCTTCCGGCATACAGGGTATAAAGATCTGTGTCAGGCCCCACCGCCTCGGCAGCGGAGGTCAGTCCGATCCGGGAGCGGATCACATCCGCGCCGTCCCGGTTGTCGGTGGCCGGCTTGACCAGCCAGACCCGCATGTCGTTTTCCTCGTAATTATACTTGGTGATCAGAGCCTGGGCCGTTTTGGACGAACCCATAGCGCCGTATTTGAAATAAAGCTTCGCCAAAATGATACCCCCAGTGTATCGGGAAATCCGCCCCATACACAGCGCCCATTTACGCAGCGTCTGCACGCCCCAACGGGCAGCGGTCCTCTAGTTCTGTCATTATAATAGATTTGCCGGATTTATGCAACGGAAAATCCTTCCTCCGTTTTATTTTTCATGATTTTGCACAGGTTTTGCCCAAATTCGTCTGAATTTTTTTGCTTCTTTTTGTGCATCATGCCGTTTTTTCTGTTTTCCTTTCTATCAATTTTCTTCCGATCTATCGGCTTTGGATTGACATACGGGATTTTTTCGGTATAATAATGTAGAAAAGGATCCGGCAGGCAAATATTTCCAGGCATGCCGGGGCCCGGATTCCGGGCAGAGGGAGGACTTCATGCTGAAAAACACAGAAAAAACCATGGATAAGATTGTCGCCCTGTGCAAAAACAGAGGCTTTATCTTCGCCGGCTCCGAAATTTACGGCGGCCTGGCCAATACCTGGGACTATGGTCCTTTGGGCGCGGAGCTGAAAAGCAACATCAAGAAAGCTTGGTGGAACAAATTTGTCCAGTCTAACCCCTACAATGTGGGCTTAGACTCCGCCATTTTGATGAATCCCCAGACATGGGTTGCCTCCGGCCATCTGGGCGGTTTTTCCGATCCTTTGATGGATTGCCGGGAGTGCCACGAGCGGTTTCGCGCCGACAAAATCATTGAGGACTATTGCGCGGCAGAGCAGGTGCCCCTGCCCAAGCCCATCGATGCCTTCTCCCAGGCGGAAATGAAGGAATTTGTGGAATCCCACAACATTCCCTGTCCCACCTGTGGAAAGCACAATTTTACCGACATCCGGCAGTTTAACCTGATGTTCAAAACCTTCCAGGGCGTTACCGAGGACGCCAAAAACACGGTGTATCTCCGGCCGGAGACGGCCCAGGGCATCTTCGTCAACTTTGCCAACGTCCTGCGCACCACCCGTCGGAAGCTGCCTTTCGGCATTGGCCAGATCGGCAAATCCTTCCGCAACGAGATTACCCCAGGCAACTTCATTTTCCGTGTGCGGGAATTTGAGCAGATGGAACTGGAGTTCTTCTGCGAGCCTGGCACAGACCTGGAGTGGTTTGCCTATTGGCGCGGCTTTGCCAAAGACTGGCTGCTGGGCCTGGGGCTGAAGGAGGAAAATCTTCGCCTGCGGGATCACGACCCGGAGGAGCTTTGCTTCTACTCCAAGGCCACCACAGATTTTGAATTCTTGTTCCCCTTTGGCTGGGGCGAGCTGTGGGGCATTGCCGACAGGACAGACTATGATCTGACCCAGCACCAAAATACCTCCGGCAAGGATCTGACCTATTACGACCAGGAGAAGAACACCCGATATATTCCCTATGTTATTGAGCCGTCTTTGGGCGTAGAGCGCTCTGTGCTGGCCTTCCTGGTAGACGCCTATGACGAGGAAGTGGTGGGTCAAGACAAGAAGGGCAACGACGATATCCGTGTGGTGCTGCACCTGCATCCGGCTTTGGCCCCCTTCAAGGCCGCTGTGCTGCCCCTGTCCAAAAAGCTGACCCCCCATGCGGAAAAGATCTTCCATGAGCTGCAAAAAGACTTTATGGTCGATTTTGATGAGGCAGGCTCCATCGGCAAGCGGTATCGCCGAGAAGATGAAATCGGCACTCCCTATTGTATCACGGTGGATTTTGACACCGTAGGCGATGAAAACACCCCGGGCGACAACGCCGTAACCATCCGCGACCGGGACACCATGGAGCAGGTGCGGGTACCCGTCAGCCAGCTTAAGACTTGGCTGGCCGAAAAGCTGGCATACTAATACCGGAACGTCCGGTTTTCCCATAGGATCCGCCTACGCGGTCAAAAGGCCTGGCAAAACATCTTGTCAGGCAAAAGCAGCAAAACATTTCGTTCTCGCGCCTTTTGCGCGGGAGAATCCCATCTTACAGCCTGCCGGGAGGTCGATGCGTTTGAATCCGCTTACTTGTACCGCTTTTGTGGAAGCCCTGGCTTCCTCTTCCCCTACTCCAGGCGGCGGCGGAGCTGCCGCCCTGGTGGGTGCCATCGGTACGGCCCTTGGCCGGATGGTGGCCGCTCTTACCGTAGGCAAGGCAAAATACGCCGCTGTGGCCCAGGAGCTTTCCGCGCGGGAGGCAGAATGTGCCGCCCTGCAAGCCCAGCTGCTAGACTGCATCGGCAAGGACGCAGAGGCCTTTGCCCCCTTAGCCGCCGCCTATCGTCTGCCAAAGGACGATCCTAACCGCCCTCAGCGGCTGGAAGATGGCGCTAAGGCCGCCTGCCAGGTTCCCTTAGAAATCATGACCCTGGCCGCTAAGGCCCTAAACGCCATTCAGGTTTTCGCGGAAAAGGGCAGCGTGCTGGCCATCAGCGATGCCGCCTGCGGAGCGGTTTGCTGCAAAGCCGCCCTGGAAAGCGGGGCGCTCAATGTGTGGATCAACACCCGCTCCATGACGGATCGGGCCTACGCCGAAAAGATCAACCGGCAAGCCCAGACCCTGCTGGAGCAGTACACGGCGCTGGCCGATGGCATCTATTCTTCCGTCGCCGCCCAGCTGCAGCAGCCCAAATAAGGAGGGTGATCGCCTATGGCAATGCTTCTTTCCGGCCGTCCTGTGGCCGATGCTCTGTACGCCCAAACCGCCGCCAAGGCAAAGCGCCTGGTTCAGCGGGGTTTCCCCCCCAAGCTGGCCATCCTCCAGGTTGGCCGGCGAGAGGACGATATCAGCTACATTCGGGGTGTGTTATCCCTGTGCAGCGCCAATTCTATAGAAGTTACGCGGTACTGCTTTTCCGACGGCGTTACCCAAAAGGAACTGGCCGATCGGATCGACGCCCTTAACGACGATGGCACCGTCGACGGCATTTTGCTGCTGCTGCCTTTGCCGCCGCATCTGGACAGCCAGGCCCTTTGCCGCAGGATCGCACCGGAAAAGGATGTAGACGGCATGACCGCCTACGCCTTGGCAGGCGCCTTGACCGGCGCCCAAGACAGCTTTCCTGCCTGCACGCCAGCCGCCTGCATGGAGATCCTCCGGCACTATCAGATCGATTGTGCGGGAAAGCACGCTGTAGTTTTGGGGCGCAGCAATGTCGTAGGCAAGCCTATGGCCATGCTGCTGCTGGCGGCGGACGCCACCGTAACCATATGCCACAGCAAAACGCCAAATTGGCAAGCCCTTTGCCGCCAGGCGGATATTGTGGTAGCCGCCACAGGGCAAAAACAAATGCTGGGGGCCGACGCGGTCAAGCCCGGCGCTGTGGTGCTGGATGTAGGGATCCACTGGGACAGCGCCGCCAAGCGTCTGGTCGGCGATGTGGATTTTGCCGCCGTCTCCCCCCTGGCCGGGGCCATCACCCCTGTGCCCGGCGGCGTAGGCGCGGTTACCACGGCGGTGCTGCTGTCCCATGTGGCCTGCGCCGCAGAGAGGAACTGCCTATGAACAAGCAGGCAAAAAAATTATATGCGGGGCTGATCGTCTTTACCCTATTTGTTGCCGCTTTGGATCAGCTGAGCAAATATCTGGTGGTCAAAACCATCCCCCTGTACGGCGTCGTTCCCCTGCTTCCTAAGGTCGTGCACCTAACCCATGTGCAAAACGAGGGAGCCGCCTTTTCCCTTTTCGCCGGTATGCGGTGGGTATTTGTAGGGATGGTGTTGGTGTTTTTGGCGGCGGTGATCGTCTTTATTGCCAAAAAGGTGTTTTCCCGGCCCTTTGAGCTGTGGTGCCTGGCCGCTATTGCCGGCGGCGCCATCGGCAACGGCATTGACCGGGTGATCTCCGGCAAGGTAACCGATATGATCGCCGTGGACTTTATTTCCTTCCCCGTCTTTAATGTGGCCGACTGCTTCATCACCTGCGGCGCCATCGCCTTGGCGGTG
Organism: uncultured Oscillospiraceae bacterium; assembly: GCA_964455425.1. Classification (GTDB taxonomy): domain Bacteria; phylum Bacillota; class Clostridia; order Oscillospirales; family Oscillospiraceae; genus JAFRPC01. The sequence goes on along the minus strand of CAYVWG010000020.1, from coordinate 15,394 downwards.
TATCTTCTGTTTTTCCAGAAAAACGCAAAGGAGACAACGTCATGATTCTGACGGCCCACACCGCCGGCCAGCGGCTGGATGTCTTTCTTGCCGAGCATATGCCCCAGCTGACCCGCAGCGCCGCGCAAAAGCTGATCGCTCAGGGCTGGGTCACCATGGGGGGAAGGCCTGTGCGCAAGCAGGACAAAACCACCGCCGGCGCCAGCTATCAGGTGGAGCTGCCGGAGCCGGTAGACGTATCTTTGGCCCCGGAGCCGATGGATCTGGACATTGTTTATGAAGACGAGGATTTGCTGGTGGTGAACAAGCCCAAGGGCCTGGTGGTTCACCCTGCCCCCGGCCACTGGCAGGGCACGCTGGTCAACGGGCTGATGGATCACTGCAAAGCCTCCCTTTCCGGAATCAACGGCGAGCTGCGTCCGGGGATCGTCCACCGCATCGACAAGGACACCTCCGGCCTGCTTATTGTGGCAAAAAACGATTTTGCCCACCAAGCCCTTGCCGCCCAGCTGAAGGACCACACCCTGGCCCGCACCTATGAGGCCATTGTCTGCGGCGGCATGAAGGAAGACAGCGGCACCATAGACGCCCCCATTGGCCGGCACCCTACTGACCGAAAAAAGATGGCGGTCACCACCAAAAACAGCCGCCCGGCGGTGACCCATTATACTGTGCTGCACCGTTACTCTGGCTATACCCATCTTCGCTGCCAGCTGGAGACAGGACGCACCCACCAAATTCGGGTACATCTGGCCTACAAGGGCCACCCCATTTTGGGAGACACAGTGTATGGCCGCAAGGCCAAGGAGCTGGGCCAAGACACGCAATGTCTGCATGCCCAGGCCCTGACCTTCCGCCATCCCCGCACAGGCCAGCAGCTTACCCTAACCTGCCCGTTGCCCGCCTATTTCACCGATGTGCTAACCAAGCTGTCTGCCCGAGAATTGCTGTAGTCCCTGCCTCCTTGCTTTAGGGAGCGAGAACGCCAAGACGTATATCCATAGCTGCCCGGAGCCGCTGCCAAGCTAAGCTTGGCAGCGGCTCCGGGACTTTTTTCTTTATTGCGTTTCCCCCTGGGCCAGATAGGCCGCCGGGCCGCTTTCGTACAGGTCGCCTCCATGGGCATCCAGCACCACGGTTAAGGGCATGTCTGCCACTTCCAGCCGGCGAACGGCTTCGCAGCCCAGCTCCGGCCAGGCCACCAGCTGGCAGCTGCGGACGCTTTGGGCCATTAGCGGCCCCGCGCCGCCCAGGGCTGCCAGATATACAGCACCCGCCTTTACCACAGCGGCCTTCACCGTGTCGTTTCGCTTGCCCTTGCCGATCATCACCGTGTTGCCTTGGGCCAAAAGGAGGGGAGAATAGGCGTCCATCCTGCCGCTGGTGGTAGGGCCGGCAGAGCCGATTACCTGGCCAGGCCGCTCCGGCGTGGGGCCTACATAATAGATGGCGCTGTTTTTTAGCGGAAAGGGCAAAGTCTCTCCCGCAGCCAAGGCCTGGGCCATACGCTGATGGGCCTGATCTCTGGCCGTATAGACAACGCCGGAAAGCAGCACCGTATCCCCTGCCCGCAAATGGGCCAGCGCTTCCGACCCGCAGGGTACGTTTAGACAATATTCCATAGGGCTTCTCCTCTCTACAGCAGCGCCGTGGCCCGGCGGGTTACATGGCAAGACACATTCACCGCCACCGGCAGGCCTGCCACATGGGTAGGCATGGTCTCAATGGCCAGACCCAAACAGGTGGTTTTCCCGCCAAAGCCCTGCGGGCCGATGCCAAGACGGTTGATCTCAGCCAGCAGTTCCTCCTCCAGCCGGGCGTAATAGGGATCGGGATGGGGCTGATCCAAAGGCCGCAGCAGGGCGTGTTTGGCCAACTGGGCCACTTTGTCAAAGCTTCCCCCTATGCCAATGCCCAGCACCACTGGCGGACAGGGATTGGGGCCGGCTTGGCAGACGGTGTCGATCACAAATTGCCGCACACCCTCCACCCCATCGGCAGGCTTAAGCATAGCAAGGCGGCTCATATTTTCGCTGCCAAAGCCTTTGGGCGCCACGGTAACACGGCACTGCTGGCCATTTTTCAGCTCTACCGTAATGGCCGCCGGAGTATTGTCCCCGGTGTTTCCCCGGCGAAGAGGATCGGCCACCATGCTTTTGCGCAAGTAGCCCTGCCCATAGCCCTGGCGGACGCCTTCCTGGATGGCGGCGGTAAAATCGCCGTCAATATGGACGTCCGTTCCCAACTCCACAAATACGCAGGCCATGCCGGTATCTTGGCAGATGGGCAGGTTTTGGGTCAAAGCGGCCCGGCGATTTTCCGCCAGAAGCCCTAATGTTTTTTGCGCCAGGGGCCATGGCTCCTGCCGGCAGGCGTCGTCCAAAGCGGCCGCCACATCTGGCGGCAAGCGGAGATTGGCCTCCACGCACAGCCGGGCTACGGTTTCGGTAAGGGTTTTGGCCCTAATGGTTTTCATGGCGTTACCCCACATTCTATCGCCGCCTGGGCCACCGCGTCGGCCACAGCCTGGGCCACCCGGGGATCGAAGGGGCCGGGAATGATATAGTCCTCACACCGCTGATCGTCCGTCACCAAATTGGCAATGGCATAGGCCGCCGCCGTCTTCATCTGCGGCGTAATATCCCGGGCGCGGACGCGAAGCGCCCCTTGAAACAGCCCCGGGAAGCACAGCACGTTATTGACCTGATTGGGAAAATCGCTGCGTCCGGTGGCCACCACCCGCACGCCGGCAGCTTTGGCCTCGTCGGGTAGGATCTCCGGGGTAGGATTGGCCATGGCAAAGACGATCGCGTCCTTTGCCATGGTACGGCAAAGCTCCGCCCCCAAGCAGCCGGGCTTGGACACGCCAATAAACACGTCCGCCCCGGCAATGGCCTGGGCCAGGCCGCCTCGGATCTTTCGGGGATTGGTGGTTTGGGCCAGCTGGCGCTTATGATCCTCCTGTCGCTGGGTATCCAAAATGCCAAATTCATCCACAGCAATAATGTCCCTGGCTCCGGTATTTTGGAGCATATGGATGATGGCCGTACCGGCAGCGCCGGGGCCGTTAAGGACGATCCTGGCCTGGGCCATCGATTTTCCCACCAGCCGCAGGGCGTTGATCAGCGCGGCGGTGACCACAATGGCGGTACCGTGCTGATCGTCGTGGAACACAGGGATATCCAGCTCCCGCTCCAGGGTCTGCTCAATGACAAAGCACTCCGGGCTTTTGATGTCCTCCAGATTGATGCCTCCAAAGCTGGGCGCAATGGCCCGGCAGACCGCAATGACCTCCTCCGGCGTTTTGGCGTCGATGCAGATGGGGAAGGCGTCCACCCCGGCAAACGCCTGAAAGAGCACCGCTTTTCCCTCCATAACCGGCAAGCCCGCTTCCGGGCCAATGTCGCCCAGCCCTAAAACCGCTGTGCCATTGGACACCACCGCCACTGTGCGCCCCTTACAGGTATACTGGTACACCGCCTGGGGATCCTTTACAATCTGACGGCAAGGCTCAGCCACACCGGGGGTATAGGCGGTGGAAAGGTCATCCCGGGTCTGAATGGGCACCCGGCTGCCAACCTGGATTTTGCCCTGGTTTTTCTGGTGCATAACCAAGGCGGCTTGATTATAGTCCATGATATTCTCTCTTTCTAAAATTCTCCTGCGGCGTACATCAGCGCCGACAGGGCGCAAAGGGGCGCGGTTTCACACCGCAGGATCCGGCGGCCCAGGGTGCAAATTTGGATGCCCATAGCCTGGGCCTGCTCCACCTCCTGCAGGGTAAAGCCGCCCTCGGGGCCGGTGATCAGCGCCGCCTGGGTCAGTGGCTCGGCGGACAGCGCCGCTTGGAAGGTACGGCTGCGCTCATTTTCATAAAACAGCACCGGCAGCGCCGCCTTTGCCGCCATGGATAGAGCCGCGGCATAAGAGGGCGCCGCCGCCACCTGGGGTACCCGTCCCCGACCGGACTGCTGGGCGGCGGAGCGGGCGATTTTTTGCCACCGCTCCAGCTTTTTTTCCAGCGCTTTTTCTTCCGGACGGGAAACGCACCGCTGGCAGGGAAACGCCACCACCCGGGTCACGCCAAGCTCGGTGGCCTTTTGGATGACGTGCTCGAGCTTGTCTGCCTTGGCAAAGGCCATAAACACCGTGGCCTCCACCCTTGGCTCGCTGGAGGACGGCTCTACCCGGTGCACCACCAGGCTGACCCGTCCAGGGGACACATCCGAGATGGTGCAGGCGTAGTCTGTGCCCTTGCCGTCGCAGACGGTCAGACTATCCCCGTTTTTCAGCCGCAACACCTTGGCATGGGCGGCGTTTTCGCCCTCCAGCACCAAAAACCGGTGCTCAGAACGTATATCTTCTACAAAAAATCTGGGCATGGGGCCTCCTATAGTCTGGCCAGGGTATCCCCGGCAAAAAAGTGAAGAATCTTAGCTTCTTCGGCGGAAACCGCCCCCTGGATCAGCTGGGGCTTTCCGCCGCCCCGGCCACCTAGGGCATCCCCCAGCTGCCGGGCCAACGGGCGCAAATCACCCTCAGCCTGGGCAATGGCGTAGCGCCAGCCGTTGTCCCCTTGGGCAAACACGGCGCAGCGACCGCCGCAGGCCTCCTGGACAGCCTGGGCCAGCAAGTGGAGGTGCTCGCATTGCTCAGTGAGCACCAGCACGTTTTCCTTTCCCCGCAGCCCCTGGGCCACGGCGGAAAAACAGCGGCGCTGCCACAAAGCCGCGTTTTGCTTGGCCTGGCTTAGCCGCTGGCAAAGCTGCGCCGCCCCCTGGCCGGTAGACAGCGGTGGCACGGAAAGCAAGCCGGAAACGGTCTGATTTTGGCCGTAGATTTGGGCAAGATATTCATAGGCCCGCTGGCCGCAGATCATCTCCAGGCGTACGCCGCTGCGGAACTTCACACAGGAGAGAAGCTTCACCAAGCCAATCTCCCCTGTCCGGGCCACATGGGTGCCGCAGCAGGCACAGTCATCCACCCCGGGAAAGCGGACGATCCGCACTTGGCCGGTCAGCGCCTTTTTGCTGCGATAGGTAAGCTGGGGCAACTGCTCTGGCGTAGGCAGCAGGATCTGGGTTTCCCTGTTGGCCCAAACTGCCTGATTGGCCTCCCGCTCGATTTGCTCCAAGGCCTGGGGAGAAATGGGGCCGTTAAAATCGATGGTAACCACATCCGCGCCCAGGTGGAACCCCACATTGTCCAAACCCAGCAGCCGGTGAACGCAGCCGGAAACCAGGTGTTCCCCAGAGTGCTGCTGCATAAAGTCAAACCGCCGGGGCCAGTCGATTTTGCCGGCAACCTGGCCAGTCAGCGGCGCGCTGCAGTGATGGATCACCGTATCCTCCCGGCAGGTCACGGCAAACACCTTGGCCTGGCCAAGCGTGCCCACATCCCAGCCCTGACCGCCGCCCTCGGGATAAAAGGCTGTGCGATCCAGCACCACCGCGTAGCCCTCCTTTTCCGGCGTACAGGACAGCACCTGGGCGGTGAATTGGGTCAAATAGGGATCTTTGTCGTATAGCTTTTCTGTGTTCATTGGCTCCCCTTCTGGCTAAGCCACTTGGACAAGGCGTCGGCCATGGCGGAGCTGCCTTGGGCCTGCTGCTGGGCTTGCTGGGCCATATACCGGCGGACATCGGCCTTTCCTGCCCCGTCCTTGGCCCGGCGGGCCTTGAACTCCGACAGCTTTTCCCGGTAGCCGCAGGCACAGGCAAAGGTCTGCTTATCTCCCTCGCCCCAAAGCTCCAGCTTTTTGTGGCAGTTGGGGCACCGGGCGTTGGTGGTTTGGGTTACGCTTTTGCGGAAGCCGCATTCCCTGTCGGGGCAGACCAGCATATCCCCACGCTTCCCCTTGACCAGCAGCAGATTTTTTCCGCACTGCGGGCAGGGCTTTCTGGTTTGATTATCGTGAACATACTTGGCGTCGCTTTCCTTCACCGACGTCACCAGCTTTGCCGCGTAGCTCTCCATCTGACGGACAAACTCCCCGTCTTTTTCCTGGCCCTTGGCAATGCGGGCCAAACGATCCTCCCAGCGGGCGGTCAGCTCCGCGCTGCGCAGATCCTGAGGGACGATCTTCACCAGCTGAATTCCCTTAGAGGTAGGATGCAGCTGCTTGCCATGGCGCTCGATATAAAATGAGGAAAACAGCTTTTCGATGATATCCGCCCGGGTGGCCGGGGTGCCCAAGCCGCTGGTCTGCTGGAGGATTTGGTTTAACGCCTTGTCCTTCACCTGCCCGGTAGGATGCTCCATGGCCGTAAGCAGGGTCGCCTCTGTATACCGGGGCGGCGGCGAAGTTTTCCCCGTTGTCACCTGCGCCCGGCGTACCGGCAGCCTTTGGCCCTTTGTCAGGGTGGGCAGGGCTTGCCGGTCCTGCTCCTCCTCGGTTTCCTCTTCCAGGGCAAAATTTTGGCCATAGGCCGCCTTCCAGCCCTCCTCCAGCACCACCTTTCCGCCGGCGGTAAAAGTCTGCCCGTCAACCTGCAAGGTAAGCTTTACCTCTTCATAGGTAAAGGGCGGCAGCAGCACCGCAAGAAACCGGCGCACCACCAAGTCGTAGATGTTCCGCTCCGGCCCGGTCATGGCAAGCAGATCCGGCTGTTCCTCGGTGGGCAAAATGGCGTGGTGATCGGTGACGCGGCTGGCATCCACCAGATACTTGGTCTGCAGCGGCTTTTGCCGGTAGACCGCCTGGGCCAAGGGTTTATACGCTCCTGTCATCACCGCTCGGAGCCGGTCTGGCAAAGTAGAGACCACATCGGGCGTAATGTAGCGGCTGTCGGTGCGGGGATAGGTCAGGGCCTTATGGCGCTCATAGAGAGACTGCATGATCGTTAATGTCTCTTTGGCGCTGTAGGCATATTTTTTGTTGGCGTCCCGCTGCAGCTCCGTCAGATCGTAGGCGGCGGGTGGCGGGGTCTGGCGCTTCATCCGGGTAATTTGGGTGACCGTGGCCACGCCGTTTTGCGCCTGGGCCGCAATGCCCTCGGCCAAGGCGCGGTCAAAGGTGTGGGCCTGCCCTTTCCCATCCTTCCAGCTGGCCCGGAAGCCATCCAAATAGATGGCCACGCCGTAATACTCCCTGGGCACAAAACGGCGAATCTCCTCTTCTCGGTCAACGATCAGCGCCAGGGTAGGGGTCTGTACCCTGCCGGCGGAAAGCTGGGCGTTGTGCTTGCAGGTCAACGCCCGGGTGACGTTTAAGCCTACCAGCCAATCCGCTTGGCTTCGAGCCTGGGCGGAGCGGTACAGATTGTCATACTCCCGGGCAGGCCTAAGGTTGGCAAAGCCCTCCCGGATGGCCTTGGTGGTTTGGGAGGATATCCACAGCCGCTTAGTGGGCTTTTTCCACCCAGCCTTTTCCATGATCCACCGGGCTACCAGCTCCCCTTCCCGTCCGGCGTCGGTGGCAATCACCAGCTCCGACACATCCGGCCGGCGCATCAGGCCTTGAACGACCTTGAATTGCTTGGCCGTTTCTGGAATGACCACCAGCTTCATTTTTTGCGGCAGCATGGGCAAATCCTCCATGCGCCATTTTTCCCAGCTTTTGTCATAGGCCTCCGGATCTGCCAGGGTGACCAAATGCCCCAATGCCCAGGTGACAATATATTGACCGCCTTCCAGATAGCCGTTGCCGCCTTGTCTGCAGTTCAAAACCGCCGCCAGCTCACGGCCTACCGATGGCTTCTCAGCCAAAACCAAAATTTTTGTCAAAAATAATCACTCCTTTGCGAAAAATGTAGATTTACAAAAGGAAAACTTTCTGTTACAATAGGAAAAAAGGAGGCAGATTAGCATGAATTTTGCCGAAATCACTTCCAGCAACGTACGTAAGCTGCTGGCCGCAAATCGTATTTCTATCCGCCGCATGGCAGAGATTATCTCAATCTCCGCCTCCACCCTTACTGATGCCCTGAAGAGCAAAAACGGCCTATCTATTGCCATGCTGGCCTCAATTGCCAATTATTTTGGGGTGACGGTAGACATGCTCTGTGATGAGAGCTTCGACGCCGACCATTACAGCGGCTTTATGGGCGACTACCGAGCCTACAGCACCTCTTGGCAGATGTTGGATCAATATGGCCAGGAAATGGTGGATCTGGTCTTTCGCCAAGAAATGCGTCGCTGTGTAGGGCAAAGCACCCCTCTTTCTCTAGCGTCGCGGAAGGGTTGCCCCCAAGTAGCGTTTCCCCGGGTAGAAGAGGTTTCCTCTGTGTCGGAGCAGTCCATTGAGCGCAAAAACCGAGCCTAACCACCAACAGTCAACCCCAACCGGGGGTGCATTGCCGCCCCCGGTGATTTATCTTATTTCCGGAGAACGCTTTTTCCTGTTTTTCGGAAGGTAGCCCCTGCTGGCTGCGCAGTATGCGGCACAGATATAGATAGTATAGCAAATGTTTTTCTCCCAGGCAACAAGAGTTTCTTGGCCGTGGGAGAGTTTTTTCTTTGCCAGCCCAAATCCGGCGGTTTTTTCTCCCGCCAGTTGATATACTATCCGGGCAAGGCCGGGTGAGATGGATGTCGGTTTCCTGGGGAGCCGGTATTCGCTTAATTAGGGAGCAAACAGGTGAAAATCCTGTGCGGGACTGCCGCCGTGTGCGCATTTTGTCAGCATGAGGGGAAATCTCCCTGCCAATCGCTGCTGACATAGTGGCAAGCCGGCCACCCCACCCTTGAAGCTGTGTTCGCCGCAGGCTCCGGCAGCCCTCTACATTTTGAGGCGCAGCTTCCCTTGCAACGAAAAAATTAAGCACGGAAAAGACAGTAAATTGCTCCTGTCTTGCCCGTGCAGTTTGCCAAACCCCTCGAAGATCTAGCGGCACCCACGCCGCAAAGCCAATAAAATCCCTGTTCTCCAGCCATATGCCCGCCAGAGGAACCGCCTCTCTACCCGCAAATGCGCATTTTGTCTACCGAGGGCGAAGAAAATGTGCGCTGCGGCAGGCCACAACCTATTGCTCCAAAACGGCAGCAGGGGCACGCCCCTGCTGCCGTTTTTTCATAAAAGACTTATTTCTTGCCGCCATTCATTTCCCGCATAGCGTCTCTGCGGCTTAGATTGACTCGTCCTTTTTCGTCAATTTCCGTGACCTTGACCCACGTCATATCGCCCACATGGACAGAGTCCTCTACCTTCTCCACCCGGTGGTTTTCCAGCTTAGAAATATGCACCAAGCCGTCCTTACCAGGGGCCAGTTCCACAAACGCGCCCAGGTTTGGCATGATCCGCACCACACGGCCATAGTAGAGCTTGCCCACCTCGGGCACAAAGCAGATGTCATCCACCATCTTCTTGGCCGCTTCCACAGCTTCCATTTCGATGGCGGAAATAAACACGCTACCGTCATCATCGATATCCACCTTGGCGCCGGTTTCCGCGCAAATCTTTTGGATGGTCTTACCGCCGGAGCCGATGACCTCCCGGATCTTCTCCACAGGGATCTTCATAGACAGCATCTTCGGCGCATACTCCGACACCTCCGCTCTGGGGGCAGCGATACAGGGCAGCATGACCTGCTCTAAAATCTCCAACCGGGCCTTGCGGCAACGCTCCAAGGCATCGGCAATGATCTCCATGGTCAGGCCGTCGTTTTTCAAATCCATCTGAATGGCCGTGATGCCCTTCGTGGTGCCGGCTACCTTGAAGTCCATTTCTCCGTGGAAATCCTCCACACCCTGGATGTCGGTAAAGGTGCGCCATGTACCGGTTTCCTTATCAGAGATCAGGCCGCAGGAAATGCCGGCCACCGGCCGCTTAATGGGCACGCCGGCGTCCATCAGTGCCAGAGTTGAGCCACAGATGGAGGCTTGGGAAGTGGAGCCGTTGGAAGACACCACCTCTGACACCACGCGGATGCAATAGGGGAACTCTTCAATAGAGGGCAGAACAGGGATCAAGGCCTTTTCCGCCAAAGCACCGTGACCGATCTCCCGGCGGGAGGTGGAACGGGCAGGGCGGGCCTCGCCGGTGGAAAAGGAGGGGAAATTGTAGTGGTGGATATACCGCTTAGTCTCTTCCGGGAAGATGGTATCCAACTTCTGCTCCATAGACAAAGTAGCCAGGGTACAGATGGACATGACCTGGGTCTGCCCTCTGGTAAACAGGCCGGAGCCATGCACCCGAGGCAAGATGCCTACCTGGGCATCCAGGGGACGGATCTCATCCATGCCGCGTCCGTCAACCCGCTTGCCGGAGAGAAGCCACTTTTTGACCACCTTTTTCTGCATCTTATAGAGGCAAACCTCAATGTTCTGTTCATAGTCCTCGTACTTTTCGGCAAACTTCTCGGCAAAATCCACCCGGGCGGCGTTGAGCCGCTCTTCCCGCACGTTTTTGTCATCGGTGTCCAGGGCGTATTCGATCTGATCCATGCCATACTCGCACAGCTCGCTGAGCAGTTCATGGTTCACCGCCGCCTTTTCAAAGGTGAACTTCGGCTTGCCAATGGCGCTTACGACGGTGTTGATAAAGGCAACGATCTTCTTGTTGGTCTCATGAGCCAGTTCAATGCCCTTCAGGAGAATATCCTCCGGCACTTCTTTGGCCTCGGTTTCAATCATGACCACCTTTTCCGCCGTGGAGGCGATGGTGCAGAACATTTTTGCCGCCGCCCGCTGCTCAGCGGAGGGATTGATCAGATACTCACCATCCAGGTACGCCACTTCTGTGGTGGCCATAGGGCCATTCCAGGGCACGCTGGAGCAAGCGGTAGCGATAAATGCGCCCAAAGAGGCAACCACCTCCACCGGATTTTCCTGATCCACAGCCCAGGCCGTGCAGCTGACCACCACGTCATTGCGAAGCTCATCGTCAAAGAAGGGCCGCATGGGGCGGTCGATCATCCGCATGGTAAGGACAGCCTTTTCCGAAGGACGGCCCTCTCTGCGGTTAAAGCTGCCGGGAATACGGCCAACGCTGTATAGCCGCTCTTCAAACTCGATGGTCAGCGGGAAGTAGTCCATACCGGCCTTGGGCAGGGGGCTGCAGGTTACGGTGGTCAGCACCACCGTGTCGCCATACCGGCAGACACATTCGGCATCGGCAAGCTCCGCCACCTTGCCGGTTTCCACGGTAAAGGTACGGCCACCGATTTCCGTTTCAAAAATGCGATGGTTTGGAAATTGCTTGTGGGTAATCATGTGAAACTCCTCCTCATTTGCCCTGCATGGGAGGTTTAGCACTTGAAACCGCTGCCAAAACCCTTCAGCGGCACTTTCAACTGCTAAAGCAAGCTCCCACGCGGGGGAAAAGGGCGACCTTTGGCCGCCCTTTTGATGTTTTACTTACGGATGCCCAGCTTGGCAATACAGGCACGGTAACGGTTGATGTCCTTTCTTGCCAGATAGTCCAACAGGTTGCGGCGCTTACCGACCATTTTCAGCAGGCCCCGGCGGCTGTGGTTATCGTGGGTATGGGTGCGCAGATGCTCGGTCAGCTCGGCAATGCGGGCGGTGAGAATGGCAATCTGCACCTCGGGAGAGCCGGTATCGCCCTCGTGGGTAGCGTTTTCGGCAATAACCTGGGATTTCTTTTCCTTTTGAATCATGGTTGTTTCCACCTTTTGATAAAATTTACCGCTTGCTAAGTATCGGGCTGGCGGAAGGTCGCCTTACGCAACATGTCCCCGAAACCGAGCGAAGGGCATAGACAAAAAGTCAACAGAGCTATATTAGCACAAAATTTTATGGTTGTAAAGGCTATTTTTGTGAATTTTTTCAGTATTCTATTCCCCTTGCCGCTGCTTTTCTTTGGTCGCCGCCTCAAAGTGACGATCCAGCTTCCGCGTAAATTCCTCGGCGGCGTTGTAGCCCATGCGCCGCTGACGGCTGTTCATGGCCGCCACCTCCAAAATCACCGCCAAATTTCGGCCAGGCGTTACCGGCACAACAAAGGAGGGCACCTTTACGCCCATAAGATCGATAAAGTTTTCCTCCAGCCCCAGCCGGTCATAGTGGTAATGGGAATCCCACTGTACCAGCTCAATCACCAGGTTGATGACGCAGGAATCCTTAATGGCCGCCATGCCAAAAAGATTGGCCACATTCACCACGCCTATGCCCCGCAGCTCCACATAGTTGCGAATCAGCGCCGGCGCGGCCCCCTCCAGCTGATTGGGGGAAACCCGGGTGATTTCCACCGCGTCGTCGGCAATGAGCCGATGGCCCCGTTTGAGCAGCTCTACCGCCGTCTCGCTTTTGCCGATACCGCTTTCGCCCAAAATCAGCAGCCCCTCGCCGTATACCTCCACCAGCACGCCATGGCGGGTAATCTTTTCCGCAAGCCCGATTTTCAGGCTGGCGATCAGGCCGGATACGATATAAGATGTCAGCTCCTGGCAAAGCAGCACAGTGATGTCCCGGGCGCGGGCCATTTCCAGGCACTCCTTGTGGGGCTTCTGCCCCCGGGAGATCACCAGCGCCGGGATCTTATAGGCAAACAGGCGATCAAAAAAGCTCAGCCTTTCCTGAGACGTCATACGGTCAAGGTAGGTCATCTCCACCAAGCCCAAAACCTGGATGCGCATGGGTTCAAAATGCTCAAAATAGCCCGCCATTGGCAAACCGGGACGGGTAACCTCATCCACCTGCACAGCAATGGTAGAATAATCTGTAGCCTCAAAGGCTACCTCCAGATGAAATTCCTCTACCAGCTGGCTCAGGGGCACGCCTTGCTTGCTTGTAGTCATAGTTTATCCTCCCGTGGATGATATATCCTGAAAATAGCTTGTATAGGAACAGTATAGCGGTTTTTTTCTCCGTTGGCAACAGGTAATCCGGATCGCCTTGGAAAAAAAACCGGAAATTTGCGTTTTTCCTCTTGCAATTCGGATAAAAATTTGTTATCATACAACTTGGCAATTTTAGGTGCCAATATTCGCTATTCCACCTATGGATTGGAGGTGCAGCTAGTGGCAAAGTGCGATATCTGCGGCAAGGGCGTTTCTTTTGGTATTAAGGTCTCCCATTCTCACAGACGATCCAACAGAATGTGGAAGCCCAACGTAAAGCGCGTCAAGGCCATTGTCAACGGTACTCCGCGCCATGTATACGTCTGTACAAGATGTCTCCGTTCCAACAAGGTTGAACGCGCCATCTGATTTGACGGTACAAGCCTGGGGCTTTTGCTTTATGCTATTTTTCTGATGAACAGATGTTTTCCTCCCTGCAAGCCCTTGAGCAAGTAGGCTCCGTGGATGCTGTAGGCGCCCCTACAGCACAGAGGGAAGCAGTATAAAAATCCGTAGCATCACAGCGTCCCAAGGCAACTGTGGATAGGTTCCAACAGAGCAAGGGCAAGCACACTCTTGCAAACAAGCTTGCGGCAAAACGGTTTTCGTTTTGCCGCAAGCTATTTTTTGCCCATAGAAAGAGCCTTGTTTGGCCATGGGCAATATCGGTCTACTCGGTTTTTTGATAATGAAGCAAGATGGCCCTGCCGCCCCTAGGGAATCTGCGCCGTCACGAATTTTCTACAGGCGCCGTATCCTCAGACTCTGTCTGACCCTCCTGACTGTCGCTTTCCTCCCGGGTCAGGGTAAAGCTGCAGCCGTTGATCTCCATGGTCAGTCGCTGGCCGTCATAGGCATATTCGCTGTCGTTTTGGGCAAACCAACCATCTAAGTACAAAATGCCGTCTTCCACGGTGTAGGTACCATAGTTGGGGGAAAGCGCATAGTCCGGCGTGGTCACCGTGAATACATAGCTCCCGTCCTCCTGGTGTGAAAATACCACCTCCATGCCATTGGGGTTGGTCCAGGTGCCCAGCAAGACATCCGCCTCGGTGTTGCCACTATCCTGTTCTTCCACTGTCTTTTTGCAGGCAGACAGGCCAAAGAGCATGACCGCTGCCAGCAGGAATGCTAAAACTCGTTTCATTGTGTGTTCTCCTTTAGGTGTATTTATTGGCCAAAGGCCATTTTTGCCGCTTGGACGTAGCACATCGTGGCCTGGCCGCTGCCTTTTTCCACAAAGGTGATCTGCGGCTCTCCATCCAAGTCCGCCGCCGGAATGGCGCTGATGGGCAAAACCGTGTAGCCGCTAACAACCGTCATCTGCTTGCTGCCTAGGGTCAGCTCCTGGGCCTGGCCGTTTCGGTCGGTATAGGTCACTACCGCTTGCACCTGGTCTTGGGTGTAGGTTCCCTGCATATGCTCGGCAATGGCCGTACCGTTAACCTCATAATAATACATGGTGGGAGAATCGGGATAGGTCCGCTGCCCCGCGTAGTAGGCGTTCCTGTTTGCGTAGTCCTAGCCGGCAATCCCCTCAGCGGTGTTGAGGCACCGGTAGGAGGTGGTGGCCACATAATCCTCCGTTTGCGCTGTCCGTCCACGCTTGGCCGCTTCAGTGCGCCTCTCCAGGGCAAGGATATCGGCCCATACATCCCCATCGATGGCCGCATAACCCTCCGGGTCAATCTTTTGGGGGCCGCAGGGGGCAACAAGGGCCAGCCCTGGCAGCAGTCCCAGCAGCAGCACAACCGCCAAAAGTACGGCCAATCATCCGCTGTGTTTCATGACCCCGTCCATCCTCACATTGCGTTTTTTGTCTATATGTACTTTAACATAAAGGCGGAAAAAAGTCCATACAAAAACCCGGCGCCCATATCCGGTGCCGGGAAAACATCAGGTTTTACGGATGAATTTCTCACTACATTTGGGACATTTGATACAGATCTTCCCTCTTCCCCGGGGCACACGAACGGTTTGACCGCACTGGGGGCAACGGAAATAGCGGTTTTGGCGGTCACGGATGGCGGCTGTACGGTTCAGAAAGCGCTGGTTTTCCCGCCGACGGACGTCCAGCTTTTTCGACAGCATGCGAAAAATCACCAACGCCAGCACTACCCAAGCTACGACCTCCAGTACCAGGCCAGTTACATAAACGCCGAAAACGCTGATCTTGCAAAGGATCCAGCTGATAACGCACAGAATCACCGCCGTAACCATAAGGAAGCTATTGAGCTGATCTGTACCATAGCGGCCCCACATAAAGCGCCGCAGCCAGTCAATTAGGCGTCGAAACATAGCGGACATCTCCCAAAAACGGATAAAAAATTGGCTACTAGATATATTATATCTGCCAATTTGGGATAATCAAGCAGCCAGGCTCAGAATTTACGGATTGTTAAAAAATCCTTCCTCCCGGATACTGGATTTTTTTCACAAAAGCCCGTGATTTTCCAGAAAAAATCTTGACATCCCGCCGCCGCTGTGGTAGTATTTTATCGCTGATTGCGACGTCAGCCAGCTGCGGGTGTAGTATAACGGCTAGTACAACAGCCTTCCAAGCTGTGGGCGTGGGTTCGATTCCCATCACTCGCTCCAAACGCGCCAGTAGCTCAGCTGGATAGAGCAACTGCCTTCTAAGCAGTAGGTCGGGG
>CAYVWG010000019.1:0-24921 GCA_964455425.1 uncultured Oscillospiraceae bacterium | reverse complement strand
GTATGAGACGACTTTTGTGGCGATTCGCCGCAAAAGGGAAACGCCGTTAGGCGGTTCCTTCTTCATAAAACCTAACGGTTTTATGAAGAATCCGTATCAGCCGGCAAGCGGGGAGGCTGCGTTCTTTGGGTATGCGCTCTATTTTACAATTTGTCCGTAGGTTTCCGGACGTCTGTCTCGGAACAGGCCCCAGCTAAGACGGTCAGCGGCTAGCGCGTCCAGGTCGTAGGTGGCCAAAAGGATCGCTTCTTCCTCCCGGCCGGCGGAGGCAATGATCTGGCCGGTGTTGTCGGTGATAAAGCTGGAACCATAGAATACCAGGGCGGAGCTTTGGTGGCTGTTTTCCGGGCAGGGATGTACCTGCTCCCGGCCAAACCGGTTGGCCGCGGCCACCGGCACCAGGTTGGCGGCGCTGTGGCCCTGCATGACCCGCCGCCAGTGGCCCACGCTGTCACAGCCCAAAATCGGCTCGCTGCCAATGGCGGTGGGGTAAACGATCACCTCCGCCCCCTGCAGAGCTAAGCACCGGGCCGTCTCAGGGAACCACTGATCCCAACATATGGCCACCCCCAAACGGCCAAAGCTGGTGTCCCATACGGGAAAGCCGGTGTTGCCGGGGGTGAAGTAAAATTTTTCCTGATAGTAGTGGTCATCGGGGATGTGGGTCTTGCGGTATACCCCCAGAAGCTTACCCTTGTCCAGCACGGCTACGGAATTATAAAGCACGTTGCCGTCTCGCTCAAAAAAACTGATGGGCAGAACTAGGCCCAGCTCCTGGGACACCGGCAAAAAATGCCGCACAGCATCGTTTTCCGCTACTGGCTTGGCATAGCTGTAGTAGTCGTATTGCCGCTCTTGGCAAAAATATGGCCGCTCAAACAGCTCCGGCAGCAGCACCATCTGGGCGCCCTGCTGGGCCGCCTGCCGTACCAGCCGATGGGCTGTGGCAAGGTTTTCCTCCACATGGGCGGCGCATTGCAGCTGTATGGCCGCCAGGGTCAGCGTTCTCATGGCATCCTCCTTGGAATTTGTTGGGTGATGCAGTGGATGTTCCCCCCGCCCAATAAAATCTCTCGGGCGGCAATGGGCCGTATGGCCCGCCCAGGGAACAGGGGGGCCAGAATTTCCAGGGCCAGGGAGTCGTGAACGTCCCCAAATTGGGGGACAATCACCGCTTTGTTGGCAATATAGAAGTTTACATAACTAGCGGCCAGCCGATCGCCGGCCTGCCGCTGCTCTTCTCCTGGGGCGAAGGTGTAGCCGTATACTTCCTCCGGGGCCACGGTGACCGGCCTTTGGGGCACCGGCAACCGGTGGATGGTAAAGGAGCGGCCCAAAGCGTCGGTCTGCCGGGCCAGGGCGGCTTCACAAGCCCGGCTCATGGCGTATTGGGGATCGGCAGGGTCGTCGCACCAGGCAAGAACCACCTCCGCCGGCCCTACAAAGGCGCAGATGTTGTCCACATGCTCGTTGGTTTCATCCTCATAAATGCCGCAGGGCAGCCAAACCACCTTTTTTGCTCCCAAGGTGGATAGGAGCACCTGTTCGATCTGCCGGCAAGACAGCCCAGGGTTTCGCCCAGGGCTGAGCAGACATGCCTCGGTGGTCAAGATGGTGCCTTGGCCATCGCTGTGGATGGAGCCGCCCTCCAGCACAAAGGGATGGGCGTCAAAACAGGGGATGGACAAGGCTTGGCAGAGCCGGGGGGCAACCAGATCGTCCTTGTCCCACTGGGCGTATAACCCATCCACCTGGCCACCCCAGGCGTTAAAGCGCCAGTTGATGCCCTGAATGTCTCCTTTTCCGTTGATGACAAAGGTGGGGGCCACATCTCTGGCCCAGGCATCGTCGCTGTCGATGCAAAGCACCTGCACGCCCTCAGGGGCGGCGGCTTTGGCCTGGGAAAGGTGCTCCCCATCCGCAAGCAGATATACCGGCTCGCTTTCGGCAATGGCGGCGGCTACCTGGCAAAAGGCCCGCTGGGCGGCAACGCCGCCGTTTGGCCAGCTGCCGGGACGTACCGGCCAAATCATAACGCAGCCCTCATGGGGGGCAAATTCCCCCGGCATAGAATAGCCCTGCAGGCGGGAAATATCCTCCATTATGACAGCCTCCCCTTAAAATCCTCGTAGCCAAAGGCTTTGACCAGCTTGCACTGCCCTTGGGCATCCAGGGTGTAGATTGAGGGCAGGGGAATGCCGTTAAAGGTGTTGTTTTTTACCATGGAATAAATGGCCATATCCTCAAAAATCAGCCGATCCCCTGGGGCAAGGGGATGGGCAAAGGCGTAATCGCCGATCACATCCCCGGCCAAGCAGGTGTAGCCAGTAAGGCGATAGGTAAAGGCCTTTTCCCCCGGCAGACCGCTGTGGCGCAGGGGGGGACGATAGGGCATTTCCAGCACATCCGGCATGTGGCAGGCGGCGCTGGTATCTAAGATCAAGGAGGTTATGCCGTCATTTTCTACCCTGTCCAGCACCGTGGTCACCAGATACCCGGCGTTTAGGGCCACCGCCTCTCCCGGTTCCAGGTAGACCTGAAGGCCATATTGGTTTTGCACCCTGAGGATGCACCTTTCCAGCAGGGCAAGATCGTAATCCGGCCGGGTGATGTGGTGGCCTCCGCCAAAATTCAGCCATTTTCGCCCGGTAAGCAGATGGCCGAATTTTTCCTCCACCGCGGCCAGGGTTTTGACCAAGGCGTCGGCGTTTTGCTCGCACAGGGTGTGAAAGTGCAGGCCGTCCACGCCCGCCATGTCCGCCTCGGTCAGGCCCTGGGGAGGGATGCCCAGGCGGCTGCCGGGGGCGCAGGGATCGTAGATGGCGTGGCCCTCCTGGGTGGAGCACTGGGGATTGATCCGCAGGCCCAAGCTCCGGCCCTGGCAGACCTGCCGGTGGCGGTGAAGCTGGGATAGGGAGTTGAACACAATGTGGTCGCACAGCTGGGCGATCTGGGGCATGTCCTGGCTGCGATAGGCAGGGGCAAAAATGTGGGTTTCGCCGCCCATTTCCTCACGGCCAAGCCTGGCCTCAAACAGACTGCTGGCGGTGGTGCCCGCCAGATACTCCCTTAGCAGGGGATATACGCTGTAGGCGGAAAAGGCCTTTTGGGCCAGCAGGATCCGGCAGCCGGTGCGGGCCGACACCCCGGCCAAAATCTCTCCGTTTTGCCGCAGCTTTGGCAGATCCAGCACATAGGCCGGGGTGGGGATCTGGCTCAGGGTCATCATTCTACCGTGGCGGGGGCTTCGTCTACCACCCAGGGCAGGCCCCAACGGTTTAGGGCGTCCATATAGGGATCGGGATCCAATTCATCGGTGGTAAAAACCCCGGGCTTTTGCCACTGGCCGTTGCACACCAGCATAGCCCCGATCATGGCCGGTACGCCGGTGGTGTAGCTGACGGCCTGGCTGCCCACTTCTTTGTAACATTCCTGGTGGTCGCACACATTGTAGATATATAGGGTTTTCTCCTTGCCGTCTTTTACGCCGGTAAAGATGCAGCCGATGTTGGTTTTGCCCACGGTTCTAGGCCCCAGGCTGGCGGGGTCCGGCAGCAGGGCCTTGAGAAATTGGATGGGCACAATGGACTTGCCCTCAAAATCCACGGGGGTGGTGGAGAGCATGCCCACATTTTCCAGGCAGCGCATGTGGGTGAGATAGCTTTGGCCAAAGGTCATAAAAAACCGGATGCGCTTTACCTCAGGGAGGTTTCTGGCCAGGGCCTCGATTTCCTCGTGGTGGAGCAGATACATATCCTTTTTTCCCACCTGGGGGAAGTCGTATTCCCGCCGGATGGACATGGGCGAAATCTCCACCCAGTGGCCGTCTTCCCAGTAGGAGCCGGGGGCGGATACCTCCCGGAGATTGATCTCCGGGTTAAAGTTGGTGGCAAAGGGATAGCCGTGGTCGCCGCCGTTGCAGTCCAAAATGTCGATGGTGTGGATCTCATCGAAGTGGTGCTTTTTCGCCCAGGCGGTAAAGACGCTGGTTACACCGGGGTCAAAGCCTGTGCCAAGCAGGGCCGTCAGGCCGGCCTGACGAAATTTTTCCGTGTAGGCCCATTGCCAGCTGTAGTCAAAGTAGGCGGAAAAGCCTTTTTCCTTGCAGCGCTTTTCGTATACCGCCCGCCAGGCGGGATCGTTGGTGTCTTCCGGCTCATAGTTGGCGGTGTCGATATAATGCACCCCTGCGGCCAGGCAGGCGTCCATAATGGACAGATCCTGGTAGGGAAGGGCCACATTGAGCACTGCGTCCGGACCGTAGGCCCGGATCAGAGCTTCTACGCTGGCCGGATCATCTGCGTCCACCTGGGCGGTGGTGATGCAGGTTTTGGTGTGGGGGGCCAGCTCCTCCTTTAAGGCCTGGCACTTTTCCTGGGTGCGGCTGGCAATGCAGATGTGAGAAAATACATCGCTGTTTTGGCAGCACTTGGCAATGGCCACCCGGCCCACGCCGCCGCAGCCGATAATGAGCAGTTTAGCCATTGGTGATATCCTCCTCTTGTTTGAGCAAATCTTCTACATATTTTGGCAGCATAAAGGAGCCTACATGCATGTTGGTGGTGTAATACCAAGTTTTCAGCTTCCGGGCGTTCCAGCGGACAGGGTCAAAGTGGTTGATGGGATGGTATTTTTTGCTGGCAAAGCCAAACATCCAGTAGCCGCTGGTGCAGGTGGGAATATGGGACTGATATACCCGGCTGATGGGAAAGCACCGGTAAACCTTCCGGTGCATGGAGCGAAAGGCGCTTTCATCCTCGTCAAAGAAGGGGCTGCCGTGCTGGTATACCATCAGGCCGTCTTCCTTCAGGGCATTGTAGCAGCAGCCGTAAAACTCTCGGGTGAACAGCCCCTCGGTGTGTCCGAAGGGATCGGAGGAATCGTTGATGATGATGTCATATTCCGCCTGCCGGCCCCGGAGAAATCGCAGGCCGTCCTGGTAAAAGATTTGTACCCGGGGGTCGTCAAAGCCCTTTACCGCCTCAGGGAAAAATTGGCGGCAGACCTCCACCATCTGCTTGTCCGGCTCTACCACGTCGATCTCCTGGATCTCCGGGTAGGCGGTAAATTCCCGGGCCACGCCGCCGTCGCCGCCGCCGATGATGAGTACCTTTTTCACTTTCGGGTGTACTGCCATAGGCACATGGGTCACCATTTCGTTGTAGACGAATTCATCCGCCTCGGAAAACAGCACGCTGCCGTCCAGGGCCAAAAACCGGCCAAAGGCGGGGGATTCGTATACCTCGATCCGCTGGTATTCGCTGTCGGCGGCGAAGAGCTGTTTGCTGACCTTGATATCCAGGGTCACGTTTTTGGTTTGATAGTTGGAAAACCATAAATCGGAGCTTTTTCCCATTTGCTATATCCCCTTTAACACTTGAATGTGGTCTACCTGGGGGTCTGCCGCCCCTTGGAGACTGCAGCCCTTTTCCCGGGCGAAGAGAATGTATTGGATGATGTCTTGGGTGATCTGCTCACCGGGGGCCAAAATGGGGATGCCCGGCGGGTAGCACATCACAAATTCCCCGCAGATCCGCCCGGCGCTTTCCTCAATGGGCAGGGTCTGCTTTTGGGCGTAAAAGGACTGTTGGGGGCTGCACACCACCTTTGGCGAGGAAATGTCCCCGTGGGAAAGGGCGGCGGCGTTTCCCCGGTAAAGCCGCTTGATGTCCTCCAGAGCGCCAACCAGCCGTTCGATGTCCTGTATGCGGTCGCCGATGGAGATGTAGGCCATGATGTTGCCCAAATCGCCAAATTCGATTTGAATATCGTATTCGTCCCGGAGAAGATCATATACCTCAATGCCGGTAAGACCCATCCGCCGGGTGTATACGCAGAGCTTGGTCACGTCAAAATCGTAGATGCTTTGGCCGTCCACCAGTTCCTTGCCGTAGGCGTAAAAGCCGCCGATGGAGTTGATCTCCTGACGGGCATATTCCGCCATTTTTACCACCTTGGCAAAGCGCTCCTTGCCCTGCAGGGCCAGATTGCGCCGGCTGATGTCCAGGCTGGAAAGCAGCAGATAGCTGGCGGAGGTGGTTTGGGTTAGGTTGATGACCTGCCGCACATGGGCGGCGTCCACCTTTGGCCCGGTAAGCAGCACAGAGCTTTGGGTCAGGCTGCCGCCGGACTTGTGCATGGATACGGCGGCCATGTCCGCCCCGGCGGCCATGGCGGATAGGGGCAGGCCCTCCCCAAAGTAAAAATGGGTGCCGTGGGCCTCGTCGCACAGCACCATAACGCCGTGGCGGTGGGCGATGTCCGTTAGGGCCTTAAGGTTGCTGCAAATGCCGTAGTAGGTGGGGTTGTTGATCAAAACGGCCACCGCGTCGGGGTTTTCCTCAAGGGCCTGCTCCAGAGCCTCCGGTTCCATGCCCAGGGCAACGCCGATCTCCGGCTGTACCTTGGGACTGATATATACCGGCGTGGCCCCGCAGAGGATCAGCCCATTGATGGCGCTCTTGTGGACGTTTCTGGGCAGGATGATTTTGTCTCCCGCCTTGCACACGGACAGTACCATGGCCTGTACGGCGCTGGTGGTGCCGCCTACCATCAAAAAGGCGTGGCTGGCGCCAAAGGCGTCGGCGGTCAGGGCCTCCGCCTGGGCGATGACCGATATGGGGTTGCAGAGATTGTCCAGGGGCTTCATGCTGTTGATGTCCAGCCCCACGCACTGTTCGCCCAGCAGCTGTACCAGCTCCGGGTTTCCCCGGCCTCTTTTGTGGCCGGGTACGTCAAAGGGCACCACCCGCCGCCGCCGAAACCGCTCCAGGGCGGCGCAGATGGGGGCCTGCTTTTGCTTTTCCAGATCCATGGCAATACCACCTAACACGAGGGCGTATCTGAAAACCCCACAGCACACCCTAAAATTTGCCGTTTTCTGCGGGAGTTTCGCCGCCAAAGCGGGAAATCCGCCAAATTGCCCTGCTTTGCCGCCTCATTTTGACTCCCCTGGGGTTATGGCCCGCTGGGCGTGCTTGGCCACACCTTAGTATGCCATAAAAGCCCTTGGTTTTATGAACCCGGCAGGGCTTTTGCCGCCGATGGCTTGCCCGGGAGGGGAGGTCTTGGGCCAGCTGGGCCTTGGGCCATTTTGCCGCAAAAAAACAGGTGGTTGCCGCACCACCTGTTTGCCACCTTACGCACAGACCTGCCGCCGAAAACCGGCGGTAGCCCAAGGCCCCAAAGGACCGGGCTGTCGGAGCGTATGCACTTGGGGAAGAAAACAGAATCCATAGGAAGCAGCATAAAGTAGAAATTCAAACCTTCCGTTCACGGCAGGCCAGGCCCGTCTTTTCTTAGTAAGATACAATATACCATATATCGGCAGATTGTGTCAAGAAAAATCCGGCCTTAGCCCGCCGGGAAGAGGGGAAAATATTTTTCCCGGTTTGTATATGCTAAAAAGAACGGTCACACCGTCCGCACAGCCATCCCAGATGGCATACGGGAGAAGAGGAAGCGTTGATCCGTAAAGGGCTGGACAGGGCCTACTTCCGGTACGGCCGGGGCAGAAACAAGACCGCAAAAATTTTCAAATATGACTTGACAACCGCAAAAAATTTGCTATAATAAGCATGCTTTGTGAATGCTGTTATAGCTCAGTCGGTAGAGCGCATCCTTGGTAAGGATGAGGTCGCCAGTTCAAATCTGGCTAACAGCTCCAAACCCCTTGAAAACTTCGGTTTTCAAGGGGTTTTCCTTTTTACATTATATATGATTATATCTCCCATGATTATGGGGCCAGGCGTATTGCCTTGCCCATAATCGTAAAATAACTACCGCCCCAAAAGCGGGCCGGGGCGGAGGCGCCCCGGCGCTGGAAGGGTTTAATCCGGCAAAAACTCCGCCGGATCTACAGAGGCCTCATCCTTGTGCACAGCAAAGTGCAGGTGCGGCTCCTCTCCGGTCTCGGCCACAGCTGTAGCGCCGATGGTTCCCAGGGCGTCGCCGGCCTTTACCTGGTCTCCGGCGGAAACGGAGACATCCTCCGCCAGATTGGCATAGGTGGTGACATAGCCGTCGGCATGGGACACGGTGATCATGGTGCCCAGAGAATTGTCTGTGGACACAGAGGCCACTACGCCGTCAGCGGCGGCACAAACCTGGGTGCCCAGAGCGCACAGCAGATCTACGCCATCGTGGGTGCGCCAATCCCTGGTGGTTTGGCTGTAGGACAGGTGATCCATGCTGTAGCTTTGCCCAATTTCGCCGTCAACCGGGTTGACGGTGGTAAGGGTTTTGCTCTGCGTTGGCGTTTCTGGGGTTGTGGGGGTGGTGTCCTCCCCCATAACGGCCGCGGCCTGGCTGTGGCTTTGGCGCTCGGTCGTGTCCTCCTCCGTGGTGTTGGAGGCCTGCTCAGCCAGAGATACCTCATTGGTCTTTGCGGATTTGGAAAGGGACTTACAGAACAGATAGCCCGAGACCCCTACTGCAGCGATGCAGAGGATCAGGACTATGTAATAGCCCTTGTCCCGGAGTTGTTTTGAGAACGAATTCTCATGGTTGTTGTTTTGCATAACATGCACCTCCGCAGACTAGTATGGCCCGGGAAACGCCAGATTAAACCTGTGGAGGGAAATTTTTACTCCCGCCCAAACTGTCGACAGAAAAATCGGGATTCTGCCCTCCGCGCCCCTCTATAATAGTAGTCAGAGAGGAAATCTTGCGGAAAGGAGCGTGTTCATGAAAAGCAACGCAGCACGGCTGCTTGCTGTGGCAGTGATGATCGGCGCTGTCACAGTAAGCGTTTCTTTGCTCAGCGGCGCGGAGGAAAAAACAGAAGAAAAGCAAACCGCTGTCTCTTGGCAGGAGGGAGAAACAACGGCCGCAGCCGAACAAAGGGAAGACGGCTACTATGTGGTACTTCGCGGCGGCGTGCCGGGACAAACCCTGGGCATCTATGACACCACCGGCAAGGAGGTGCAGCAGGTGCAGGCGGATGAAGACGGTGAATTTACCGCAGGCCCGATGTGTCCTGGCTGCTACGCTACCTGGCAGCCGGAAACCGGCTGCGGACGCTTCATCCTGGCGGAAAACGCGTCGGTAGAGGTAAGCTCCGGCAATTTGTCCGGAGACGGCGAGCTGTTGTATTTGACCGATGGGGAGAGCTGCTCCGTTAAGGTGCAGTGTAGCGTCAGCCGGGCCAGGGTGGCGGAGGATGGCTTTATGCTGGTTATCGCCCTGGAAGGCCAGGAAGGGACAAGCTATAGCCACTCCTTCTATTTGGAACCGGAGGAACCTCCGGAGACCTTGCAGAAGTATGTGCGCACCTGTTTGTTCGACGATCTGCCGCCGGGTACATATCAGGTAAAGGAAAACGGGACCTATTGCCAGACCATCACTCTTCCGGCAGGAGCGATCTGCACGGTGGATCTGACGTAAATATCGGGGCTGTGGCGTTTGCCACAGCCCCGAAGCTATGTTTTATGTTAGGATGCTTTTTTATCCTTTGGCAAAATAATATTTAGCACAATGGCGATCAAAGCGGCGGGAACGATGCCGGAGCCGCCAAACACATAGGTTAGCCACTGGGGCATAAAGGACTGCACAGCGGCGGTAGAACCAAGACCATAGCCAAGGCCCAGCGCTACGGCCACGATGGTGCCGTTCCGGCCGGCGAGGGAGTCTTTGGTCAGCAACTGGATACCGGAGACAATGATGGAAGCAAACATCATCACCGCCGCGCCGCCCAGCACCGGCTGGGGCATAACCGAAATGATGGCGCCCACCTTGGGGAACAATCCGGCCAAAACCAGGACGCCCGCGCCCATGGCGATGGCAAAGCGGTTGACCACCTTGGTCATGCCAACAAGGCCCACGTTTTGGCTAAAGGAGGTGTTGGGCAGCACGCCAAAAACAGCGGCAAGGGTGGAGCCTACGCCATCGCAGACCACAGAGCCGGAAAGCTCCTTGTCGGTGGCGTTGCGGCCAAGACCGCCTTCTGTTACGCCGGCGGTGTCGCCGATGGTTTCCACAGCGGTAACCACAAACATGATGCACATGGGGATGATCGCGCCCAGGTTAAACTGGGGCTTTACGGGCAAAATCTTGGGGACGGCAAACCAGGCCGCGTCCTTGACCTGCGCCCATTGGGTGATGTAGGCACAGGTGGTTGTGACGGTTTCGCCGGCTTCATTTACATAGGTATAGGTGCCGGGCAGAACCAAGCCCATAATGAAGGAGGCAAGGTAACCGACGATGATGCCCAACAGCACAGAGGCGATGGAGGGCAACCCCTTAAAGGCAAACTTAAACACCAAAATAGCGACCAGCGTAAACAGACCCAAGGCCAAGTTCCACATGGAGCCGTAATCTGCCGCGCTGCTGCCGCCACCAAAAAAGCCGATGCCAACAGAGATTAGGCTCAGGCCGATGGCCACAACCACCGTACCGGTGACCACGGGAGGGAAAAACTTCCGCAGGGGCTTAATGCAAAAGCCCAAGCCGGCTTCAAAAATGCCGCCGATGATACAAGCGCCCATAACGGCGCCGTAGGCGTAGATGCCGGCGTCTAAGCTGGTGGTGATGGTGCCGGCGGCAACGCCGCCCATCATACTTACGGCGATGGATTTGTTGATGCCGATAAACCCGGAAGAGGTACCCATAACAATGGGCAGACGGCTGCCGATGGGGCCCAGAGGATACAGCTGCAAAAAGGTGACCAAACCGGCAATCAGCATGGCGTTTTGCAAAAGAGAGATCCGCAAAGCGCCGTAACCGGCGTCTGTGGTGATGCTGCAAACGGCCATCATGGCCAGCAGCGGGGATAGATTGCCTACAAACATGGCCAGCACATGCTGCAGGCCTAGGGGGATGGCCTTGGTCAGCGGTAAGCGGCCATCCAGGGTAAAGGGCGTGCCCTGGGCAGGCGTTGCCTGCTTTGTGTGTTTGCTCATAAAGGAGCCTCCTTTTCTATGTTTCTTTTGAATTCTAACATATTCGGAAGAAATGCGCAATAGCGCAGAGGAAAACCGGCATAAAATTCAACAGGTTGCACAAAAACGGGCCGTAGATTTTGGCAAAAAAACCGGCCAGGGAACATCCTGCCGGGAAGATCCATCGAGAAAACCGATCCTTTTGGCAAGACGCCCTTCCGGTGAGGGGGCGTAAAAATAAAGGTGGCGCCTGGGGAGAAGCCCAGGCGCCGTTGAGAAAAGAAGAGAAAAGGAGAAAAGAATTTGGTTTTGCACTCAGGTTCCTTTTGAGTACGACTTCATCTTACTGATGTTTTATGAAAAATCTGTGAATGGAGGATAAACAGTTGGTGAATTTGCCCCTTGCTTGCATGCCGTGCGGCGCCGCCGAAAATTTGCCCTTTTTCCCAGAGGCTTCGCTGGGGATAACGGCCGTCTGCCAGGGCGTTCTTGCCCTGAGAAAAACGCCTGTTTTTGTGGCGCGCCAGGCGTGGGCAGACCGCCCTAGTCGGCAAAGGTTTTTCTTGGCAGACGGCGCTCATTGACCAGCATGCCGGTAAGCGGGGTCACCTGGAAAAAGTCGGTGAACCGGCGGCACTTGCAAAGAAATACATAATAGACGTTGTAGCCGCAGCCCAGCATGGTTTCAAAATTTCCCTGGCCCTTGGCCAAAAGGATATCCGCCGTCTCCATCTGGGCCTTTAGGGAAGGGCTAAGATAGGCCAGCTCCGTGCCGGAAATGCCGCTGCCGTTGTCTACGATCTGCCCCAGCTTGTCCAGCCCGGCGGTGACGGCGTCCTCCCGCAGGGCGTCGTTTACGGCGGGCTTCCCCCGCACAGCGAACACCAGGGAAAGCTGGGGATACTGCCGGCGCAGCTGTTGGGCCACCAAACGGTCGGCAATGATCTCCCCGGCGTTGTCGCAGATGTAGAGCAGCTTCCTGGCCATAGGCAGCTCCCGCTGGAGCTGATCCAGCTCCGGCCCGGCTAAGGGCTTGGCGGCAGCGTCAGCAAGGAGCTGATCCAGCTGATGAAAAGTCACCTGGTCATACAGCGCGGTAAAATCAATATAATTGCTGGCTTGGGCGATGGACAGGGCGGCGGCCAGAGGGTGGGGGGATTGGTCTACCAGCGCCTCCATACGGGGCAGCAGGCGGAGCATATAGTCGTTGGAGAAGCGCTTGACGCGCTCATAGTCTCCGCCGTCTGGGCCATAATATTTTTGAATGATCCGGTCAAATTGGGGAGAAAGCCAAGGGGCGGCTACGTCCGGCGGCGCCGCGGCGATGGCGGCTATGATTTCCTTTAGAAAGGGAACGGCCTTGGCGCTGTCGCCTTTTTTTCTTGCCAGCGCGGCGTGGCGGGATACCAAGCACTCGATACAACACACGCCAAATTGCATTGCCATCGCCTCCTGAATGTATGCATAGGGATGTATTATTATTATAGTGCAAACCGGTATGGATGTCCAGCAGGAATTGCCGGCCTGGTGGAAACGCATAAAATCGTGTGCATTTACCACAAAATTTTGAACCAAAAGTTGTGCAAACAGAAGAAACAGAAGGAAATGATTGAAATTTAGGAAATTTGCTGTATAATGTAATTGTATTATTGGAAGAGGAGGACTCGCCTATGAATCTGGAGTTGAAAGCCGCCTTGGATGCGTTCCATAGCGGTGAGAATGTCCATGCTTTTACTCTGCTGGGCTGCCACAGGGAAATTCGTGAGGGAACCCAAGGATATGTTTTCCGGGTGTGGGCGCCAAATGCGCAAAAAGTCAGTGTGGTTGGCGATTTTAACTTCTGGAATATTGACGACTTACCCATGAACAAGATCTCCCAAGGCGTGTGGGAAGCTTTTTCTGTGCACGCCAAGGAAGGTGATGCATATAAATATTTTGTTACCGGAGCAGGCGGCGCCGGCATCTACAAAACCGATCCTTACGGCTACCGTACCGGCAAGCTGCCGGACACCTCCAGCCGGATCTGTACCATCGATGGATATAAATGGCACGACAGCCTTTATCGGGCCAGACGGGCGCGCTCCAATGTGCTGCGCCGGCCAATGAATATCTATGAGGTGCATTTCGGCTCCTGGCGGCGTAAGGAGGACGGCGGCTATTACAGCTACACCGAGCTGGCCGACGAGCTGATCCCCTATGTAAAGGACATGGGCTATACCCATATTGAGCTTATGCCCATTTGCGAATATCCCTATGACCCCAGCTGGGGCTATCAGGTAACCTGTTATTACTCTCCTACCTCCCGCTATGGCTCGCCCCTGCAGTTTATGGAATTTGTAGATCGTTGCCATGAGGCGGGCTTGGGCGTGATCCTGGATTGGGTGCCCGCCCATTTCCCCAAGGATGAAAATGGCCTGTATGAGTTTGACGGCACCTGCTGCTATGAGGTATCCGATCCTTCCATGAATGAGCATCCGGATTGGTCTACCAGGATCTTTGACTATGGCCGGCCGGAGGTAAAATCCTTCCTGGTGTCCAACGCCGTGTTTTGGATGGAAAAATACCATGTGGACGGTCTGCGGGTGGACGCGGTGGCGTCCATGCTGTATTTGGACTATAACCGCCAATCGTACAAGCCCAACAAGTTTGGCGGCAAGGAAAATCTGGAGGCGATCGAATTTTTGCGCCAGCTCAACCGGGCGGCGTTTGCGGTGCAAAAGCAGCCGCTGATGATCGCCGAAGAGTCCACTGCTTTCCCCATGATCACCAAGCCGGACTTTGACGGCGGCCTGGGCTTCCTGTTCAAGTGGAACATGGGCTGGATGAACGACATGCTGCGGTATATGTCCTTGGACCCCATCTACCGCAAAGGCTGCCATGAGAGCTTGACCTTCTCCATGACCTATGCTTTCTCTGAGAACTTTGTGCTGCCCCTGTCCCATGATGAAGTTGTACACGGCAAGTGCTCTTTGATCGAGAAGATGCCCGGCTATTACCCGGATAAATTTGCCAATCTGCGGACTTTCTTTGGGTTCCAGATGAGCCACCCGGGCAAAAAGCTCAGTTTTATGGGAAATGAGTTTGCCCAGTTCATCGAGTGGAACTGTAAGCAGGGCCTGGATTGGGTGCTGCTGGGCTACGAAAAGCATCAACAGATGCAAAGCTATGTGCGGGATCTCAACCACTTCTACCTGGATACCCCCGCGCTGTGGGAAAACGACACCGACTGGGACGGCTTCCGCTGGATCAGCTGTGACGACCGAGATAACAACGTGGTAGCCTTACGGCGGATCGACCGTCGCGGAAGGGAAGTGATCGCCGTGTTCAACTTCTGCCCGGTGCGGCGGGAAAACTACCGTTTGGGCCTGCCTGCCGCCGGGGAATATGAGCCGGTGCTCAATTCCGATGATGAACGATATGGCGGTTGGGGCACGGAGCTGCCGAAGATCGTGGCGGAGCCTAGCCCCTGGGGAGAGTACGCTTACGCCGCCGACTTCACCCTGCCGCCGCTGTCTGCAGTGTTCTACCGCAGAAAACCCCGCAACCGCAAGAAAACCCAGTGACTCCGCAATAGGAAGAAGACCCAATAACCGGAGATCCGGAATTTAAGATTAGGAGAGAAAGCCATGTATTTTCAAAAAAAGCGTTGTGTAGCAATGCTCCTTGCAGGCGGCCAGGGTAGCCGCTTGATGGTCCTCACGGAGAACACGGCAAAGCCGGCAGTCCCATTTGGCGGTAAATACCGCATCATCGACTTCCCCCTTTCCAACTGTGTAAACTCCGGCATCGATACTGTGGGTATTCTTACCCAGTATCAGCCTCTGGAACTCAATGAATACATCGGCAACGGCCAGCCGTGGGGCCTCAACCGATCCCATGGCTGCGCCCAGGTGCTGCCCCCCTATGCCCGGAGCAAAAAATCCGAATGGTATAAGGGCACAGCCAATGCCATCTATCAGAACATCCCCTTCATTGAGCGGTACGACCCGGAAAATGTGCTCATTCTCTCTGGCGATCATATCTACCGTATGGACTATGCGGCGATGCTCAGCTTCCATGAGCAGCAAAATTCCGACTGTACCATCGCCGTCCGCCAGGTGCCCATGGCGGAGGCGTCCCGTTTTGGCATTATGAATACCCGGGAGGACGGGTCTATCTATGAGTTTGAAGAAAAACCGGCCAAGCCGAAGAGCAATAACGCCTCTATGGGCATTTACATCTTCAAATGGAGCATTTTGCGGCAGTTCTTAATCGACGATGAAAATGATCCAAAGTCGTCCAACGACTTTGGCAAAAACGTGATTCCTGCCATCCTCAATGCCGGGCATAGATTGTTTGCCTACAACTTCAACGGCTATTGGAAAGATGTGGGCACCATTTCCTCCCTGTGGGAGGCCAATATGGAGCTTCTGGGTACCGAGCCTGCGTTTGATCTTTACAACAACGGCCAGGGCAAGATCTATGCCAGAAACTATGCGCTGCCGGCAAGCTTTGTCTCCCCAGACTCCCAAAAGGTCAACTGCTTTATTGCCGAGGGCTGCGAGATCTATGGGGACATTCGCCACTCGTTGATTTCTACCGGTTGTACGGTGGGCAAGGGCGCCATCGTGCAAGACAGCGTGATCATGCCCAACGTGACCATTGCGCCGGGCGCCATCATCCGCAATGCCATCGTTGGCGAGGATTGCAAGATCTGCGCCAATGCCGTGGTGGGCGGAGACTTCCAGGACGACGCCGCCCGCAAGATCAGCGTGGTGGGCAAGGCCAAGGTGATCGAAGCCGGCCAGATCATTGCGCCGGGCGAGATTTACTAATAAAACAAGGGAGGCAGCGAAAATGAATAAAAACGTAATGGGCATTGTTTTTGCCAATATTTATGACAGCTCACTTGGCGAGTTAACCAACAAGCGCACTATGGCCTCTCTGCCCTACGGCGGCAGATACCGTCAAATCGACTTTCCTCTGTCCAACATGACCAATGCCGGCATCCGCCACATCGGCATCATTGCCAGATATAACTATCAAAGCCTGATGAACCACATCGGCTCCGGCGTGGAGTGGGATCTGGAGCTGAAGGAGGGGGGCCTGGAGTTTTTAACGCCCTTCTCCATGAGCCATTCCGATTCCTACCGGGGCAAGCTGGAGGCCATCCACTCTGTGGAAAACTTTTTGGCCCTGTCCACAGAGGAATATGTGATTTTGGCCGATTCCGGTGTGCTGTGCGCCATCGATCTCAACCAGGTGCTGGAGGCCCATATTGCTTCCGGCAAGGATCTGGCCGTGGTGGCCAAGGCGGGCATCTGCAACGGCAAAAAGCAAATCGATCTGGCCCTTACCGTGGATAAGAAGGGCGAGGTTACCGATATGGCGGTGGATTATTGCGCGCCGGAGGGCTACCTGTCCTCCATGGGCATCTTCATTGTCCGCCGTGAGCTGCTCATTGAAGCGGCCAGAGAGTGTGTGGCCCGGAACCTGTACCGGCTGGAGCGGGAGTTTATCCTCCGCTATTGGCGGGAAAAGCGGATAACGGTGGATGTGTACCAGTTCCAAAACGTGGCGCTGTTTAACGAAAGCCCTGAGGAATACTACAACAACAGCCTGGCCCTCATTGACGAGAACATCCGTAAGAGCTTGTTTAGGGATGGCCTGACCATTTACACCAAGGTACGGGATCAGGTACCCTCCTACTATGGCGAGGAATCGGAAATCAAAGACTGCATCGTGGCCGATGGCTGTGTGCTGCAAGGCGCCGCTGAACGCTCTGTGCTCTTTAGAGGGGTGCGCCTTGGCAAAGGCGCCCAAGTCAAGGGCTGCGTGGTTATGGCTAACACAGAAATTGGGGAGAATGCCTACTTAGAGTGCTGCATCCTTGACAAGGATGTTAAAATTAGCGCGGGGAAACGTCTTGTTGGCACGCCGCAGTGCCCGGTGGTCTTAAAACGAGGAGATGCTGTATGAAAATTGCCATAGCGGCTTCCGAGGCCGCGCCGTATATCAAAACCGGCGGCTTGGGCGATGTGCTGCAGGCCCTGCCCGGCGAGCTGGCGCGTATTAAGGGAAACGAGGTTTGCCTGTTTTTGCCCTATTACCGCCGCATCAAAAATAACCCGGAGGTAGAGACGGAGTTTCTTACCTCCTTTGGCATCAATCTGTCCTGGCGGCAGCAGCATGTGGGCGTGTTCCAGCTGAAAAGCCAGCGTCAGAAGCTGAAGATTTATTTCATCGACAACGAGTATTACTTTGGCCGTGACGGCGCTTATGGTTATTATGACGATGGCGAGCGCTTTGCCTATTTTTCCAAGGCGGTGCTGTCGGCCATGAATTACTTGGATTTCCGGCCGGAGATCCTCCATTGTCACGATTGGCAAACCGCGCTGATCCCGGTCTATCTCCGGGCGGAGTTCCGCAGCTGCTTCCCCGATACCCGCACCATGTTTACCATCCACAATGTGGAGTATCAGGGCAAAGCCCATCTGGAGTTTTTTGACGATACCCTGGCTTTGCCGGAGGAATATCGGGGCGTGTGCGTTTTTGACGATTGCATCAACGTGATGAAAGCGGCCATTGTAACCTCCGATATGGTCACTACCGTATCCAACACCTATGCCGAGGAACTGAAATATCCCTACTTTGCCCATGGCCTGGCCGATGTTTTGGCGGCTAAGGGGCCGTGGCTCCGGGGCATTACCAACGGCATCGATACCCAGGTGTACGACCCGGCCAAAGACAAAGCCCTGGCCAAAAACTATACCGCGAATACCTTTGACGACAAAAAGGAGAATAAGCGGGCGCTCCAGCAGGAGCTGGGTTTGTGGCAGAATGACGCCCCTATTTTGGCCATGGTTAGCCGCCTGGCCGCCCACAAGGGGATTGACTTGTTGTGTTATATTATAAGAAGGCTCCTTGAGCGGGAAATTGAGCTGGTGATTGTGGGTACCGGCGAGGCAAAGTTTGAAAACGCCCTGCGGGAGATCGCTAGCCAGTACCCTGGCAAGATGTCCATGAATCTCCGGTTCGATTCGGCCTTGGCCAGCCGGGTGTATGCCGGCGCGGATATGTACCTGATGCCCTCAAAGTCTGAGCCTTGCGGCCTGAGTCAGATCATTGCCATGCACTATGGCACTGTGCCTGTGGTTCATGAAACCGGCGGCTTGAAGGATACCGTCTGGCCCTATAATCCTGAGACGGGAGAGGGAAGAGGCTTTACCTTCCGCAGCTATAACGGCGATGACTTCCTTGGGGCAATTGATCGGGCGCTGAGAGAGTATTACTGCAACCGTCCGGGCTGGGAGGCTCTGGCCAAGCAGGATATGCAGGTGGATTTCAGCTGGAAGCAGCCTGCCGCTCAGTATATGGATTTGTATCAGGAGATCCTTTCTTTCTGACCCTTCTTTGGCTCCGGCGGTCGTGGAAACCGCCGGAGGGCCGGGGGTGTGCCAATATTCACATCTATGCCGGGCGGCGAAGCCGCCTGGCAGCCTTTGTGTGTCCTGTCGCCCATGAAATGGCCCAGCTTGACCAAAGGCCCTGCCTGATGATCGCCGCGCAGGCGCCGTAAGGGAAGGCTTTGCCTTATATTTCCCTGTATTTTTTCAAGATTGAGGGGAGATAGACCGGCCCGGCAAACCGCGTCCATAAAAACATGCCCCTAAGAAAACGAGGAAGAACCTAAGGCCGGCAGCCGGAGCTTGTCCGGATGAGACGGATAGGATGCTGGCTAGCGCAGCCCCCGGGCAGCGGGGTGAAAGAATTTTGTTGCCCCGCAGCGGGGCCTTTCCCCGTTTACGCCATAAAACCGGGAAATGCCCGGATGATTACGACGTTTCGCATCCCACGGCGATCTGTCAGAGGATGCTGAACAATATATATTCCGGCCAAGGAATTCCGGCCGGAGAAATTCGCATTTTTGGAGGAACCATGAATAAAACGCAAGTCATTGACACCCTTAATTCCACTTGTATGGGCCTTTTCGGCTGCAAGATGGAAGAAGCAACCAGCAAGCAGGCCTATAAGGCTCTGTGTACTACCGTGCGGGAGATTATGAATGAGCGCCGCCGGGAGTTTAAGAAAAGCTATAAAAGCAGCGAACGGAAAAAAGTATACTACATGTCCATGGAGTTTTTGGTTGGCACTTCCTTGCGGAACAACCTGTATAATCTTGGCTTGGAGGAGCAGTTTACCAGCGCCCTGAAAGGAATGGGCATTGATATCGATAAGCTCTATGACCTGGATCCGGATGCGGGCTTGGGCAATGGTGGCCTTGGCCGCCTGGCCTCCTGCTATATGGACAGCCTGACCGGCTTGAATTATCCGGCCACCGGTTTTTCCATCCGCTATGAGTTTGGCATTTTCCGCCAAAAGATCGTAGACGGCTGGCAGATGGAGTTCCCCGACGATTGGCTGGAAATGGGCGATGTGTGGCTTAAGCCCCGTGAGGATGAGGCTGTAGAGGTCAAATTCGGCGGCGAAGTCCGGGAGTGGTACGATAACGGTAAGTTCAAGGTGGCCCAGCATGGCTACAATTCGGTTATGGCTGTGCCCTATAATATGTATATCTCTGGCTATAACAGCAAGGCAGTCAACAAGCTGGTGCTTTGGAGCGCCAAGCTGCCCCAGAGCTTTGACATGGCCGCCTTCTCCCGTGGAGATTATGTCCGTGCCCTGGAGGAGAACACCATGGCCGAGACCATTTCCAAGGTGCTGTATCCGGCGGATGATCACATCCAAGGCAAGCGCCTGCGGTTGAAGCAGCAGTATCTGCTTTGCTCCGCCTCCCTGCAAAGCATCCTGCGGGAGCATATCCGGCAGTATCACACCCTGGATAATCTGCCGGACAAGGTGGCAATCCATATTAACGATACCCATCCGGCCCTTTGCGTGCCGGAGCTGATGCGCCTTTTGATGGATGAGCATGACTATGGCTGGGACGCGGCTTGGGATATTGCCCGCAGAACCCTGTCCTACACCAACCACACGGTTATGAGTGAGGCGCTGGAGCGTTGGAACGTCAACCTGTTTAAGGAGCAGCTGCCCAGAATTTTTGCCATCACCCAGGAAATCAACCGGCGGCTGCTGGAAGAGCTGCGGGGGGTATACGGCAATGACCAGGGCAAGCTGGATTATATGGCGGTAATCGCCAATGGCGAGGTGCGCATGGCCAATCTTTGCCTGGCCGCGTGTCATATGGTTAACGGCGTGTCGAAGCTGCATACCGAGATTCTGAAAAACGGCATCTTCCGGGATTATTACCAAATCACCCCGGAACGCTTTATCAATGTAACCAACGGCATTGCCTACCGCCGCTGGCTGTGCCAGGCCAATCCGGGGCTGACCAAGCTGCTGAAGGATACCATTGGCGATGGCTTCATCCAGGATTCCCAGGATCTGGAGAAGCTGATGAAGTATAAGGGCAACCCGGCGGTTTTGGAGGAGCTTTACCAGGTGAAGCGGGAAAACAAGGTGCGTTTGGCCCAGTATATTGCCAAGACCAACGGCGTCAATGTGGATCCCGACTCTCTCTTTGATGTGCAGATCAAGCGGCTCCATGAGTATAAGCGGCAGCTGCTCAATGTGCTGCATATTCTCTACCTGTACCGCCAGATCAAGGCACAGCCCAATGGAGACTGGCAGCCCAGAACCTTTATCTTTGGCGCAAAGGCCTCCGCAGGCTACATCCGGGCCAAGCAGATCATTAGCCTGATCGTCGCCGTGTCCAACCTGGTCAATAACGATCCGGACGTGCGGGATAAGCTGAAGGTTGTGTTTATTGAGGATTATAAGGTTTCCTTGGCGGAAATCATTATCCCCGCCGCCGACATTTCCGAGCAGATCTCAATTGCCGGCAAGGAGGCTTCCGGCACCGGCAACATGAAGCTCATGATCAACGGCGCGGTGACCATTGGCACCCTAGACGGCGCAAATGTGGAAATCTCCGAGCAGGTGGGCACAGAGAACATGTTCCTCTTTGGCCTGCATGCGGATGAGGTGGAGGAGCTGTGGCGCAGAGGGTACAACCCGGCCGCCTACTGCACACCGGAGCTTCGCGCGGTGTTGGATATGCTGACCTCCGGCGTTTTGGGCCAGCGGTTTAACGATATCGTGGATAGCCTGCTGACCAACCGATTTGGCGTAGCAGACAGCTATATGATCCTGGCAGACTTTGAAGACTATGTCCGTGCCCAGCGGGATGTGGCGGCGACCTATCGTAACCGGGGCAAGTTTATGGATATGTCCCTGGTCAATATTGCCAAGGCGGGTATCTTCTCTGCGGATCGTTCTGTAACCGAATACGCGGAAAATATTTGGAATCTAAAATAAGCATGGAAACGATCCTTTTTGACAGCAGAAAAGCGGAATACAAGACTCCCTTCGGCGTGCTTACGCCGGGGGAGACATGTGTTTTGCATATGCGCATACCCAGGAGCTTTCCCACGGAAAGGGTAAGCCTGGTGCTGGAAACGGAAAGTGGCGCGCCGGCGGGGGAATGTACATTTTTCTGGACGACAGATGAGGATAGCTATGCGCTTTACCGCTGTGAATTTTCCTTGCCTCAGTGCGGCCTGTATTTCTACTGGTTCCGAGTTACCGGCGGGGCGGATTCCTTCCCGCTGTTTAAGCTGGGCGGCGGCACTGCTGTGGGGCGAGGGGAAAAGTGGCAGCTCAGTGTGATCCCTAAGGATTTTACCGTGCCGGAGGAATTTCAGGGGGGAATTTTGTATCATATTTTCCCTGACCGGTTTTGCCGTGACGGCGTCTGCGATCTAACCGGCAAGCTGGAGCCCTATGTGTTTCGCCAGGATTGGGGCGGACAGCCGGAATATCGGCCTGACCAAAACGGCGAGGTTCTTTGCAACGACTTCTTTGGCGGAAACTTTAAGGGGATTACCAAAAAGCTGCCCTATATCCGCTCCTTGGGGACAAAGATCATCTATCTTAACCCCATCAGCTATGCCTATTCCAACCACCGGTACGATACGGCGGATTATAAACGTCCCGACCCGATGCTGGGCACGGAAGAGGATTTTCAGCAGATGTGCCAGGCGGCCCACGCTTTGGGGATGCGGGTGATTTTAGACGGCGTGTATTCCCACACCGGCAGCAACAGCGTTTACTTTGACGCCAAGGGTATTTTTGGCCATGGCGCTTGCAGCGGAGAATCTTCCCCCTATTATACCTGGTATACCTTCCGGCATTTTCCGGACGACTACGAATGTTGGTGGAATTTTAAGACGCTGCCCAACGTGAACGAGCTGGCGCCGGCCTACATGCGCTATGTCATCGATGATGAAGACAGCGTGGTGGCCCACTGGCTAAAGCTGGGGGCAGACGGTTTCCGCCTGGATGTGGTGGATGAGCTGCCGGATGGGTTTGTGCTTCGGATGAAGCAGCGCCTTCGCCAGTTGAATCCCAACGCTTTTTTGCTGGGCGAGGTCTGGGAGGACGCCTCCAATAAGGTGGCCTATGGCATCCGCCGCCGCTATTTTGTAGACGGCGAGCTGGATAGCGTGATGAATTATCCCTGGAAGGAAGCGATCATTGCCTATGCAAAGGGCTGGGATGATGGCAGCGCCTTGGGAGAGTCCATCATGACCCTGGCGGAAAACTATCCGCCCCAGGTGCTGCAATGTGTGATGAATCCCCTGAGCACCCATGACACGGCGCGGATTTTGACGGTTTTGGCCGGTGAATTTGAAGGCGATAGGGAGTATCTTTCCCACGTGCGCCTGACTTGGGAGCAAAGGAAGCTTGCCAAAAGGCGCTTAAAGCTTGCCAGTTTTTTGCAGTTTACGCTGCCGGGCTGCCCCAGCATTTATTACGGGGATGAGGCAGGCATGGAGGGCTGTAAGGATCCCTTTAACCGGGGCTGCTACCCCTGGGGAGAGGAAGACACGGAGATCCTTGCCTATTACCGCACCCTGGCCGAGCTGCGAAACGGCTGCCCGGCGCTGAAAAAAGGTACGGTGTGGGTCACCGACGCCGGAGAGGGAAGGCTTGGCTTCCTCCGCGTTTTGGGGGATAGCAAGGTGTTTTGCTGTGTCAATTTGAGCGACCGGCCCTGGGATATTTTGGGCAGCATGCTGTTTGCCCAGGGGGCGGAAAATGTCAAAGACAATCGCTGTGATCTGCCCAAAGGCGCTTTTGGCGCGTTTGTGGTGTGAGCCTGTTTTTGAGAAAAGAAGTTCATCCAGAAATAGGATTGCGTTTGCCAGGGGATCCACGGGGAAGAGCAATGCTGCTTTAGGCGTTGTCCGGCCGAATGACCCCAGTATTTCCCTGTGTGGCCAATGCCGAAAGGAGCGATTATGCGGCGTACGGGATTATATTTTATCGCCCTTGGCGGGGTAGTGAGTCTAGTTACATTCTTTCTTCGGCAAACGGCATGGTTCGCCGCTGAGCAGGCTGATATGATGTCCGATGTGGCAGAAATTGTAGAATCTTGCTTTTGGGGCGGTCTGATTTTTGTGGCCCTTGGCCTGCTGATTTTTCTGCGGAGCTTGAAAAAGGCCAAGCCGGAGCAGGAGGAAGAAACGGTGCAGGTATGGTACTGCAACTGCTGCGGCGCGGAAAATGACGAAGACAGCGATTATTGCCAAAACTGCGGCGCTCCCTATGGTAGCCTGCCGGAGGAGCAGACCTTTGTCGGCGGAGATTGGATATGCCCCTGGTGCGGCAGGGTCTGCCCGGAGTCTGCCGCCATCTGCACCGCCTGTGGATATAACCGCCTGGAGGATGGCGGTTAGCCGGCGGGATACCTACAATTTCTGCGCAGCATCAGCGCCAGTGCTTTTGGCGCTTGCCCCTTAGGGGGAAAGCGCCGTGCCATTGGAACTCCATAGAAAAGGAGACCGCCTTTTTGGGCAAAAGGCTGCGGCCTTGCTACAGCGCGCAGTCCTTTGGCGGACAAATGCACATTTGCGGGCCGAGAGGTGGTTTCTCCGATGCACATAAGAAAACGATCCTACTTGATTCGCGGCGGAGCGCGCCGCGAACGCTGCGAGGTGTTTTGACAAACTAAGCGGGCAAGAAGTCTATGGCTTTTTGCCCGCCCTTTGTTGCAATCCGTATGACATCTACCCCGACTTTCATTCCTTGTTGCCATTGTTTTATGGGTAGCTACCATTAGGGTGGGCATTCTTCTAGGGAATCTCTGCACCCAACATTTGCTGGGTTCCCCCATGGCTGACGGCGGCCGTAAATATGGCTCGGGTTCTCGCTGGGCCTGCTTTCAGCGGTTTCCTCTATATTGCGGAGAAAAATAATCTCAGCGTGCCAAAATGATTTTGACACGCTGAGACATTTTTTTGCTGCCATATGCACGCCGCCATTTGCGGAATGGCAGCGGCTATAGGCCATACTTTTGGGAAAAGGGGAAGGATGGATCGCCAGAAACCGTATAAAGCAAATAGGGATTTGCAGCAGCGGTTTGGCGGGCGAACCTTTTTTCACTACCCACGGCCATCCTGCCAACGCCGGAGCTTTGCCAAAACCAGCCTCAGTTTTGGATCCTCCTGCGCTGGAAACCTGGAAAGTTTCCTCAGTGGCAATGGGGCTCTTGGCGGCTATGCCGGCCAGAATCTCCTGGAAAACCATCGTGTAGTTTGGGAATATTGGCCTTTTTGGTGGCCTGCTTGCGCAAGGGTTCGTACCCTAACAGATCGTTCTACGGCTGTGACGTGGGCTGGCTTTTCCCGGTTTTCCTTGTTGCGTTGGGCAATGGGCTGCGGCAGCAGAACCTACCGGCAGGAAATCAGCATTTGCTTTGCCAGGGCGGTAGCTCGCGGTGCAGGGAATTTGCCGCGCCGCAAAACCAGAAAGCCCTGCTGCCGCGCCTTAGTTGATGTTATGCCAAATTGAATCTACCCGCTTTATCAGGAAAACATCCGCATAACGATGGTGGCTGCTTCAGCGCGGGTCGCCACATCGAGGGGGGAGAGCGTCGTTGCAGACGTGCCTTTGATGATTCCCTCGTTATATGCCCATGCCATGGCATCCTTCGCCCACTCGTGAATTTGCGCGTAATCCGAATATGCCTGCATGGTCTCGC
>CAYVWG010000018.1:0-25052 GCA_964455425.1 uncultured Oscillospiraceae bacterium | reverse complement strand
GCGAATCGCCACAAAAGTCATCCCATACAATTCTTAACGCACCTTCGGTGCTATAAAAAGGTGTTCCACCTTTTTCATAAGAACAAGTATTATAGCATCACCGGTTGGTTGCGCAAAGCGCCGTCGGTGATTTTGTCGTTTATGGCGTAGGCGTAGCTTTCCAAATAGTCCCCTGCCGGGGAAACTAACCCCTTTTCCTCCATCAGGGCAATGACCTTGCCGCAGACGGTCTCGATCCGGGGCAGATTTTCCTCCTCGGCAAAGGGGGCGGCAAGCATCGCTTCCAGATCCTGGCGGCATTGAGAAAGCCTTGGCAAAGACGCCATGGCCCGGAACATCCATTTGTAGTAGGGGGCGTGAGCGCCGTTGAGCAAAAAGATGGCCTTCGCGGCATGGCGGACAAATTCCGACAGGGCCAAGGCGCCGGCGGCCTTTTCCCCGTGGGCCAGGCAGCGGCTGTAGTTGTATTGCCCCGCCTGGGCCATAGTAAACAGGCAGGAGGCCAGCTTTTTCAGCTGTACATCCCTGGGCATGCCATGAAGGAGAGTTTCCCGAATTCGGGTAAATTCCCCCAAGGGATCGGCAAATACCTGGCCGTTGGTGGCCTCTGCCAGATAAAAGGAGGGGATTTGCAGCCACTGCTCCAGGGTTTGGGGCGGGCCGCTAAGGCCGGTGTAAAAGGCGTAAAATTCCTCAATGGTGTGTACGCCCTTGCCATGGGAGCCTAGGGCGCTTTTGCTTTTGCACCGTACACCTTGAAATTCCTTGGGCAGCTTGCTGTAGGCCCGAAACAGGCGAAAGCCAAAGCGCTGATCGTCCTCCTGCCGAATCCACAGGCAAAATCCCGGCTCGTAGTCGTGATCCTGGGAAATGGCGTCATCATAGCCAAAGCACTCCGACCCGTGGCCTACAAGCCCTACGGCGATGCGATCCAGGTAGGGGGCAAATTCCTTCTCCAGCATAGGCCGGCCAAACTGCTCATAGTAGGCTCGGGCCAGATCAAGTCCCTTCATAAATCTCCTTGGCTACCTCCCGTAGAGCCTGGGCCTCATCGCGCCGGCCAAAATAATCCAAAGAGGGGGCGCATTTGGTCAGAATAAAGGCATAATTGCCATCGTGAGCCTGCCGGGGCGAGCAAAGATAGTCCCAAGCCTTATCCAAAAGCGCTTCCACCTGGGCATAAGCAGCCTCATCCCGGTCAAAATAGACATGAGCCAGGCAGAGCATGGACAGGCCAATCTCCCCATCGTGCTGCCCCTCGGCCTGTAAGATGGAAATGGCCTTTTCGTAGCACTGCTGGGCCTGGTCATACTGTTTGAGTTTGCTCAAGGCGGCGGCTTTGTTGTTGACTAAGGCGGCGTATTCATATGTGCCTTCCATGCCCTGGCGGAGAAAAATATCCTCGGCCTTTTGATAGTAGGCAAGAGCCTGCTCATTTTGCCCAAAAGCCGCCATGGTGGTGGCCAGATTGACCCAAATGACGGCGCCGGAAACCTGGCTGTCCATGCCTAGGGAGAAAAGCAGCTCCTTGGCCTGGTCGATGGCCGCTAAGGCGGCGGTTTTGTCTGCTGTCCGGCGGTATAGGCCCAAGGCCTCGTTGGTTACCGACAACAGCCCCCGGTCATCCTGCAGGCTCCGGGCCTCTTTTTCCCAAAAGCGGATGCAGTCTTGGGCCTGAGCCAGGTCGTTTCGAGACAAGGCCGCATCCAGCCGCTGAAGAAACCGTGCCACATTGATGCGTCCTGTAGGCTCTTTGACGCAGCTGTTGCATTTTTCCATGCTTATTCTTCCTCCCCTACGATTTCCTGATACCGGCTGAGCAGCTCCTCGGTGGAGGTATGTACCAGCAGGTTGGCCTTGGCCAGCTCGTCGGTGTAGTCCTCCAGCTTGTAGGTGGTGTAAGCGGTGCCCCGGGCGGTGTGGGTAACCAAGGGGGTCATGGTGTAGTGGGTGATCTCGGTTATGCTTTCCTCCCCGATCACGGTTTTTTGGATGGTCACCTGGGCCATGCCCCCAATGAGCCGATCCAGCTCATCCTGGGCGGAGATGAAGTTGCCCAAGGAGTAATAGACCACCGCCTGATTGCCGTTGTCGGCGGTGTAGATCTCGTACGGCTCCACCACATGGGGATGGCAGCAAATGAGCAGATCGGCCCCGGCGGCTACCACCTGCTCCACCATGGCGATGGCGGTGGTGCTGGGCTTTGTGGCGTACTCTGTGCCCATGTGGAGAAAGGCGATGGTGATGTCCGCGTTTTGCTCGCAGTAGGCAATGTCGGCAAAGAGCTTTTCCTCGTTGTCCAGGCAGTCTACGGCGTAGGTCTGATCCTCCGGTAAGGACCGGCCGTTAAAGCCATAGGTGTAGTTGATCATGCCCATGGCGATGCCGTTTTTCTCCAGCACCGTGGGGATATCCGCGTCGGCCTGGGTTTTGTGGATGCCCAGAACGGTCACATCCTTGTCCGACCAAAAATCGATGGCGTCGTATACATTATCGATGCCCTTGTCCAGCACATGGTTGGTGGCGTGAAGGATCACGTCAAATCCCGCGTTGGCCACTGCCTCGCCTACCTCCCGGGGGGTGCCGAAGGAGGGGTAGCTGGAGACGTTCTTGTGATCGCTGACAAAAATGGTTTCCTGGTTGATGACGGCCACATCCGCCGCCTGGACATCCTCTTTTACCTGGGCGTACAGGTGATCGTAGTTCCAGTTGTCCTCGTCCTCCATGCCGGAGTTATATACCATATTGTGGATCAAATTATCGCCTACAGCCAGCAAATTCACTGTGGAAACCACCGGTTCTTCTTCCGTAGTGGACACAGTTTGGGGAGCAGTGGCCTTCGCTGCGGTGGGGGAAGCGGTCAGGGTTTCTTGGGGGGTCTTGGGCCAGTACAGCAGCAAAATGACCACCGCACAGCAGGCGGTCAGCGCAGCCAGCACGGAAACCAAAGCCACCAGGCCTTTGTTGCGTTTCATAACCGTCACCTTCTTACCTTTTTCTCTAGTATACCAAATAATTCACCTACATTCAACAAAGCCGGCAAATTTTTTCCCGCTGCCGGCGGATACGACCTGTCTGTTCCGGTCATACTACAGCTGGAGGCGATGTTGATGGCACAGTTTTCTTGGCCCACAAGGATCGTGTTCGGACGGGGCAGCCTGGAGGCGCTCAAGGGGCTAAAGGCCCAAAACGCCCTGGTGGTCACCGATCCAT
This sequence comes from uncultured Oscillospiraceae bacterium, assembly GCA_964455425.1. Lineage (GTDB taxonomy): Bacteria > Bacillota > Clostridia > Oscillospirales > Oscillospiraceae > JAFRPC01. The sequence goes on along the minus strand of CAYVWG010000018.1, from coordinate 21,839 downwards.
ACTTTTCCCAAAACGGCCTGGCCGGCCAGGTGCGCGCCCTGCTTTCTCCGGCCCAGGTGCGGGTGTTTGACCAGGTGGCCCCCGACCCTACCGCAGAGCTTGTGGCCCAGGGGGTAGCCCAGCTTACGGCCTTTGCCCCGGATACGGTGGTGGCCCTAGGCGGCGGCAGCGCCATAGACTGCGCCAAAGCCATGGTCTATTTTGGGGGAAAACCTGTGCGCTTAGCGGCCATCCCTACCACCTCCGGCACAGGGGCGGAGGTCACCTCTTTCGCGGTGATCACCGCCCAGGGGAAAAAGTTCCCTCTGGTGGAGGAAAGCCTGCGGCCGGAGGTTGCCATTTTGGATGGCGACCTGTTGGATACCCTGCCTCCTTCCCTGATTGCCGACGCTGGCTTTGACGTTTTGGCCCACTGCCTGGAGGCGTTGGCGGCAAAGGGCCGCAGCCTGATCACCGATGCCCTGGCCCGGCAGGCCTTTGCCGTGACCTTAAAGGAGCTGCCCGGCTCCTACGCCGGCCAGACCGCGCACCGCGGGCAGATCCACCTGGCGGCCACCATGGCCGGGGTGGCCTTTGATGGGGCGGGGCTGGGCATTTGCCACAGCCTTTCCCACGCCCTGGGCGGGATGTACCATGTGCCCCACGGGCGGCTCAACGCCATTTTGCTTCCGGCGGTGCTGGAATATAACAGCACCCGGGCCATGGAGCAATATGTTTTTCTGGCCCGCCACTGTGAGCTTGCCGGGCCTACCCCCCGGCTGAGCCTGAAAAACCTGACCTTTGCCCTGACCAGGCTGCGGCGTACCCTGGGCTTGCCCTCCACCCTGGGCCAGGCGGGGATAGAGAAGCTGGATAAGCAAACCGCCGCCGCTACGGCCCTTGCCGATCCCTGTACCGCCGCCAACCCTGTGCCGACGACCCAAAAGGCCCTGGAATCCATCTTGGAGGCGGTAAAATGACCAAAACCCTTTTGTCTGTGGGCATCGATATTGGAACCTCCACCACCCAAATGGTGATCTCCCGGCTGCAGCTGGTCAATCGGGCCAGCCCGTATACGGTGCCCCAAATCGATATTGCCGAAAAGCAGGTGCTCTACCGCAGCCCCATCCGCTTTACGCCCCTTCTCAGCGACACCACCATCGACGCCCTGGCCATCCGGGACATGGTGCAGGAGCAGTATGCCGCCGCCGGGGTTGCCCCGGAGAGAATCGACACCGGCGCGGTGATCATCACCGGCGAAACCGCCCGGAAGGAAAACGCCCGGCAGGTGTTGGAGGCGCTGTCTGCCTTTGCCGGGGATTTTGTGGTGGCTACCGCCGGGCCGGCGCTGGAAAGCGTCCTGGCCGGAAAGGGAGCGGGGGCGGCGGCGGTTTCCCGGGAAAAGGCCTGCCCGGTGCTGAATTTGGACATTGGCGGCGGCACCACCAATCTTGCCCTGTTTGACCAGGGCCAGACGGTGGACACCGGCTGCCTGAATGTAGGGGGCAGGCTGGTCAAATATGACCCTGCCCATAAAATCACCTATATCTCCCCTGTGCTTGCCGGCGTTACCGATCTGCGGGTGGGCCAAATGGTGGGGGAGGCGGACTTGCAGCCCTTGGCCAAGCTTTTGGCCCAGGTGCTTTGCCAAGCCCTGGCCCTTGCGCCAAATACCGGTCTGCCGGAGCGGTTTGTCACCGACAAGCTGCTGCCCTTAAACGGGCAAAGACCTCTGCTCACCTTTTCCGGTGGGGTGGCGGATCTGCTGCAAACCACCCAGGCCTGGGATGCCTATGGCGATTTGGGGGTGCTTTTGGGCCGGGCCATTATGGATTCCCCCTTGGGGCAGGCCCCCCGCGCCCCCAGCCAAGAGACCATCCGGGCCACAGTGATCGGCGCAGGCAGCCATAGCACGGCCCTGTCCGGCAGCACCATCCACTATCAGGGGGTGCGCTTTCCCCTGAAAAATCTGCCGGTGGTCTATCTTCCGCCGGAGCAGGAGCTGCAGACGCTCCAGCGTAAGCGCCAGTGGTTTGCCCAGGGCCAGCAGCACCAAACGGTGGTGGCTCTGCCCGGACAAAAAAATCCCAGCTTTGCCCAGGTGTGCGCCCTGGCCCAAGCCCTTGTGCCCGCCCTTCAGGAGGAACCGATCATCCTTGTGGCGGTGCAGGAGGATATGGGCAAGGCCCTTGGCCAGGCCATATCCCGCCTGGCGCCGGGAAAGCCTGTGGTGTGCCTAGACGGCGTGCGCCTGCAGGATGGAGATTATCTGGACATCGGCGCGCCGATTATGGGCGTGCTGCCGGTGGTGGTCAAAACCTTGGCCGTAGGCTGATCCATAGCCGCGAAAGAACAGGCCCTGGGGGCAAAGGAGGATATTGTATTGATTTTGAACACCTTGCTGTTTGGCAAAACCTATGCCTTTAAGGATATCAAAGAGGTGCTGGCCAAGGCAAACGAGGAAAAATCCGGCGACCGCCTGGCGGGCCTGGCTGCGGAAAGCGCCCAGGAGCGGGTGGCGGCCAAGGCGGTGCTGGCCAACCTGACCTTGGCGGATCTGCGGGAAAACCCGGTGGTGCCCTATGAAGAGGACGAGGTTACCCGGATTATCCAAGACGATCTCAACGAATCCATTTATAAAGAGATCCGGGGCTGGACGGTGGCCCAGCTGCGGGAGTGGATTTTGGCTGAGTCTACTACCTCTGCGCATCTGTCCCGGATATCCCGGGGGCTGACCTCCGAGATGATCGCCGCCGTGGCCAAGCTTATGGGCAATCTGGATTTGATCTATGCCGGGAAAAAGATCACCGTAACCGCCCACTGCAACACCACCATCGGCCTGCCGGGCACCCTGTCTTGCCGCCTGCAGCCCAACCACACCACCGACGACCCTGAGGGCATAACCGCCTCCCTGCTGGAGGGCCTGTCCTTTGGGGCAGGGGACGCGGTTTTGGGGCTAAACCCGGTAAACGACAGCGTGGAGAGCGTTATGCGCATCCTCAGCCGGTTTGACGAAATCAAACGCAAGTGGGAGATTCCCACCCAAATCTGCGTCTTGGCCCATGTGACCACCCAGATGGAGGCCATCCGCCGGGGCGCGCCCGCGGATCTGATCTTCCAGTCCATTGCCGGCAGCGAAAAGGGCAACACGGCCTTTGGCTTTACCGGGGCCACCATTGAGGAAGCCCGGCAGCTGGCCCTGCATCAAGGCACAGCCCAGGGGCCGAATGTGATGTATTTTGAAACCGGCCAAGGCTCGGAGCTGTCCTCCGAGGCCCACCATGGGGCCGATCAGGTCACCATGGAGGCCCGGTGCTATGGCTTTGCCCGGCGGTATCAGCCCTTTTTGGTCAATACCGTGGTGGGCTTTATCGGCCCGGAGTATCTCTATGACGCCCGCCAGGTCATCCGGGCGGGGCTGGAGGATCATTTTATGGGCAAGCTCTCCGGCCTGCCTATGGGCTGCGACGCCTGCTATACCAACCATATGAAGGCCGATCAAAACGACATTGAAAATCTCTGCGCCCTGCTTACCGCCGCCGGCTGCACCTATTTTATGGGCATTCCCCACGGGGATGACATCATGCTCAATTACCAGACCACCGGCTTTCGGGAAACGGCCACCCTGCGGGAGCTTTTTGGCCGCACCGCCACGCCGGAGTTTCAAGCCTGGCTGGAAAAACGGGGCCTGGTATCCCAGGGCCGCTTAACAGCCCTGGCGGGAGACGCGTCTGTATTTTTGGGGGAGGAAACAACATGACCAAGCAAGACCTACAAGCCATCATTGCCCAAGTTTTGGGGCAGGCCGATCCTGAGCCGAAAACCGTCCCTTCGCCGGAGCTGCCGGTGTCCCCCGCTCCCCAGCCGCCCCAGCCGCCTAAGGGGGAGGACTGTCTGCCGGATATTGCCGCTATCGATCTGCGCAAGCAATACCTGGTGGAAAACCCGGCCAATAAACAGGCGTTTTTGGCCCTAAAGCAAAAAACCCCTGCCCGGTTAGGGATCGGCCGGGCAGGCCCCCGGTATAAAACCCCCACCATGCTCCGCTTCCGGGCGGATCACGCCGCCGCCCAGGACAGCGTGTTTTCCCTTGTGCCGGAGACCTTTTGGAAGACCCATGACTATGTGTATCTAAAAACCCGCTGTAAGGATAAGGACGAATACATCACCAGGCCGGATCTTGGCCGCCGGTTTGATGAGGAAAACGCGGAAAAGCTTCGTGCCGCCCTGGGGCCAACGCCCAAGGTGGTGCTGGCCATCGGGGATGGCCTGTCCTCCCGGGCCATCGAAACCAACGGCCCAGACTGCGCCGCCGCCATCCGCCAGGGCCTGGAGGGCCAGGGCATCGCCCTGGGCAAGACCCTGTTTATCCAGTTTTGCCGGGTGGGCGCCAGCGATCATATTGGAGAGCTGACCGGGGCGGAGCTGGTATGCCTGCTGGTGGGGGAGCGGCCAGGCCTGGTCACCAGCGAGTCTATGTCCTGCTATCTCACTTACGGCCCCCGGCTGGGAGTGCCGGAGTCTGTGCGGACGGTGGTGTCCAATATCCACCGGCAGGGCACCCCTGCGGTGGAGGCCGGCGCCCATATCGCCGGGCTGATAGCCACCATTTTGGAGAAAAAGGTGTCCGGCGTGGGCCTGCAGCAGGCCCAGGAGGCCTAATGGGCCGGATGCTGCCGGTGCAGGTGTTGGCCCTGGCCAAAATCCCCCGGCTGTCCCCGGGCCTGGCCCAGGGCTTGGGGATCTCGCCGGCGCTGCCCAGCATCGGTATTGTCACCACCGACTGTGACGATGTAACCTACATTGCCCTGGACGCCGCCACCAAAGCTGCCCAGGTGGAGGTAGCCTATGCCCACAGCTTTTACGCCGGCGCGGCCAATGCCTCCACTCCCTTGGCAGGAGAGGTTATCGGCGTGCTGGCCGGGCCTGACCCGGATACGGTGGAAAGCGGCCTGCAGGCTGCCCTGCAGGTGCTCCACACCCTGGGCTTTCAGGCGGCGGAAAACCGGCAGGGGGTGGTGTATTTGGCCCATACGGTGTCTCGCACCGGCGCGTACCTTGCCCAAACCGCCCATATCCCCGTAGGCCAGCCCTTGGCCTATTTGGTGGCGCCGCCGGCAGAGGCCATCGTGGGCCTGGATGCGGCGTTGAAGGCCGCCCAGGTGCGCTTGGCGGAGTTTGTCCCCCCGCCGTCGGAAACCAACTTTGCCGCCGGCTTGCTCACCGGTACGGAAAGCGCCTGCCAGGCCGCCTGCCAGGCCTTTGCCGATGCCATCGAAACGCTGGTACGATAGCGCCTTGCCAAGGCAAGGCCCAAAAAAAGGAGGAACCCATGGAACTGGATAAGGATCTATTGGCCCGGCAGCAGGCCCGGCAGAAAATCGTCCGGGCGGAGGAAGCCCGGCAGAAGCTTGCCCGGCTGAGCCAGAAGGAAATTGACGCCATTGTTGAGGCCATGGCCCAGGCGGGACAGGCCCACAGCCAGGAGCTGGCCAAGCTTGCCTGCCAGGAAACCGGCTTTGGCAACGAACAGGACAAAACCGAAAAAAACCGGTTTGCCGCCCAGAAGGTCTATGCCGCCATCCGGGACATGAAGACCATCGGCATCCTCCGGGAGGATCCTGCCCGGGGGATTATGGATGTGGCGGTACCGGTGGGGGTCATCGGGGCCATTGTGCCCTCTACCAACCCCACCTCCACGGTGATCTATAAGGCCCTCATCGCCCTTAAGGCGGGCAATGCCATCGTCTTTTCGCCCCATCCTAAGGCGGCCAAATGTACCGCCCAGGCGGCGCAGATCATGGCCCAGGCGGCAGAAGAGGCCGGCTGTCCGGCAGAAGCCGTCAGCTGCCTGCCGGTGTCCACTATGGAGGCCACCCAAGAGCTGATGCACCATCCCTATGTGCGGCTGATTTTGGCCACCGGCGGCCCGGCCATGGTCCGGGCGGCCTATTCCAGCGGTAAGCCCGCCATCGGCGTGGGCCCGGGCAACGGCCCGGCCTATATCCACAAATCCGCCGATATTCCCCAGGCCGTGGCCCAAATCATCTTGTCCAAAACCTTTGATTACGGCACCATTTGCGCCTCTGAGCAGAGTATTATTGTGGAGCAGCCGGTGCTTCCCCAGGTGGAGCGGGAGCTTGCCGCCCAGGGAGGGTACTTCCTTTCCCCGCAGGAGGGCAAGCGCCTGGCGGCGGTGCTCTTCCGGCCGGATGGGGCCATGAATCCCCAGGCGGTGGGCAAGTCGGCGGCGGTTTTGGCCAGTATGGCCCAAATCTCCGTGCCGGAGAGTACCCGTGTCCTGGTGGCCCGGGAGACCCAGGCCGGCCCTACCCGTCCCTATAGCCGGGAAAAGCTCTGCCCGGTGCTGGCCCTGTTTACCGAGCCGGATGAGGATACGGTGCTGGAAAAGGTGTGCCAAGTGCTCCGCCACGAGGGAGCGGGCCACACCTTTGTCCTCCACGCCCGGGAGGATCAGGTCATCCGAAAATTTGCCTGCCAGGTGCCGGTGTCCCGGTTTTTGGTCAATACCCCCGGCGCTTTGGGAGGCATCGGCGCAACCACCAATCTTTTCCCCGCCCTTACCCTGGGCTGCGGGGCGGTAGGCGGCAGCTCCACCTCTAATAACGTAGGCCCCATGGAGCTAATCAATATCCGCCGGGTAGCCGCCGGGAATAAGCAGGAGGGCCAGGGGCATACTAACCTTGAGGAAGTCTCCATCAATGATGGGCTTTTGCAGCAGATTACCCAAAAAATCATGGAAAAACTATGGGAACAGGAGCGATAACGCATGGTGAACACAAACGCATTAGGAATGATTGAAACCAAGGGCCTGGTGGGGGCCATCGAGGCCGCCGATGCCATGGTCAAAGCCGCCAATGTGCAGCTGGTAGGGAAAGAGCAGGTAGGCGGGGGCCTAGTCACCGTCATGGTGCGGGGGGACGTAGGGGCGGTAAAATCCGCCACCGACGCCGGCGCTGCCGCCGCGGAGAAGGTGGGGGAGCTGATCTCCGTCCATGTGATCCCCCGCCCCCACGCGGAGGTAGACGCCATCTTGCCCCGGGGCCGGGAAATCCCCACGGAATAAGCCATGGCCCTGTATACCGAGGAAACGGTAAAGGCCTGCCTGCGGTATCGGGACGGCAAACGGCTGTTTTTCCTCTCCCCCAATGACCGGCTCACCCCCGCCGCCCGGGAGTGGCTGACCACCAACCGGGTGGAGATCGTCCCCCAGGCGGAAACGCCGCCCCAAAGCTATACCACCCTCTTTGGGGGAACCTTTACCGAAAAGCCGGAGCATATGACCCACCTGCGGGGGAATCTTTTGGTGGAAAAGACCCATCCCCGCATTGCCTTTCGGGGACAGATCGACAGCCTGGAGGCGGAGCTGCTGCTGGCCATCCACGCGGCCCATCAGGAGGGCTTTTCCGCCATGGCCAAGGATCTTTCCGAAACCCTGGACTTCACCCGCCGGCTGATCCGCTGTGATGTGCTGGAAGAGCCGCTGGGCGACTTCCGTCTTTGCGGCCTGGACGCTGCCCAGCTTAGGGAGCGGAGCCATTATCCCCAAAAATACTACGACCAGCCCCACTTTATGCCCGATGGGAAGGACAGCCTTACGCTTCTGCGTACCAATAAGGCCCGCACCATCGCCCGTCAGGCGGAGCTAAGCGCCTATCACGCCTTTGCCTCTCCCACCGGGGGCCTGACCCGGGAGGACATCCTTTTGGCCCTAAACCGGCTTTCCAGTATGCTGTGGATCTTTGTCATCCGTCTTAGAGCCAAGGGAAAGGAGGGACGGCCATGAGCCGCGCCGCCCAGCTGGCGGACTTGCTGGCTCAGCGGGTGTTTGTGCCCCTTGAGGCCTCCGGCCGCCACGTCCACCTTACCCAGCAGGCCGCCCAGGTCCTGTTTGGCGGAGAGCTGACGCCAAAGCGTCCCTTGTCCCAGCCGGGACAGTTTTTGAGCTGCCAGCGGGTGACCCTGGTAGGGCCAAAGGGGGAGCTTGCCCATGTGGCGGTTCTTGGCCCGGCCCGGCCACAGTGCCAGGTGGAGCTGTCTTTTACCGATTGCGTGGCTTTGGGGATCCAGGCCCCGGTGCGGCAAAGCGGGGATGTGGCCCACACGCCGGGCATCACCCTGCGCACCGAGCGGGGGGAGCTGACCCTTGCTGAAGGGGTCATCGTGGCCCAGCGGCATATCCACCTAACGCCCCAGTCTGCCGCCTTGCGGGGCCTGGCCGACGGTCAGGTGGTGCAGCTGGCCTGCCTTACCGGCCGGCCCCTGATCTTTGGGGATGTGGTGGTGCGGGTAAGCCCCCAATTTGCCGATGCCGCCCATATCGACTTTGACGAGGCCAACGCCTGTGGCTTTGCCCCGGGAGATCTGGCCCTGCCCCGGGGAAAGGAGGCGCCCCATGTCCGTGCATGAGGTAATCTTGCTCATTATGGCCGTGGCCATGCTGCTTGGGGCCTTGGATCGGATTTTTGGCAACCGTCTTGGCCTGGGCAAGGCCTTTGAGGAAGGCATCCTGGCCATGGGGTCTTTGGCCCTGGCCATGATCGGTATTCTTTGCCTGGCCCCGGTGCTGGCCAAGGTGCTAAAGCCGGTGCTGGCGCCGGTGTACGGCCTTCTTGGGGCCGACCCGGCCATGTTTGCCGGGTCCATCCTGGCCAATGATATGGGCGGCGCGCCCTTGGCCCAGGAGCTGGCCCAAACCCCCCAGGCCGGCCTTTTTGGCGGCACCATCATTGCCGCCATGCTGGGGGCCACCCTGGTGTTTACCATCCCTGTGGCCCTGGGGATATTACAGCCGGAGGACCGGCCCTTCCTGGCCCGAGGCGTGCTGGCGGGGATCGTCACCATCCCCTTGGGGGCCTTTGTGGGCGGTTTGGTGGCAGGCTTTTCCCTGGGCCTGGTGCTGCGAAACCTGGCGCCCATCCTGATCTTTGCCCTGCTCATTGCCCTGGGCCTGTGGCGGGCGGAAAAGGCCATGATCCGGGGCTTTGCCATTTTTGGTAAGGCGGTGGTGGTTGTAATCACCGTGGGCCTTGCCGCCGCCATCTGGCAGGCCCTTACCGGTATCACCCTGATCCCCGGCATGACCCCCATATCCGAGGGCTTTGCCGTGGTGGGGGAGATCGCCATTGTCCTGGCCGGGGCCTTGCCCTTGGTGTATCTCATCACCAAGCTGCTGAAAAAGCCCCTGGAGGGCTTGGGCCACCTTATGGGGATGAACGGCCCTGCCGCCGCAGGAATGGTGGCCACCCTGGCCAATACCATTCCCATGCTGCAGCTGGTGGAGCAGATGGACGATCGGGGCAAGGTGGTCAATATTGCCTTTGCCGTGTCCGCCGCCTTTGTGCTGGGGGATCACCTGGGCTTTACCGCCGGCTTTGCCCCCCAAATGCTGGCCCCTATGCTGGTGGCCAAGCTGGTGGGCGGAATCAGCGCCGTCTTTGTGGCCCTGGCCATCACGCCCAAAACGAAAGGCCAAGCATAAAGGAAGGCCAAGCATAAAGGAAGCCCAGGTATAAATGTGCCGGGGGATGGATGTTTGCATCCATCCCCCGGCGGGGTGCGTTGCTTTTGCTTGGGGTTTATGGTAAGGTAATATCGGAGGAGGAACTAAGCCAGAAAACGAACACTGGGTTAACAATATTATCCAGCGATTCCTTTTCGTCAAAAGTGAAGAAATGATACTGGCCGTTTGTATAGGTAAAGCCAACTTTGCCGTGCCATTTATCAACTTCGGTGTTAAGGCTACCTACCCGTATTATGTAAGTGCCATCCTCGGCTTTCTCCATGGACTCAATTGTGTCTATAGGCCCCAGGGCACTTCCCCAGGGGAAGTACAAGGTGTAAAGCTTTCCATCCTTTTCAATGGGGTCAATAAACCCCAAGCAATCGTCAACTAGTTCCTGGGAAAAGCGTTGGGCCAGGGCGTCCTTCAATTGCTGCAGGGTGGTGATATCCGTTGCCGCTGTGCGGATATGTATATCACCTTCCACCTCGCTCAGGGGAATTATGCCCTGTTCGTAGGTTTCCACATAGTCCCCCCATGGGCCTCGACCTCCGGCGAGTACCCATCGTGCGTAGAAATCGCAGGCCTCTTTGTAGGCCTCCAGCGCACCGGTATAGATTTCATCCTCAGGGGTGACAAAGGTCAGGGTTACGGTTTGCGCCTCTCCCGCAACGGTAAAATCGGTGGTAACGGTGTCCTCACCGGCGATGGCGGTGGCCGTATATTCTCCGTTATAGAGATAGGTGGTGTACGGCGCGGGGCCTGTGCCCTGCATAGCGCCGTCCTTGCTCCAAATGGTTACCTGCGCGGCAACCTCTTTGCCGCCTTCGCTTACGGCCTCCACGGTGGTGCGCCAAGCGTAGTTGGGGCACTCGCCGCCGTCAAAGTGAAGTTTACCGCCGAACATGCTGTCTTCGTAGTTGACCAGGGAGATATAGAATTTCCCGGGCAGCTCAGGGGAAAGCACAACGGGGCCGCTTACCCGAAGGATTTCCTTGTTAAAAGGGGTGTCCTCCAGCTTGCCTTTGATGATGCAGTAGGAAAACTTGGCGTTTGCTTTAACAAACCAATCCAGATCCCCCTCCAAGCATAAGAGGCAGCCGTGCAGAGAGGGAGCGTCGGTTTCTTGGAGCTGCGTTGAATCCTCTGTGAGGGAAACGTCGGCGCTGATGGAAGCCGTTGCCTCAACGCCCGCCTGGACGCTGACATCCGCCTTGGCTACATCGCCCAGGAAGGAAACGCCTACCCCTACTTTGGGCCCGATGCTGACCGTGGCTTTTCCTCCCATCATTGCATGGGCGTCCCGCTCCTTCATGTCTACCACTTGCATCCCGGAGATGGTGTCATAGGTAAAGCCGGAGGTTGTGCTTGCCGTTAGGAGCAAATTTGCTTTGGCGGAAATGCTCCATTCTGTGGGCACGGTGGGGGCAAGGTAAACGTCCAGGCCGGGAATACCTGTGTTTACGGCAATCTTGGCCAGCTCAAATTCGTGGGCTATCGTTTCTGAGTTGTCCATGGAAACGTCTACCGTTGCATCCGCCTTCAGCTCTACCTTGGCAATTATCGAGCAGCAGAAATAGTCCTCGCTCCACAGCTTTGCGTTATACAGCATTTTGACGGTGACCGTACCGATACCCGTCAGCCCGCCGGAAACAGTGAGGGGGCCAATCGTTGCGCTCAGGGTGCCGCTAATGGATTCGCTCCAAGTTTTATCGTCCACATCGATGATTTCTATCTTGGTTTGCCGGTCTGGTTCTACCTCGGCGGTGTCCACGTCCATATTGACCTTCAGCACATCGTAAAAGTCCGTCATGGAAACGTCCTGCTGAGGGGTAAGGGTGATAGCGCCGTCTTCTCCTGCCTCGGCGGCGGCAACCATAAACAGATAGGGCTGCTCGTTTTCGCCGGTAACCAGCACCTTGTCTCCCGCCTGCAAGCCCCTTACGGTCTGATCCGGCTGGGCAAAGGTGTACGCGCTGGGGAAGCCTTCCGCTATCGTTACGGTCAGGCTGTTGGTGGTGGTTGTGGTAACCACTTCCACAATGTCGCCGGAAAGAACGCCAAAGTTGTTGGTTTTGTCGTTGTCAAAATTCAGCACGTTCTGTCCGTCAAAGTCGTCCACGGTCAAAGCGGCAAATTCCGCGTAGGAGGAGGTATACTCGATGCTGGTAAGAGGATTGCACAGAGCCTGGCCGCTTACGTCATACAGGCCCGCCCGGACGATGTAGTATTCCGGCAGCTCGCTTTCCACCAGAATGGATACCGGCGTCAGCTCGCAGTATTCCGGGGTCTGGGTGGAAGCCGTGGCCAGCACCTCTTGGGTTTGCTCATCCAAAAATTCTACCCTTAAGGTGGAGGCGCTGTTGGCATTGAGGGTGACCGTAACCACGCTGCCGTCCATCTGTATCCCGGTGACGGAGTAGATGGTTTCCCCACCGTAGGAGTAGCCATGTACGCCTTCGCTTTCCTCCGGTTCCTGTACGTCCCAGCCCGCGTATAGCTTCAGGTTCCGCCGTACCGGCTGGGAAAAATCATATAGGGTTTCCGCTTCCGCCTCTGTGTACCAGCCGGTGAATGTGGCGTCCAGTCTTGTGGGATCCTGCGGCTGGCTTACGCAAGCGCCCGGCGCTACCGCAGCCGCTTGAACGGCGGCGTCAGAGCCGTCGTTGCGCAGGAAGGTCACGGTATAGAAGTTGGCGGTGCCAATGTTTTCACAGAACCGGGCCACAACCGCCGCAACCTCGGCCCGGGTGGCAGTGCCTTGGGGATCCAGCCGTCCGGCGCCCTTGCCGTAGATGATCTCCATGGCCACGGCCCACTGCATGCCGCTCAGCGCCCAGTTGCTGGTGGCTTCTCCATCGGAGAAGTTGGTGAGAGCGGCCCGGTCGCTGGTGTCCTTGCCGGCGTAGTCGGTGTACCGGTACAGGATGGTGACCATCTGCTCCCGGGTGATGGGATCGTCCGGGCCGAAGGTCTCGCCGTCATACCCGGCCACAATGCGGTTTTCCTCTGCCCAGGCAATGGCATCGGTGTACCAGGTTCCGGCCTTGACGTCCTTAAAGGAGGGCGTTGTGGTTACCGCCGGGGAGCCTTCCGCCCGATACAGAATGGTAACCAGCATGGCCCGGTTCAGGGTGATGTGGGGGGCAAAGGTGTTGTCTGCTGTGCCCACCATCAGCCCATCGTCATAAACCTGCTTTACGCTGCTATAAAACCAGTCGCTTTCCTGAACATCGGAAAACGGCAAGTCCCTGGCCGCTGCGGTCATCGGCAGGACGGACAGCAGCATGCAGCACACAAGCAGCAGGGATATCCATTTTTTCATCTGTTTTTTCTCCTTATATTATATAGTGACCTATGCGATTCGTCTTACGCTACCCATTGAACGTAATTTGCGCAGGAGCGAAATAACGCTTCCTTCCCGTCTTGCCCAGGGGGCAAGGGAAGCTTTTATTGGGGTAAGGTAATGTTGTCGGGATCCGCCAGGAAGAACAGGGTCAGCCCGTCTGTGTCAATGGGATAAAATTGATACAGTCCGTTTGTGTAGGTAAAGCCGATTTTTCCGGATAACTCGCCACCAATGTCCCAACCGCTGACCGTCATTTCGTAGGTGTTGTTCCCCACGTTCTCTATGCGCTCTATCGTATCCGGGCCTACCCATGCCCAATGATTGTAATAGACATACTCCGTGTAAAGCTTCCCATCCTTCTCTATGGGATCGATGATCTCCAAGCATTCGTCAGCAAAGTCCTGGGTGAAGCGTAGGGCCAGGGACTCCTTCAATTGCTGCAGGGTGGTGATGTCCGTTGACGCTGCGGGCAGGTGCATGCCCGATTCTACCTTATCCCAGGAAAGCGTACCCTGTTCATAGGTTTCTATCGTATCTCCCCATGTCCGCGTAGAATCCCAGCCCTTGTCGATGACCCACCGATAGTAGAAATCGCAGGCCTCTTTGTAGGCTGCCAGCGCACCGGCGTAGATTTCCTCCTCAGTAGGCGTCGCTGGCGTGTTGATGTGTTCATAGAACCGGGCCATAACCGCCGCAACCTCTTCCCGGGTGGCGGTGCCTTGGGGATCCAGTTTCCCGTCGCCCTTGCCGTTGATCAGCTCCTTGGCTACGGCCCACTGCATGGCGGTAAGCGCCCAGCTGCTGGTGTCGCTGCCATCGGGGAAGGCGGTAAGGTCGGCCCGGTCGCTGGTGTCCTTGCCGGCGTAGTTGGCGTACCGGTATAAGATGGTGACCATCTGCTCTCGGGTAAGAAGATCGTCCGGGCCAAAGGCGTATTGGCTATAGCCAAGCACAATGCGGTTTTCCGCGGCCCAGGCAATGGCGTCGGTGTACCAGGCTCCGGCTTTGACGTCCTTAAAGGAGGGCGTTGTGGTCGGTGCGGGAGAGCCTTCCGCCCGATGCATAATGGCCACCAGCATGGCCCGGCTTAGGGTGGTGTCGGGGGCGAAGGTTTTGTCCGCGGTGCCCAGCATCAGCCCCTCACGATAAACAAAGCTGATGCTGTCGTAGGCCCAGCTGCTTCCGACAACATCGGAAAACGGCAATTCGCTGGTGTCTGCGCTGAACTGGTCAGCCGCCGCTGCGGTCATCGGCAGGACGGACAGCAGCATGCAGCACACAAGCAGCAGGGATATCCATTTTTTCATCTGTTTTTTCTCCTTTTTATATGTGGTTGTTCCCAAATCCAAACGGTTGCGTTTGTCTCCCCCCTTTGCTGTATGGCCTGTGGGACATCATAATTTTACATGATATATCATGTAAAGTCAAGAACATAAAATACCCTATATGCTAGTATGCTTTGGTAATTCATAAGAAAAGCACGTGCCGGAGGGTGAGAAAGGATGTATTACTATCCCAGGCTGCGAGACCTACGAGAAGATCACGATTTGTCGCAAAAGTATATCGCATCGCTGCTTGGCACAACGCAGCAATACTATTCCGAGTATGAGCGGGGTATCCGAGAAATCCCTCTGCATTGCTTCATTCAGCTGGCGCGGTTTTATCATGTATCCCTGGATAAGCTGGCAGAGCAGTTTACAGCGGATAAAAAAGCCCAAGGCCGCAAAAGAAAGCAAGAGCAGTAACTCCATCCGCCGCCTGGACGGTATGTCCGGGCGGCGATGTTTCTTTTTGGCCGAGCCTGTGTTTTCCGCCAAAATGGAAATTTTCCGTTGAATTCCTACGACCCACCTGGTATACTAATTTATATAGGTATCCTATCGAAAGGATGCAGGTCTTCCATAAAAACTGTTTATGATGGATAGCTAAGAGGTGTGTGCAATGAAGATTTCCACCAAGGGCCGCTATGCGCTGCGGGTGCTGCTGGACATGGCCCAGCATCAGTACCCCGGCTATCTGCCTCTGCGGGATATTGCCCGGCGGCAGGAAATATCGGAAAAATATCTGGAAAGTATCGTTAAAATTTTGGTTAAAGGCGGGCTGGTCACCGGCCTGCGAGGGAAGGGCGGCGGCTACCGGCTGCGGATCTCTCCGGAGCAATGTACCGTGGGTCAGGTGCTGCGCCTGACAGAAGGCTCTCTTGCGCCGGTATCCTGCCTGGAAGAGGGCGCGCCGCCCTGCCCGCGGATGAGCTTTTGTCCAACGCTGTCTCTGTGGCAGGGGCTAGACCAGGTCATCACCCAGTATTTGGATCACTATACCCTCCAAGATCTGCTGCAGCAAAACGGGGATTGCGGCGATTATGTGATTTGACCGTGGGCGGCGCCGGATTTGTCCCTGCAGCCCTGGGGGAGATGGGACAAAAAGCGGTTGAAATCCGCCCTGGTTTGGGGTATACTTATGCTGATGTTGGCCCAATGTCTTTGGGCAGATCATAGGAAAGGAGCCTCAGGCTATGGGAGAAGTGATCACCTTTACCTCCGGCAAGGGGGGCACCGGCAAAACCACCATCTGTGCCGCCGTGGGGACCTGCTTGGCCGCCGATGGCTACCGGGTGCTGTGCATCGACGGGGATGTGGGCCTGCGCAACCTGGATATCTCCCTGGGCATGGCCGAGGAGCTTGCTCTTTCCTTTACCGATGTGCTTGCCGGCAGGTACCGGCTGGATGAGGCCACGCCCCATCCGGAGATTTCCGGCCTGCAGCTGCTTACCGCCCCGGTAACGGAGCGGACAGAGGACATCGACCATGCCGCCTTTGGGGGCATGCTCCTGCAGGCCCGCCAGCGGTATGACTATTGCCTGATCGACGCTCCGGCAGGCCTGGGGAAGGGCTTTTCCCTGGCCACGGATTTTGCCGACCGGATCGTTATGGTGTCTACCCCGGATCCCGCCTCTATGCGGGACGCCGCCGCCGCAGCCGATCAGCTGACGCTGGGGGGAAAGAAGAATATCCGCCTGGTGGTCAACCGGATCACCCGCCGGATGTTCCGGCAAATGGGCTTGACGGTAGACGACCTTATGGACGGCGCCGGCCTGCCCCTGCTTGGCATTGTGCCGGAGGACGCCAATGTGGTGCTCTCCGCCGCCGGCAACCGGCCGCTGATTTTGTTTACCGAGCATAACGCCGCCGTGGCCTGCCTGCATATCGCTCGGCGGCTGGAGGGGAAGAAGGCGTCTTTGCTGCGCCTGTGAACAACAGAAGGGAGTGGCGTTTGTGAACATTACCATTATGGCCCATGATCGAAAAAAAGAGTTGATGGTGCAGTTTTGCACTGCCTATAAAAGCGTGCTGGCCAAGCATAGCCTTTCGGCCACGGCGACCACTGGCCGCTTGGTGGCGGAGGCCACGGGCTTGCCCATCAGTCTGTTTCTTGCCCATAACCAGGGGGGCCACCAGCAGATCGACGCCCGCATTGCCTATAATGAGATCGATATGGTGCTCATGTTTACCGATCCCAACACCAAGGATCCCTGGGATAACCAAACCACCCTGCAAACCCTGTGCCAGTGTGATGCTCATAATGTCCCTGTGGCCACCAACCTTGCCACGGCGGAGATGCTGATTTTGGGCCTGCAGCGGGGCGATCTGGATTGGCGTGAGCTTACCCATAAGCGCCGGAGGCTGTGATGGAGTTTACCGGCTTTTGCCCGCAGACCGTGGACTTGATGTGGGGTCTGCGGCTCAATAACAATAAAGAATGGTTTTTGGCCCACAAGCCGCAGTATGAGACGCTGCTGCACCAGCCCATGAAGGCATTGGGACAACAGCTGCTAGACGCCTTTGCCCAGGCCCGTCCGGATAGATGCTGGCGTCTTCACCTGTCCCGCATCTACCGGGATGCCCGGCGGCTTTATGGCCGTGGGCCGATGAACGACCATTTGTGGCTGACCGTCTATGCCGACGCGGAAAAAGAAAGCGCCGTACCGGCCTTTTATTTTTCCATCCACCCGGAGGGCTATAGCTATGGCCTGGGCTGCTGGACGGCCAATCACCGGCTGATGAACGCCTTCCGTCGGCAGGCGGCCCAAAATCCTGCTCCGGCGGAAAAGCTGGCCAGTGCCTTTGCCCGGCAGGAGGTCTTTGCCCTGGAGGGGGAGCTGTACTGCCGGCCCAAGCAGCCTTCCTCCCCAACGCTGGCCCCTTGGGTCAACCGCAAAGCCATCCACTTTGACCACAGCCGGCCCCATGGGGAAGCAGGCTTTGGCCCGGGGCTGTATGACGCCATGTGGGAGGGCTTTTTGTATCTTATGCCCTACTTTGACTATTTTGACGCCCTGGCCCGCCAGGCCTGACGGCGTGTTTGTGGGAAAGCCCCAGGGGATTTCCCTATCGTATACGCGGAGGAAAAACGAAATGATGGAAAAAATCAAACCCAGGACCCTGTCTGGGTTCATGGAGCTGCTGCCGGGGCCGCAAACCCAGATGGAGCGGTTCTTGCAGACCTTGCGGCAGACCTATAGCCTGTATGGCTTTACCCCCTTGGACACCCCGGCGGTGGAGTCGGCGGAGATTTTGCTGGCCAAGGGCGGCGGGGAGACGGAAAAGCAGATTTACCGCTTCCAAAAGGGAGACAGCGATCTTGCCCTTCGCTTTGACCTAACGGTGCCTTTGGCCAAATATGTGGCTCTCCACGCGGGAGAGCTGTCCTTTCCCTTTAGAAGATACCAAATCGGTAAGGTCTACCGGGGAGAGCGGGCGCAGCGGGGCCGTTTCCGGGAGTTTTACCAGGCGGATATCGACATCATTGGCGATGGCAAGCTGTCTGTGGTCAATGAGGCGGAGATCCCTTCGGTGATCTACCGTACCTTTACCGCCTTGGGGCTGAAACGGTTTTGTATCCGGGTCAATAACCGGAAGCTGCTTACCGGCTTTTATGCCATGCTGGGGCTTTCCGCCCAGGCGGGGGACATTATGCGCGCGGCGGATAAGCTGGAAAAGATCGGCCCGGAAAAGGTAAGGGCCATCCTTACCGAGGATTTGGGGCTAAGCGGGGAGGCTGCTCGGGAAATTTTGACCTTTATGGCCATCACCGGCAGCAACGCCCAGGTGCTATCGGAGCTAAAGCGCTACCAGGGCCGGGATGCCGTGTTTGACCAGGGCTTAGCGGAGCTGACCACCGTTGTGGGATATCTGGCGGACTTTGGCGTGCCGGAGGAAGCCTTCCGGGTGGATCTGACCATTGCCCGGGGGCTGGACTATTATACCGGCACCGTATATGAAACCACCATGCTGGATCACCCGGAGCTTGGCTCCATCTGCTCTGGAGGCCGCTACGATAATTTGGCGGCGTTTTATACCGATCGGCAGCTGCCTGGGGTAGGCATTTCCATTGGCGTTACCCGGCTGTTTTATGTGCTGCAAGAGCAGCGCATGCTCAACCCCGCCTTGCCCACTGCCCCGGCGGACGTGCTCATTTTGCCCATGACCGAGGATTTTGCCGTGGCGGCGCAAACGGCCACCTATTTCCGTGGCCGGGGCATCCGTACCCAGCTGTATGTGGAGCAGAAAAAATTCAAGGCCAAAATGGCCTATGCCGATAAGCTGGGCATTCCCTTTGTGGTCTTCCTGGGGGAAGATGAGATTGCCGCCCAGCAGGTGTCCTTGAAGGATATGTCCACCGGGAAACAGCAATTGTTGTCCGCCCAACAGGCGGCGGAAACCATATTGGCCGCTTTGGCGCAGGCCCATAGCGGCGCCCTCATTGCCCAAGAATAAGGAGAGAAAGAGACTATGACACAAAACCGAACCCATACCTGCGGCCAGCTGCGGCTGTCTGACGCGGGCAAACAGGTGCGCATTGCCGGATGGATGGAAAACGTCCGGGTGGTGGGCAGCAGCTTTGCCTTTGTGGTGGTCCGCGATTTTTACGGCACCACTCAGGTGGTGATCGAAACCGAGGAAATGATGAACATTATCAAGCCCCTCAATAAAGAAACCACCATTGCCGTGGAAGGGGTGGTTCGCGAGCGGGACGCCAAAAACCCCAAGCTGCCCACCGGCGAAATTGAAATTTCCCCCACCAAGATCGAGGTGCTGGGCCGCTGCCGCTATAACGAGCTGCCCTTTGAGATCAACCGCAGCCGGGAGGCGGACGAGGCCGTCCGGCTCAAATACCGGTATCTTGACCTGCGCAATCCTGGGGTAAAGCAAAACATCCTTTTGCGGTGTAACGTGGTGGCCGCCCTGCGCCAGGCCATGACCGACCAGGGCTTTTTGGAGATCACCACCCCCATCCTGACCGCCTCCTCCCCGGAGGGGGCCAGAGACTACCTGGTGCCCGCCCGAAAGCACCCGGGGAAGTTTTACGCCCTGCCCCAGGCGCCCCAGCAGTTTAAGCAGCTGCTGATGACCGCCGGCTTTGACCGGTACTTCCAGATTGCCCCCTGCTTTAGGGACGAGGACGCCCGGGGCGACCGCTCGCCCGGGGAGTTTTACCAGCTGGATATGGAGATGGCCTTTGCCACCCAGGAGGATGTGTTTGCGGTTCTTGAGCAGGTGCTTCCCCCGATCTTTGCCCGGTATGGCCGGTATAACCGGGCCTCCAGCGCCCCCTTCCGCCGGATCGCCTTTGCCGAGGCCATGGAGCGCTACGGTTCAGATAAGCCCGATCTGCGGATTGACCTGGAGGTTTGCGACATTACCGACCTTGTGCAGGATACGGACTTTGCGCCCTTTGCTCCGGGCAACACGGTGAAGGCCATTGCCGTAAGCGATTGCCACCTGGCCCGTAAGGCGGTGGATAAGCTCTGTGCCGAGGTAGAGGTGCAGGCGGGGCAAAAGCCCTATTGGTTTAAGGTGGAGGAATCCGGCGCCTTTGCCGGCGGCATTGCCAAGTTCCTGACAGACCGTCAAGAGGAACTGACCGCCCGCCTGGGCCTGACGCCTGGGAGCTTTGTGGGCGTTACCGCCGGGAAGAAGGCGGCGGCCCAAAAGACCGCCGGCGTGCTGCGCAATAAGCTGGGGGCGGCTGTCCCCGGCCATATGGACGCCCAGCAGTATAGCTTCTGCTGGATCGTGGACTTCCCCATGTATGAGATCGGGGAGGAATCCGGTCAGCTTGAGTTTTGCCATAATCCCTTCTCCATGCCCAACGGCGGCCTGGAGATTTTGGAAAAGGCCCAGCAGGGCTTGGTGGATCCCCTGTCCATCACCGCCTATCAGTACGACCTGGTGTGTAACGGCGTGGAGCTGTCCTCCGGGGCGGTGCGGAACCATGACCCGGAAATCATGATTAAGGCCTTCCAGCTGGTGCGTCTGGGGGAGGAGGATGTAAAGGCCAAGTTCCCCGCCCTGTATAACGCCTTCTGCTATGGCGCGCCTCCCCACGCGGGCATTGCCCCGGGGGTAGACCGGATGGTCATGCTCCTGGCGGGAGAGGATTCCATCCGGGAGATCATTCCTTTCCCCATGAATAAAAATGCCCAGGATTTGATGATGGGCGCGCCCACAGCTGTGGAGCCTAAGCAATTGGAGGACGTACACATTGCCATCGTGGATACCCTTTGAGCCGCAGGTTCCCAAAAAGCAGGTGGTGCTGTATACCGATGGGGCGTGCAGCGGCAATCCCGGCCCTGGCGGCTGGGGGGCGATCTTGTCCTATAAGGGCTATGAAAAGGAGCTTTCCGGCGGGGAGGCTTCCACCACCAATAACCGCATGGAGCTTATGGCGGTCATCGCCGCCCTGCGGCTGCTGCGTCAGCCCTGCGTGGTGGAGTTGTATTCCGATTCCCAGTATGTGATCAACGGCCTGGCCAAGGGCTGGGCGGAGGGCTGGCGGGCTAGAGGCTGGCAAAAGGCCGATAAAAAGCCTGCCTTGAATCCCGATTTGTGGGACGAGCTGCTAAGGCTCACCGAACCCCACGAAATGCACTACCATTGGGTCAAGGGCCATGGGGAAAACCCCAAAAACAACCGCTGCGATGCTCTGGCTGTGGCAGAGAGCAAAAAGTTTAGCAAATAAGGTGTAGCAGACGCCCGTTTCCGGGCGTCTGTTGCTTGCTGCGGCGTGGGGAGATTTCCGGGAAAATTTCATAATTAAGCCTTTTTTTACCGCTGTAGCTGTGCTATAATAGCCACAAGGCGGCGGTTTGGTTTTTTCCCCGCCGTGTTTGTCCCCGGCGGGGTCGGGAGGGAAAACCTATGGCTGGCTGTTTTTGCCGCCTTTTTGCCGGGACAAATCTTTAAGGCAACACCGCATAATATCTTTGATGGCCCTTGGCGGATATTTTCCGGCATAAATGCGCTGTGAAAACTGGAATACAGTATTTCCGCGTTTTCACGCCTTTTCCCGGTGAAAAATCTCTCACAAATTGCTCGCCGCCGAATCATGCGGAATTGCCTTAAGCGAAAACATCAACTGCTTCCCCCTAAGAGGGAAGTCTTGCGGCTTTGCCGCGGAAATGGAGCCTATACCATGGGAATACTGCAAAAATTGTTTGGCAATACCTCTGCCCGTGAGGTAAAAAAGCTAAACCCGATCATTCAAAAAATCGAAGCGCTGGAGCCCACCTACCAGGCCATGTCCGATCAGGAGCTAAAGGCGGTCACCCCCGCCCTAAAGGCCCGGCTGGAGAAGGGCGAGGAGCTAGACGATATCCTGCCGGAGGCCTTTGCCGCCGTCCGGGAGGCCGCTTGGCGGGTGCTGGGCATGAAGCCCTACCGGGTGCAGCTCATCGGCGGTGTGATCCTCCACCAGGGCCGGATCGCGGAAATGAAAACCGGCGAGGGCAAAACCCTGGTGGCCATATTGCCGGCCTATCTCAACGCCCTTTTGGGCAAGGGCGTACATATCGTTACCGTCAATGACTATCTGGCCAAGCGTGACTCGGAGTGGATGGGCAAGGTCTACCGCTTCATGGGCCTGACCGTGGGCCTGATCATCCATGACATGACCCCTGACCAGCGCCGGCAGGCCTATGCCGCCGAT
>CAYVWG010000017.1:21940-26942 GCA_964455425.1 uncultured Oscillospiraceae bacterium | reverse complement strand
TGGCTATATCTATGTGGCTCAGGTGGCTATGGGCGCCAACCCGGCCCAGACCATCAAGGCCATCACCGAGGCTGAGGCCTACCATGGCCCGTCCCTGATCATCGGTTATGCGCCTTGTGAGATGCACTCCATCAAGGGCGGCATGATTCATTGCCAAGAGGAAATGAAGAAGGCTGTAGAGTGCGGCTACTGGAATATGTTCCGCTTCAACCCCAGCGCGGATAAGAAGTTCACCCTGGATTCCAAGGAGCCTAAAGACGGCTACCGTGAATTTTTGATGAACGAAGCCCGTTATAGCCGTCTGACCCGGGAGTTCCCGGAAAGAGCGGAGGATCTGTTCACCAAGAACGAGGAGAACGCCAAAGCCCGCTATGAGCATCTGCTTAAGCTGGTGGAGATGTACAAGGACTAAATTCCGCCCCATAAGAAACACCCGCCCCCTGGGATCCTGTCCCAGGGGGCGGTCAGCTTTTTTCCTCGCCTAAGGCAATACCCCCCGGCATAGCCGGGGGGTGGGATGATCAAAAAAGGCGGTCATCTTTTGTAGGGCCAAACCAGCAAATCGCCGTTTGCCGCCACAAGGGCCTATGAGATAAGCTCGGCGGTGTCTTGGGCGATCATCAGCTCTTCGTTGGTGGGAATGACCCAAACCGTAACGGCGGAATCCGGGGTGGAAATGATCGTCTCTTTGCCCTTCACGTTGTTTTTCTCCGGGTCAAGCTTTACGCCCATGAAGGCCAAGCCGTCGCACACAGCGGCGCGGGTATTGGAGCCGTTTTCTCCTACGCCGGCGGTAAACACCAATACGTCCAATCCGCCCAGGACAGCGGCGTAAGCGCCTACACACTTCTTTACGCTGTAGCAGAACTTGTCCAAAGCAAGACGGCACTTTTCATTGCCGGCAGCGGCGCCGGCTTCCAGATCCCGGAAATCGGAAGACAGATTGCCGGAAAGGGCGTATACGCCGGATTTTTTGTTTAGTATGGTAAGCACCTGCGCGGCGGTCAAACCCTCATGTTCTACCAGGAACTGAACCACTGTGGGATCGATATCGCCGGAGCGGGTACCCATAGGTACGCCGGCCAAGGGGCTTAAGCCCATGGTGGTGTCTTGACATTTGCCATCCTTGATTGCACAAAGGGAAGAACCGTTGCCCAGATGGCAGTTGACCACCCGCAGATCCTCCCGGCCCATAAGGGCGGTTACCCGCTTGGCAATATAGCGGTGAGAGGTGCCATGGAAGCCATAGATCCGCAGGGAATACTTTTCGTAATATTCATCGGCAATGGCGTAGCGATAAGCCTTGGGGGGCATGGTCGTGTGGAAAGCGGTGTCGAACACGGCTACCTGGGGCGTATGGGGCATGATCTGTTGGCAGGCCTCAATGCCCATAAGGTTGGCAGGATTGTGCAAAGGGCCAAGGGGGATGAACTCCCGGATGGCTGCCTTGCAAGCCTCGTCGATGATGCAAGACTCGGTGAATTTTGCGCCTCCATGAAGCACGCGGTGGCCAACGGCGTCGATTTCCTCCACGGATTTTACCACACCATTTTCCGGATCCACCAGGATGGACAGCACAGCGGAAATGGCCTCAGAATGGGTGGGCATGGGAATGTCCCGCTCCACCTTCTTGCCGGTGGCAGGCACCTTGTGGGTCAGCCGCCCATCGATGGCAATGCGCTCGCAAAGGCCCTTTGCGAACACTTCGCCGGTGGAGGGATCCATCAGCTGATATTTGAGGGAAGAACTACCGGCGTTAATGACTAGAATTTTCATAAACCTACGCTCCTGAAAATCAACTATAAATTTTTGACGAACTGTGTTACAATAGTTCCGACAAAACTATTTTACCCTATATTTTCCCAATGAGCAAGTATTATTTTCAGAGGTGTCACATTTTGACCACAGTTGGTATTGTCTGCGAGTATAACCCCTTTCACAATGGCCATTTGCGGCAAATGCAAATGATCCGCCAGGCCCTTGGGGAGAACACGGGCGTGGTCTGTCTGATGAGCGGCAACTATGTGCAACGGGGAGAGCCGGCTATGTTTGCCAAGGAGCTGCGGGCCAAGGCCGCCGTATGCTGTGGGGCGGATCTGGTATTGGAACTGCCCATCACCTGTGCCCTATCCTCTGCCGAGGGATTTGCCGCCGGCGCGGTGGAGATATTTACCCGGTTGGGGATCGTCCATCGGCTTTGCTTTGGCAGCGAAAGCGGGGATGAGGGAAAAATTATGGCTACAGCCGCCCATCTGCTGCAGCCCGACTTTTCCGCAGCTTTGCGGCAGCAGCTAAGGCGGGGGGTATCCTTTGCCGCAGCCCGGCAGGCGGCTTTGGCCCAATTTGGGCCTGCCGATTGCCTATCCAGTCCCAACGACATCCTGGCGGTGGAATATGCCAAAGCCATTTTTCAGCAAAACAGTCCCCTAAGGCCTCTAGTAGTACAACGCAGCGGGGCATACCAGGCCGCCACGCTGACGCCTCAGGCACCTTCCTCCCAGGCCATTCGCTCGGCCATAGAACGTGGGACGCCATGGCAGGCGGCGGTGCCGGCGGCGGCACAGACGGTTTTTGCCCAGGCGGCGCAGCATCGGCTTTCCTGGGGCCAGCGGGCGGTGGTGGCCAGGTTGCGCTGCCTAACAGAGCAGGAATTTGCCGCTTTGCCCTATGGGGCAGAGGGGCTATGGCGGAAGCTTAGCAAGGCTTGCCGTAGCCGGTCTACGGTGGAGGATATCTTGCAGGCGGCCAAGTCTAAGCGGTACGCCCGTACCCGGCTGCAGAGGATGCTGATGTGTGGATTTTTGGGTATTACCGAGGAGAGAATAAAGCAAAGCCCCTCGTATGTTCGGGTGCTGGCGTTTAACGACCAGGGGCGAAGGCTGCTGCGTCAGGCCAAATCCCTTACCCGGATTCCCATCATAGATGCCGGTCAGCGTCCTATGGACGCAGGATACTATGATTTGGAGTGCCGGGCGGCGGATTTGTACAGCCTTTTTTTGCCTCCACAGATGGAGCCGGTGTGGGGCTCTGAGGAAAAGCTGCGAAATTTTTATCAGAAAACTGAAAAAGGGCTTGCAAATCAAAGGAAAATGTGATATCATAACTAGGCTTATTGAGAAAGCAAAGGGCTGCGGCCTTTTTAAGACGATGAGAAAGAGGTGAACTGCAATGAAGGAAGGTATCCACCCCAAGTACGAACAGACAACGATTCGGTGTGCGTGCGGCGAGGTTATTGAAACTGGCTCCACAAAAAAGGACATCAAAGTTGAAATCTGCTCTAAGTGCCACCCTTTCTACACCGGCAAGCAGAAGCTGGTTGACACTGGTGGACGCGTAGACCGTTTCAACAAGAAATACGGCCTGAAGTAAGGAACCAAGCCTGCACCCCCATAGGTGCGGGCTTTTTTCTTTCTTGGCTGTTTTTGTCGAAGCAGGAGGAACGACTATGGGTGAGATCAACAGCGAAAAAGCAGTTTTAGCAGGGCTTTCTGCGGACTGCTTTAGCAAGGAGCAGCAGGCTACCGACCAGACCTTAGACGAACTGGAAGCGCTGCTGGAAACCGCAGGAGGCCAGTGTACGGCTAAGCTGCTGCAAAACCGCCATGCACCTGATCCCCACAGTTTTTTAGGAGAGGGCAAGGCCCAGGAGCTGCGGGAGCTTGTGGAAAGCACCGAGGCTACGATGGTGATTATGGACAACGACCTGGCACCCAGCCAGATTCGCGCCTTAGAGGAAATCACCGGTGCGACGGTATTGGATCGCAGTGCCCTCATTTTGGATATTTTTGCCCAACGGGCCAAAACCGCCGAAGGACGGCTGCAGGTGGAGCTGGCACAGTATAAATATCTGCTGCCTAAGCTTTCCGGCATGGGCAAATCCCTTTCCCGGCAGGGCGGCGGTATCGGTACCCGGGGGCCTGGCGAGACAAAGCTGGAAACCGACCGGAGGCACATCCGTCAGCGGATCCACCGACTGGAGGAGGAATTGGCCCAGGTGCGAAAGGTGCGCGGCGTCCAGCGCCGGCAGCGGCAGAAAAATGATGTGCCGGTGGTGGCCATTGTCGGCTATACCAATGCCGGCAAGTCCACCTTGCTCAACCATCTGACCGACGCAGGCATTCCGGCCAACAACCGCCTGTTTGACACCCTGGATACCACCACCCGGCAGCTGACGGTGTCGGATCACCTATCGGTGCTTTTGTCCGATACCGTAGGCTTTGTGGCTAAGCTGCCCCACCATTTGGTGGAGGCATTTCAGGCCACCCTGGAGGAGCTGAAATACGCGGATCTGCTGCTGCATGTGATTGATGCCACCGATCCCCAAAGGGAGGAGCATATCCAGGTGGTAGAGCGTCTGATCGAGAAGCTGGCCCGGCCGGAGACGCCGGTAATTGCCTGCTACAACAAAGCCGACCGGACGGAAAAGGCTGAGCTGCCCATTGGCCGGGATACGGTAGCCATCTCTGCCAAAACCGGTGAGGGCCTGACGGAGCTTTTAGCCGCCATCGAAAAGCGGCTGGGCAAAAGCCTGCATCAGGTGCGGCTATTGCTGCCCTATAAAGCCGCCGGGCTGCTGGATACCCTGCATACCAAGGCCCAGGTACAAAGCTGCCAATATGAGCCACAGGGCATTGTGGCGGAGGTGGTCTGCGACGAACCGCTGCTGGGACAGATACAGCCATATATTATCCGGGAGTAAGTCTATGGAAGAATATTTTGTACCCTGGCGAAATGCGGTCACCGAGTTTGTGGAAAAGCGTTCCCGGTTTATTACCCACATCTGGCAGACTCAGTCA
The DNA here is from genome assembly GCA_964455425.1 of uncultured Oscillospiraceae bacterium. Classification (GTDB taxonomy): domain Bacteria; phylum Bacillota; class Clostridia; order Oscillospirales; family Oscillospiraceae; genus JAFRPC01. The sequence continues at coordinate 22,146 of CAYVWG010000017.1, read as the reverse complement.
GAGCAGGCCGCCCTGGCCTGCATCAAGGACATGCGGGAAAAATACTGGGACGCTACCCATAATGTGTATGCCTATATTATCCACCAAGGCCCCACTCGCTACACCGACGATGGAGAACCTCAAGGCACGGCAGGTATGCCGGTGCTGGAGGTGCTCCGCAGGGAAGGGCTGGAAAATGTCTGCTGCGTGGTTACCCGCTATTTTGG
>CAYVWG010000017.1:14176-21840 GCA_964455425.1 uncultured Oscillospiraceae bacterium | reverse complement strand
GGTTTGGTGCTGGGGCAGGAATACCGGGCAATTCCCCGGGAAAAATAATGCCATTGGCGGATAGGACATAAGCGGGCGTTGCCTAAGGGCGCAGCCCAAAACAAATCCCTGAAAAGGTGATGGATAGGATGACCATACGCGAGCAGCTGGAGCAGGAGGAGTATGCCCGGCTTTCCCCCAGGGCGGCTAAGGCAGCGGCCTCCCGAGGCCGCGACCGGCAAGAGGAACCGGCAGACGATCGCACCTGCTACCAGCGGGACACGGACCGCATTTTACATAGCAGAAGCTTTCGGCGGCTGATGCACAAAACACAGGTATTTTTGCAGCCTGAGGGCGACCACTACCGCACCCGCATGACCCATACTCTGGAGGTTTCCCGGGTGGCCCGAACCATTGCCCGGGCGCTGTGGCTAAATGAGGATCTGACCGAGGCCATTGCCATGGGCCATGACCTTGGCCACACGCCCTTTGGCCATGCCGGGGAAGCGGCGTTGACCGAGGTAATGGGAAGCCCCTTCCGCCACAATGAGCAGTCCTTGCGGGTGGTGGAGCAACTGGAAAACGGCGGCCTGGGGCTGAATCTGACCTATGAGGTGCGCCGGGGCATTGTGGGCCACACCGGGCCGGAGATCCCGGAGACACTGGAGGGGCAGATCGTCCGGTATGCTGACCGGATTGCCTATATCAACCATGACATTGACGATGCCATACGGGCGGGGATATTGCGCAACCAGGATATCCCCCCAAACATCGCCGCCATTTTGGGCAACACCCATTCCAGGCGGATCAACACCTTGGTACATGATGTGGTGCAGGCTTCGCAAGACACACGGAGCATCGGCATGACACCAACCATTGAGAAGGCCATGGGAGATCTGCGGGAGTTTATGTTTGCCAATGTTTACCGAAATCCGGTGGCTAAGAGCGAAGAATCCAAAGCTAAAATCATCATTCAGGAGCTGTACCGCTATTATATGGGGCATCCGGAAAAGCTCCCGGAGGATTTCCGCCCGCAACTGGATTTTGATGGCATGTCCCGGGTGGTCTGCGACTATGTGGCCGGCATGACAGATAAATACGCCATCTATAAATTTTCAGAGATCTTTGTGCCCACCGCCTGGCAGATCCGCTGATTTTCTGTGAAAGGAGGGGGGAGTATGGCTTTTCCACCGGCATTTTTAGATGAGCTGGTTACCCGCAATCCTGTGGAGGAGGTAGTGGCAGAATATGTGCCGCTGACCCGGAAGGGAAGCAACTATTTTGGCCTTTGCCCCTTCCATGGGGAAAAGACCGCCTCCTTTTCCGTAGCGCCAGGAAAGCAAATCTATTATTGCTTTGGCTGCCACAAGGGCGGCGGCGTCATCAACTTCATCATGGAGATTGAAAATCTCAGCTACCCGGACGCTGTGCGGTTTTTGGCCAAAAGAGTGGGAATGACGGTGCCGGAGGATGCCCAGTACCAGTCCCGCCTAAAGCAGCAGGAGCGGCTTTGGCGGCTGTGTAAAGACGCGGCCCGGTTTTTCTACGATCAGCTGATCGGGGAGGCCGGTGTCCAGCCCCGGCGGTATCTTCAATCCCGGGGGCTTTCTGTGGGGACCATCAAGCGCTTTGGCCTGGGCTTTGCCCCCAACGCCTGGTCCTCCCTGACCGATCATATGATTCGTCTGGGCTATTCCCGGCAGGAGCTGGTGGACGCCGGCTTGGCCGTCCAGCGGGAGAAAGAGGGCAAAACCAACACCTACGACAAATTTCGCAACCGAATCATGTTTCCCATCATCGACCTGCGGGGCAATGTCATTGCCTTTGGGGGCCGGGTGATGGATGACAGCAAGCCAAAGTATCTCAACTCGCCGGAAACCTTGATTTTTAACAAGCGGAAAAACCTGTTTGCCCTCAATCTCGCCAAAAAAAGCAAGCAGGGGAGGATGATCCTTTGCGAGGGCTACATGGATACCATTACCCTGCACCAATACGGCTTTGACTGTGCCGTGGCCTCCCTAGGCACAGCCCTGACCCAGGAGCAGGTGAATCTGCTGAGCAAATATACCCATCAGGTGGTACTGACCTATGACGCCGACGCCGCAGGGCAAAACGCTACCCAGCGGGCGATCCCTATGCTGGAGCAGGCAGGGATACAGGTGAAGATCCTGCGCATGAACGGGGCGAAGGATCCAGATGAATTTCTCCATAAATATGGCGCGGATCGGTTTTCGGTTTTGCTGGAGCAGTCGGAAAACCGGGCGGAATATCAGTTGCTGTCTTTGCAGGGCCGGTTTGATTTGACCCAGGATGAGCAAAAGGTTGCCTTTTTGCATCAGGCAGCGGAGCTGATCTCCACCTTCCCCAGCGCGGTGGAGAGAGAGGTGTATGGTGGCCGCGTGGCCGACGCCACAGGCATTACCCGAGAGGCCATGAGCCTAGAGGTGAAAAAGGCATTTAAGCGCCGTGTGGCTAAGGAAAAACGGCAGCAGACCCAGCGCAGTCTGTCTCCTGCCACGCAGCAGCAGCCAAGCGTTAAAGGTATTCGCTATGAGAACATCCGCTCGGCCAAAGCGGAAGAGGGCGTGCTACGGCAGATCCTTCTGGCGCCGGAATTGCTGCTGCAAACGGAGCTTTCTCAAGAGGAATTTTCTTCGCCCCTTCTGGGCAGAGCCTATGAGGCCTTGCGCAAGCGATACGAAGAGGGGCTGACGGTGTCTTTGGCGGTGCTGGAGGACTTTACTCCGGAGGAACTGACGCACCTGTCCGCCGTGGCCCAGGCAGAGCAAACCTTGGCCAATGAAAGAGCTTTCCAGGACTATATTTGTATAATTCACGAAGAATATAAACGTGCCCATATGGCCAACACAGCAGAGGATATGATGTCCCTGCGGCAGCGGCTGAAGCAAAGGAAAGGATACGGTAGTACGCATGGAACAAATGGATAATGAACAAAAGCTAAAGGCCTTGTTGGAAGAGGGAAAGAAGTCTGGAAAAGTAACCTCCAAGCAGCTCATCGAAACGTTAGACGCGTTGGGTGCCACAGAAGATCAGACAGAAAAGGTATATGAAATGCTGGAAAAATCCGGCATCGAGGTGGATGTGTCCGATGTGGCGGAGATCCTCCAAAAGGCGGGAGAGCTTTTGCCCACCGATGCAGAGCTGCTGGCCCTGGAATCCGAGGCAAAGACCGGCGTGCCGGAAATTTCCCCGGCGGATTTGGAAGCGGACGCCGCCAGCCTAGGCGATCTGGTGCGGATGTATTTGAAAGAGATCGGCAAAATTCCTCTGCTGACGGCAGAAGAGGAAACCGCGGTGGCCAAGGCCATGGCCGAAGGCGACGAGTCGGCCAAGGAGAAGATGATCGAAGCCAATTTGCGCCTGGTGGTTTCCATTGCCAAACGGTATGTGGGCCGGGGGATGCAGTTTTTGGATCTTATTCAAGAGGGCAATATGGGCCTTCTAAAGGCTGTGGAGAAATTTGACTATACCAAGGGTTACAAATTTTCCACCTATGCAACCTGGTGGATCCGCCAGGCCATTACCCGGGCGGTGGCAGATCAGGCCCGGACGATCCGTATTCCGGTGCATATGGTGGAAACCATCAACCGGGTATCCCGGGTGTCCAAAGCCCTGGTGCAGGAGCTGGGGAGAGAGCCTAACATTGAGGAAATCAGCCAAAGCCTGAGCATGCCCCAGGAGAAAGTGGCGGAGATCATCAAAATCGCGCAGGATCCGGTTTCCCTGGAAACCCCTGTGGGAGAAGAAGACGATAGCCACTTGGGCGATTTTATCCAGGACGATGAAGCCACCCAGCCCCAAGAATCGGCCAGCTACAACATGTTGCGGGAGCAGCTGGCTGAGGTCATGCAGACCCTTTCCCCCCGAGAGGCCAAGGTGCTGCGGCTGCGCTTTGGCCTGGAGGACGGCCACTCTCACACCCTGGAGGAAGTGGGCCAGGAATTTGACGTTACCCGGGAGCGGGTGCGGCAGATCGAGGCCAAGGCGCTGCGAAAGCTGCGCCATCCCTCCCGGTCAAAGATCTTGAAGGACTTTTTGAGCTAACTTGCGCGTTCTTTTGCGGCAGGCGGGCCTGGAAACGCCGGCGGCCTCTATAGGCAATCTGCCTGCCGGCCCAGAAAAAGAGAATCGGCAATTTGGTGAAAATAGGACTTGACATTAACGGAAAAATTCGTATCATAGTAGCAGTATTTCTTCTGACATCAGGAGGCTGTGACTATGTTTGAACGAATTGTTTCCTATTTGTCCCGGGAGCTGGATATTCCCGCCGAAGAGATCGCCATGGATACCACCTTTGAGAGCCTGCATCTTGACTCCTTAGACACCGTGGAGATGGTCATGGATCTGGAAGAAGAGCTGGGCATGGATCTGGGGCTGGATGAGCCGCTAAATACGATCGGCGAGCTGGTAGAGCTGATCGACAGCAAAATAGATTGAGCGTTCTTTCTTTTGCCTTAGGAAAGAAAATTCATGCTTGCCAAATCCGAAGGTTAAGTGTATAATGTAACCAACTTGTCACGACCAGGCCGGCCTGTGGCAAGGTCGCACTAGTCGGGGAGATAGCGGTGCCCTGTAACCCGCAATCCGCTATAGCGGGGATGAATTCCTGCACCCGGTCTTGCGTTGTGTTGCCTGTCCGTGTAAGCGGTGTTGAGGGGTCGGTCCCACGCAACGGAATCCCGTGAACCATGTCAGGCGGGGAACCGAGCAGCATTAAGCGGATCCTTTCGTGTGCCGTGGGTTCGCCGTCCCTGAGCTGGCTGCACGGGTAACGGATATAACGCAAGTTCAAATGCAGGTGTGCGATCTTGCCATGGGCCGGCTCTTTATGTGGTGCAAAAGGCCGGAAAAGCTAAGGGGTAGGGATGAACGTAAGCAATGCTTATCCCCGAACCATATTTGCTTTCGCGTCCATGGCAACGGCGTAGACGGCGGCTTGTCCGCCCGGTTCATAAAACGTTAAATCCAGCCGGTTGCCCTTTTGGATTTGCCAGCGGCGTTGCCCTGTGGCCCATGGGGTGTTTTGCGGCCTTCTTTTTTCCCAAGAGGTGAGTTGGATGTATCAGGCGCTATATCGTAAATATCGCCCCCAAACCTTTGACGAGGTGGTGGGGCAGAAAAATGTTACCCAGACGCTAAAGGCACAACTGGTATCCGGCAAGCTAAGCCACGCTTACTTATTTACCGGCAGCAGGGGTACCGGCAAAACCAGCTGCGCCAAAATCCTGGCCAAGGCAGTGAACTGCCTTAACCCGGTAGATGGCAACCCCTGCAATTGCTGTGCTGCCTGCCGCAGCATTGATGCCGGCAGCTGCATGGATGTGCTGGAGATCGACGCCGCGTCCAATAATGGCGTGGATCATGTCCGCAGCCTGCGGGACGATGCGGTGTTTACCCCGGTGGACATGGTCAAGCGTGTGTATATTATCGATGAGGTGCATATGCTCTCGATTTCTGCCTTCAATGCGCTGCTGAAAATCATTGAAGAACCGCCGGAGCATTTGCTGTTCATTTTGGCCACCACAGAGCTGCATAAGGTTCCGGCAACAATCCTTTCCCGGTGCCAACGGTTTTCTTTTCGGCGGCTGCTGCCCCAGGATATTGCCGGGCGGATTACCCAAGTAGCCGGTTGGGAAGACATCCCCATTACCCCTGAGGCGGTGGCGTTGTTGTCCCGGTTGGCCGACGGTGCCCTGCGAGACGGCATGAGCCTGCTGGATCAGTGTGCGGCTTCCGCTGGCGGCCAGGAGCTTACGCCGGAAAAGATTTACACCTGTTTGGGTCTGGCGGGGGCAAGGCAGACCGCCCTTTTGATGCGGGCCATTGGGGAAAAGGACGCCCAAAAGGCGCTGACGATTTTTGGCCAACAGTACAGCGCCGGCAAGGATGTAGCCGCCATGCTTGACGAGCTGACCACCCTTTGTCGGGATCTGTTGTTGCTGCTGATCGCGCCAAAGTGGTCGGCTGGGATGCTTTCCGGGATTTGCACAGAGGAGGAAATCGGCAGCTTGCTGCCGCTGTTTACGCCCCAAGAGCTTTTGCGGCAGCTGACCTTGCTGCAAGATACCGCTGCCAACTTTCGCAACGGCGGCAACCGGCGGCTGGCAGGGGAGCTTTGCCTGATGCAAATGTGCAATCCGGCCCTAAGCCCGGATCTGCCTGCTATCAGCGCCAGGCTTTCTAAGCTGGAAGCCATGGCGGCAGGGGGAGGCATTTCGGCCAAAGCGGAAGCGCAGACTGCCCCTGTATCGAGCAAGCAGGCGAATCGTCCTCCGGATCTACCCTGGGAGGAGGATGAGGAAACGCCGCCTCCGCCAGGAGAGGAAGACATGCCGTCTTCGCTATCCCCTGTGCCAGAGGCTCCGCCCCAGCGGGAAGCGCCGGTAGGCTTTTGGGCGGATCTGCTTGCCCAGGCAAAGCCGGCGATGCTCCCCTCGGTCAGCGGTTTTTTCTCTACCATGGAAAACGCCCTGCTGCAAGGAGAAATGCAAGGGGATACTTTGGTGATCACCGCACAGAACGATTGGATCATCGGCCAGGTAGATAAGCCCAGTGTCCGTGCCCTGCTTCAGGACAAGGCAGGCGCTATGCTGGGACGAGCGGTCACCGTAAAATTTACCACCCATAAAGCCAATTCTTCCGACAAGGATCCTATGCAGAGTCTGTTGGAGTTTGGCAAAACCCACGGGGATATTATGAATATACAAGGAGAATGATCATGGCAAAAGGCGGATATCGCGGCGGCCCTATGGGCGGCGGCATGAACATGAATATGATTAAGCAGGCCCAGAAAATGCAGCAGGATATGCTGCGCATGCAAGAGGAGATGGAAACCAAGGAGTATGAAGCCACCGTTGGCGGCGGCGTAGTGTCTGCCAAGGTAAACGGTAAGCATGAGGTGCTGGCGGTATCCATCGATCCCGAGGCGGTTGACCCGGAAGATGTGGAAATGCTGCAGGATATGGTGGTTGCGGCGGTAAATGAGGCGCTGCGCAAGGCGGAAGCGGAAGCCAGCGCCAGCATGAGCAAGCTTACCGGAGGCTTGAATCTAGGCGGGTTGTTCTGATGGCCCGCAGCTTTCCTGTAGCCCTAGAGCGGCTGACAGAGGAATTTGCCAAGCTGCCGGGCATTGGTGTCAAAACGGCCCAGCGTCTGGCCTTTTATGTGCTTGGCCTGCCTTTAGAGGAAGCGCAAGGCTTTGCCGATGCCATTTTAGAGGCAAAAAAGACAGTGCACACCTGCCCTGTCTGCCAAAATCTGACAGATGAAGAGCTTTGCCCCATCTGTGCCGACAGCCAGCGGGACAGGCAGACGATTTGCGTGGTTGCCGAACCGCGGGATGTGATTTCCATGGAGCGTACCCGAGAATACCGGGGGCTATATCATGTGCTGCATGGGGTGATTTCTCCCTTAAACCATGTAGGCCCGGATGATTTGTCTATCCGCCAGCTCCTTACCCGGGTAGGAAAGGAGCCTGTGCAGGAGGTCATTATGGCCACCAATCCCGACACAGAGGGGGAGGCCACGGCCATGTATATTTCCCGGCTCTTGCGTCCTTTGGGAGTGCGCGTTACTCGGCTGGCCTACGGCATCCCTGTTGGCGGCCAATTGGAATTTGCTGACGATGTTACGCTCCTGCGGGCCTTGGAAGGCCGGTGCGAAAT
>CAYVWG010000017.1:0-14076 GCA_964455425.1 uncultured Oscillospiraceae bacterium | reverse complement strand
CCGGCTTATTTTTATGCCGATGCTTGCGCCGCGGCGGTTATGGCTTGAATATCCAGCCATTCGCGGCTGAGCCGGCAAAGAAGCCTGGCGTCAATATAGGCCTGCTGTAGGGTAAGGATGGTTTGGCCCTGGTAATTTCCGGCGGGCGTCAGCTCTACCACCAGCCCGCAATCCGGCTTGGTCTCCTTTTCCAAGGACAGGGGCAGAAGCATGCTTAGCGCGTCTTTGGCGGGAAAGTAGCAGGGGATGGCCAGCTTGTAATTCCATCGCACCTGTTTTTCCGCCAAAACAATGGCGTCGTCGATGCGGCTGCTTAGGCGCTTGTAGATATGGGGTGTGCCGCAGATCTGCTGCCGCAAAAGAGAATAAAGCTCTTGCAGGTTCCCACTCCGCTGCGCCAAGGCATCCAATAGATTTAGAATGTGAGGGGCATCCTGACAGTTTGCTCGCAAAAACCCCAGCGGGAGCCGGTGAATTCGCTCTAAAAGAATGTGCTGATAATCCGGATAAATTTTTCTGGTTATATCAAAAAAGGGAGGGGCGGAGCGGTCAAAGTAGGCGGCGGCCGCCGGCGGGGCAAAGGTGCTGACCAGGCGTTTGCCCAAAATCTCGCTGCCGGCTGTACAAAAGCCGATATGCCGCCAAAGGGGACGGTTGGGTTGGGCGTCCGGATTGGGGCCAAAGCAAGCGTAGATCTCGCAGTAGTGGGCGTCCACCAGACCTGTGTTGAAGGCGGCAAAGGTGTTATCCTCAGAGATGCATACCTTGTTTTCCCGGCGCAGCCGGTAGAAGGTGTACTGGATGTATTTGCGTAGAAGCATTTTGGGGGCCATGCCCGGAAAGTCCCAAACCTCCGGCAGGGCCATGGCGGAAAGCACGGAGAGGAAGTTGTCCCAGTGGCCCAAGTAAGCGAAATACTCCAATTCCTCCCCTGGATGGATCGGCCCGGCGTAGTTGATGCTCCATTTGTAGGCGCGTCCTGGCGTATGCTTTATGGTGGCAAATAGGATCCTTCCTTTGGGGTCGGCAAGGGAAAGGGGAAAGGTAAAGGTGTCATGCCGCTTGCGGATGGCGCCGGCCTGCCGCGCCTGGTCGTAATCCGCGCTGATTTTTTTGGCCAAGGTCTCCACCGGCAGATTCTCGTCGCCATATACCTCCCGGTTGAAGCAGCGCAGGGTTTGCTCGGACAGAAAAATTTGGTTTTCCCGGGTCATGGGCAGCTGGTTGGCACTGACAGGGGCAGATGGGCTAAGCGACATTGGCGCGCTGGGGAACCGGTCTGTCCCAGCATAGGCCAGCACCCAGCCCTCTTTATGATATTTGTTTGGCCGAAGAATACCAATCATAGGCTGATGCTGCTGATTTTTGGGGGTCAACGGGAATTGATAGCCGTCTCCGTTGGGCCGGAATAGATGATACTGCTGAGCTAGGCGATAATCCTGGGCCAGCTGTTGGGTGTCTTCTGGGGTAGCTGGCTCGGCGTCGCCTGTTCGCTCCCAGTGGAAACAGGCCATGGTAGAGGGCAGCAGCTCAATGGCAGAAAACGATGGCAGGGAGGAATCGGTTTGTTTTTCCGCCATGGAAACAAACCATTGTCTTGTGCCATTGGTTTCCGCAGAGGACAGTTGGATCTCTTTCCATGGCGCCAAGAGCCGCTTTACGGTTGCCTCTGGGCTGCTGTCGTTGGCAGGCAGCATTCCCTGGTCGGTAAGATATTGACTGACAGCCGCCAACGGAACGGCGATTCCCCTGCGAAATGGTTCTTCAAAGCCCTGCCACAGCAGGGCATACAGGGATTGCTTTTGGGCCTCTGTAAGCAGGTGGGGAGGGGTTATTTCCTGTGAGGCAACGGACAGCGCGGTGTTTTCCATTGTATGTCTCCTTTTGCGCTCCGGGAAAGGGGCGCTTCCGTTTTGCAGTTCTGTAAGCCATTATACTACAGCCCTTTGTACAGTGCTCAAAAAAAATGGCGGCAAGAAAGAAAAAAGTAAGAGGCGCCGCCAAAAGATTGGCAGCGCCCCCTATGCGGATATTATAGCCGCTGATATTTTGCCAACTGCTTGTTTTTGTATTCCGCCACGCCGGTGACCTCCCGCAGGATGTCGATTTCCGGTGGCAGAACCACTTCTCCATGGCCACCATAGCAAAACATAATGGCCCGGTCGTCGGAGAAAGGATATACATCAATCTCAAAGCGTTGGTTCTGATAGTTGAAGCGATATTTGGTTTTGTGTACCGTGTGCAGGCTCATATCCCCCTCCATCAGATACTGAATGTACTCCTTCTGGGAGATGGGCTTTTCTGTGTCCCACTTGGTGTTGTCTGGCATAAGATGCTTTTCGGTGTAGAAATAAAGATAATCTGAACCGTTCTTCTGCTGACGTACCCGCCGCTCGATTTGCGGATTGGTTTCGATGAGATAGGTTTGCATCATGTCGAAGGCAACGGCTTGGTAATCTTGCACCAGCTTGTCCAAGCTCGGCAGGGAAATCAGATACTTGTGCTTTTTCTCCATAGGCTCTGGCTCGCCTACCACACGATAGACCTCCCGCAGCGCGTGCTTGATTTTTTCTTCAAAATCCAGGGAGTTGTCGATGATCTTCAGGTTGGGATGGGCGCTCCAGGCCCGTAGCGTACGGTCGTCCATTCTTCTGGCCTGCTGCAAATCCTCTGTGCGGGCGGCGTTGCCCAGGTTATAGGCAAACTCCGCGCCCTTGGCGCAGGTGACCAGATGGATCACCGCGTCATAATTGGCCAAAACAGATTCCTCTGTGCGTCCGTCAAATTTGGCGATCACCTGAGCGAATTCCTCATCTGTGATGTATGCCTTGTCGTCCATCAGCGCCCGGTCATAGATGACCAGCACATTTTCCTCCGGCACCATCTGGGCGGCCTTTAGGGCCAAAGCTTCCTTGTGGATCTGGTCAGCAATGACAAAATCCTGAAACTCCAGCATAGAAACACAGTTGCCGAAGGGCTTGATGCCAAAGTCGGAAATCAATTCTGTTGCCGACTCTGGAACGGTAATGACCTTCCAACCGTCATCCTGCTTGAATTCCTTCAGGATGCGGCTGATCAGGGTGGTTTTTCCGGCTGCGGGACCGCCGGTAAGTACGATTTTGATGATTCTTTTTTCCATGTTACCCACCTCAGCATAGAAATACAAGGACATCGCTTGGGAAATCCGCCGGAAGGTTCATCTGCGCTATAGGCGGCAGAAAGGAGCCATACATAGTACCATGGTCGCCTTGCGGACGGGGACATTGTACCATAAATCGTCTAGGTTTTCAATTCCCTATGGAAAAAAATCAGGGAATGTTTTGCCCGCACTTGACAATATCTGGCCAGTGGGTTAAAATTTCTACCGTAAATCTTTTATCCACCGGTTTTTCCGGTGTGGGGAGGCAAAACGATGAATGTTTTGGTTACCGGCGGCGCTGGTTTTATTGGCAGCCACACCTGTGTGGAGCTGCTGCGGAAAGGCCATGCGGTCATTCTTGCCGACGACTTTTCCAACGCGGATAAGGACGTACCTGACCGCATCGCCCAGATCGCAGGCAAAGAGGCAAAGGTCTATTGCCTGGATGTAAAGAACAGCGCAGCCATGGAAACCCTATTCCAGGAAAACTATATAGACGCGGTGATCCATTTTGCCGGCTTCAAGGCGGTGGGGGAGAGCTGCGCCAAGCCCTTGGCCTATTACCGAAACAATTTGGACACCACCCTTACGCTGCTGGAGACTATGGCCCGGCATGGCTGCACCAGGTTTGTGTTTTCCTCCTCCGCCACCGTTTATGGCCCGGACAATGTCCCTCCCTATGTGGAGAATCTGAAAACCTCCGCCACCAATCCCTATGGCTGGACAAAGGTGATGATCGAGCAGATCCTGCGGGATTATGCTGCGGCTCACCCGGAATTTACCGCCGTTTTGCTGCGGTATTTTAATCCCATCGGCGGTCACGCTTCCGGCCTTTTGGGGGATGACCCCAACGGGATCCCCAACAACCTGATGCCCTATATTGCCCGCGTGGCAGCCGGACAGTTGCCCCAGCTCACGGTATTTGGCAATGACTATGACACCCCGGACGGCACCTGTATGCGAGACTACCTGCATGTGGTGGATCTGGCCAAGGGCCATCTGTGCGCTTTGGAATACGCGGCGGAGCACACCGGCGCCGAGGCCTTTAACCTGGGCACCGGAACCAGCATCAGCGTGTTGGAGCTGATCGACGCCTTCCAGCGGGCCAATGGGGTAAAGGTGCCCTATGTGATTGGCCCCCGTCGTGACGGAGATCTGCCAACGATCTATGCTGCGGTGGACAAGGCCAAAGAAAAGCTCCACTGGCAGACAGAGCTGACAGTGGAGGATATGTGCCGTGACGCCTGGCGGTTTGTGCAGGCTCGGAAAAGAAGCTAAAAGCCTTTGGATGGCGTGCAGGCCCCGCTTAGGACAGAGGCCTTCTCCCCATAAAGGGAAGCTCTGCCGATAGGATCAAGGAGCAGCGGTTTAGGCGGAGTACTGCCTGGCAATGTCCCGCCGAAGCCGCAGCATGATCCGCTTTTCCAGGCGAGAGATGTAGGACTGAGAGATGCCCATGCAGTCGGCCACCTCTTTTTGGGTTTGTTCTTTTCTGCCGCCCAGACCAAAGCGCATGGCAATAATACGTTTATCCCGCTCCGGCAGGCGCGCCAGCGCCTGCCGGAGCAGTTCGTGATCTACCTGTTCTTCCAGCGGGCGCAAGACGGTGTCGCCGTCGGTGCCCAGGATATCGGAAAGCAGCAGCTCATTTCCATCCCAATCGGTGTTGATCGGCTCATCCAGAGAGACTTCTGACCGCTGAGAGGAGATTTTGCGAATGTGCATCAAAATTTCATTTTCGATGCACCGGGAGGCATATGTGGCCAGCTTGATGTTTTTGTCGGTGCGGAAGGTACTGATGGCTTTGATCAGGCCGATGGTACCGATGGAAACCAGATCTTCAATGTTTACCCCCGTGTTTTCAAATCGCTTGGCGATGTATACCACCAGACGTAGATTTCGCTCAATGAGTCGGCTTTTGGCAGCGGCGTCCCCGTCAGACAGACGGGCCAGAAGCTCCTTTTCCTCCGGCGGCGGCAGAGGCGGCGGCAGTACATCGCTGCCGCCGATGTACATGATTTTTCCTGGGGATTGTAAGCCTAGCCGCTGTAAAAGTTCTGCCAGTGTCCGTTTGCGCATAGTAACCTCCTGTTAACGCCTGATACATTCCTCCGTCGGAAATTTCCGTGGGTGAAAATGCCACGATTCCGCCGGGCATTTTTTTGCCATTGACCGTGATGCTGGTGCAGCGTACCGCCAAAAGCAGGCCCATAGGCTGGCCAACCGCCCGGTAAGGCACAAGCCGGGGCTTTACCGCCGGGTGGGCCTTTTGCAGCACACGCACACATTGGGCAGGATCGGCCAAAGCATGGGGAGTAAGATTCATATCCGGCAGCAGCTGCCGGGCCAAGGGCCAGCCGGCCACTATGATCCCTTCTCCGGTGAGGGGATCCCGCAGGGTGTTGCCAGTGTCGACCAAGGCGCTTATGGATGCCCGGTGGCCGTCGGCTTCCAGACCCAAGGATAGGATATCCTGCCCCTTGTGTTGGGCGGTTCTGGGCAGCACCAGCAGGGAAATCAGCCATATGCCTATGGCCAACAGCACCAGGGTGAAAAAGCTGACGCCGTAATATACCGTGCCGCCGGTTTTTACCGCGCCTAGGCTCAGCAGCGGACAAAGGGAAAATACCAACCCACCAAAGCCGCAGCTGACGCCCAAAAACCAAAGGGTTCTTTGCAGGCTTTGCCGACGCAGACCAAAGGCCAATACGCCCATGGCTGCCAGGGCCGCTGCCCGGCAGGGAAGAGAAGCGAGAAAAGAAAGAGGCGGCAGCAGCGTAAGCACACTATAGGCCCCGCCAAAGCCGGCGGAAAGGAGCAGACGGCGCTTTTTTGTCCCCAGACCGGTGAGCTGATCTGCGGTTTGCAGCAAAAAAAGATTGATCAAGAAGTTCAGGGCAAAAACCTCATCGGCGTAAAGAACCAATACATCACCTCCCTTGTGGACAAAGTATACCCCAGGGCACAGAAAAAACAGGTCGCAATTCCCAAAGGAATTGAACCTGTTTTTTTCCGGGATTTATGGATAAACTCCGCAGGGGACGAAGCTTTCAGGGGAGCTTTGCCAACTGGGAGGACGGCACGAAGGGACATGCCGTCGAAGAAAAAGAATTTACATTGGATTAACGAATGAAATTTGTTTGCACCCGTGGTTCTCTGTCTGGGTGGGGATGGGTGTCTAGAGCGTTTAGCATCCAGGCCATGTTATCGGCCAAGGCTCGCATGATTTGCAGGCCCTCCTGATCTTGCCGGGCCTCCTGAGCGGTGTTGCCGTGAATGGAGTTCCAGTATTGGCTGGGAACCACAGGCATGTTGCAGATGGTAAAATATTTGTTCAGCCGGTCAAAGGTGGCGCTGGCGCCGCCTCGGCGGCAGGATACCACGGCAGCGGCTGGTTTTCCATCGAACCTGCCGCCGCTGCTGTAAAACACCCGATCCAGCAGGGCGCAAAGGGCGCCGTTGGCCCCGGCATAATACACAGGGCTGCCAACGATCACACCGTCGGCTTCGGCAATTTTGGCCGCAATGGTGTTGCAAGGATCGTCATCAAAGGCGCAGGCGCCCAGCGTTTTGCAGGCCCGGCAGGCGATGCAGCCCCGTACAGGGGAATTGCCGATGGAAACTATCTCTCCTGCAATGCCATGCTTGGCCAGCTGGGCTTGTATCTCGGAAAGGGCGGTAAACACGCAGCCATCGGTATGGGGGCTGCCATTGAGCAAAAGAATTTTTTTCATAATACATAGACCTCCTTGTATGAAAACCTGTGAAAAAGCGTCTGTAAACGCCTTTCCACAGGTTCCGATGTGACGGGGAGCACATATTTCCGTCTGGCTTGCCGCTTCTTCTTTTGGGGCAAAAGCCATAGCAGGGCGCTTCCTTCCCATTATAGCGGGAGAAGCAAAAACTATTCGGCGGAAATCAGGTAATAATACACCGGCTGTTTGCCGTTGATCAAGTTGATCTCTGCCTCCGGGCAATATTTTTGGAAAATCGAAAGGGCTTTCTTTGCCTTCTTTTCCTCAATATTCTCCCCATAGAAGATGGTAATGAACTCGCTGTGGGCCTTGGCGCACCGTTCGGCCAGACCCTTCAGCAGGGAATTCACATCCCGCCCGGTGCCAAAGAGAGCGCCGCCATACAGGGCAAGGTAATCGCCTTCTCGGATGTCGTAGCCGTCAAAGTTGGAGTTGCGGGCGGCGTAGGTGATCTGCATGGTGGTTACGCCGCTTAGGGCATCGGTCATGGCGGCGGTATTGTCCTCTTTTGTGCCCTCCGGATCAAACATCAGCATGGCGCTGATGCCCTGGGGGATGGTCTTAGAGGGAATGACGATGATTTCCTTCTCACTTAAGGCAACGGCCTGCTCGGCGGCCATGATAATGTTTTTGTTGTTGGGGAAAACATAGACGATCTCTGCCGGGGTGCGGTTGACCTGGGCCAAAATGTCCTGGGTGGAAGGATTCATGGTTTGCCCACCCTGAATGATGCCATCGGCGCCCAAATCCCGGAACACATCTGCAATGCCTGCGCCGGCGCAGACGGCAACCATGCCAAAGGTCTTTTCCGCCGGAGCGATCTTAGGGGCGAAATCTTCCTCGTGAAGCACCTTTTCGGTGTGCTGCAGGCGCATGTTTTCGATCTTGGTGGTGATCAGGCCGCCGTAGGTCAGGGCTTTTTCAATCACCTCGCCAGGGTGATTGGTGTGGACATGTACCTTAATGATCTCATCATCGTCCACCAGCACAAGACAGTCGCCCATGCCGTTGAGGTACTCCCGCAAAACCGCAGGATCTGCATCGTTGTCCCGGGAGACAATGAACTCCGTGCAATAGGCGAAGGTGATGTCTTCTGAGGAAAAATCGGCAAAATCGGCTTTTTCCTTGGGGGCGGTAACCTCCTGCTCCGGCGGCAGAATGTCCTCCCCCCGCAAGGCGGATAGCATGGCGGAGAGGATCTCCACCCAGCCCATGCCGCCGGCGTCAACCACACCGGCCTTTTGCAGCACAGGATTTTGGGTGATCGTTTCCGCCAAAGCGTCCTTACCGGAGACGATGGCTTGTTCTAGCACATATTCCACATAGTCGTTTTCCGCCGCGGCAGCTTCCGCGCCGGCGGCAGCTACCCGGGAGACGGTGAGGATGGTACCTTCGGCGGGCTTCATTACCGCGCCATAGGCCGCGTCTACACCGGCCATCAGCGCGGTGGCGAAGGCAACGCCGGTGCAGCTTTCCGCCCCCTTCAGTGCCTTGGCCATGCCCCGGAACAGCAGGGATAAGATCACGCCGGAATTGCCTCTTGCGCCCCGAAGCAGGGCAGAGGCGGTAATGTCCGCCGCCCGGGTCAAGGTGGGGGCGTCGGCCTTTTTCAAATCGGCCACGGCGTTGTTCAGGGTGAGACTCATGTTGGTGCCGGTGTCGCCGTCCGGCACGGGAAAAACATTCAGCTCGTTGATGGCTTGCTTTTGTATTTCGATGGCAGCAGCGGCGCTGATGACCATGCGCCGAAACGCCAATCCGTCAATGATTTGTTTCAATGGTGTTTTCCCTCCGGTTAGTCGGCTGCGATAGAGTCGACAAATACATTTACGGCGTTTACCTTGGTGCCGGTGGTGCTGGCCACCACATAGCGAACCTCAGAAATGATGGAACTGCCCAACGCGGCAATGTTTATGCCATAGTCCACAATGATATGAAGATCGATAGAGATGGCGTCATTTCCGTGAAAGGTTACATGGACGCCCTTGCTCATGGCCTCTTTTCGCAGCAGATGAACAAGGCCGTCGGTCATAGAGCGCACAGCCATGCCCTTTACACCAAAGCAGTTGGACGC
Organism: uncultured Oscillospiraceae bacterium; assembly: GCA_964455425.1. Taxonomy (GTDB): domain Bacteria; phylum Bacillota; class Clostridia; order Oscillospirales; family Oscillospiraceae; genus JAFRPC01. The sequence goes on along the minus strand of CAYVWG010000017.1, from coordinate 5,108 downwards.
GGCCAAACCGGCAATGTTGGTGTAAACATTGCTGCTGACCACAATGTTGCCGTTTTCATTTTGGAGTTTTACCATAGATATACCCCCTTAAGCTTACCGGCGCAGTTGGAGCGCCGAAAAATCGATAAAATTTACCCCTATTGTACTGGATTTTTGTCAAAAGCACAAGTACCAATTTCCAGGAAGCGGTCAATCTGCCTCCGGATCGCCTTCCTCATAGGCCAAAGGATATTTGGCGTTGCGCTTTGGCTGCAGATGAAGCAGCTGCCGATAGGCAAAAGCATAGGTAAATTGGATATAGGCAAAGCACCCATAATACATTGCTCCAACAGCAAGCAAGGACAGCACCGAGCAGACCACGGACAAAAGGGCGCTGTTGGCTTCCAGCAAGCCGGCTGCCACCGTAAAGCCGCCGGACTGGGCAAGGATCAGCAACGTATCCGGCAGGGCGGCAAAGAAATAGGAGATAGCGCCGGTCAGGAGGGTAAACCAGAGGAAGGAGAAATCCAGAAAAAAGATCTCCTTTCTGTGCCCCCGTGACGACCGGTAGCATTGCCCCAAGGCCTTTATAGGGGAAAGCGGAGCGCTTTCTGCCACCGCGTAAAACGACAGGCGAAGGGCATAAAACAGAAAGACCAAGCATACCAGCACAACCGCCATCAGCAGAAGCCCCGGCAAACGCAGCAGCATGCACAAGCTTAGCGCGGCGGTAGAAACAAGAAACAGCAGGAACAAAAGCAGCGCCGCGCCGGCTGCCCGGAGAATATAGGAAGCGCCAAGACGATTTTTGCCCCCACTTGTTTGGACAACCGCGTAGCTTGCCATGCCTGCGGCAAAGATAAAGGAAAACAGCAGGGAAAGCAGATCAAACCCCACCATCCGCAAAATGGCGTGGTAGTCTCCCGCGATCAGCTGGTTGTATAACGTCTCGTAGGTCAGGCCTTCTTCCAAGGGCTGTATCGCGTATTGCAAAAGCAGCAGTAAGCCGTTGAGCACCACAGCGTAAAGCCCGGCCACCAGCCGGGGGCGTTTGCCTGCTTGGGCAAGCGTCTGCTTTGCAGAGCGTTTGGCGCCATAAATATCCAGCATGGTTTACTCCTTGACCTTGGCGACAAAGGCCGCGGGATCCGGCGCGTTAAAGTAGGCGCTGCCGGCAACCAGCACATTGGCGCCGTTTTGACGGCAGATTTTTCCCGTTTCTCCGTTGATGCCGCCATCTACCTCCAGTTCGCAGTCTGAATTTTGATCGTTGATATATCCCCGGATGGTTTTGAGCTTGGGCATCATATCCGCCATAAAGCTTTGGCCGCCAAAGCCCGGCTCCACAGTCATAACCAGGATCAGTCGGCAAAGATCCAAAAACGGCAACACAGCCTCCGCCGGCGTTTTGGGCTTTACGCTGATGGCGGGCTTGACGCCCATGGATCGAATGATCTCCAGGGCCTTGCGGGTGTTTTCCTGGGTATCGGCCTCTACGTGAACCGTAAGGATATCGGCGCCGGCCTTGCAAAATGCTTCCACATAGCGAATCGGCCGGTCAATCATCAAATGTACGTCCAGGGGCATATCCGTAATGCGCCGGATGGCCGCTGTTACCGGAATGCCGATGGTAATGTTGGGTACGAAGATGCCGTCCATCACATCCACGTGGACGTAGTCTGCGCCGGTATGGGATAAGGCACGGATGTCCCGTTCCAAATTGACAAAATCCGCGGATAGAATTGAGGGCGCAACCTTGATCATAAATAAATCCTCCGTATCTGCTTATTTGCGTTTTATTTTTTATTATACTTCCGCTTTTGCGGGAAGTCAATTCCTCTGTGGGATATATTCGCCTTTCCGGGAATATTGCTTGACTTTCCCATCTGCGTATTTTACAATATTCGTGGCACAAAAGCGCTATGTATCCATGCTGTCTGCGGCGGAAAAGATCATTTGGGAGGAAAACTATGAGAGGTATCCCATCCTTAATTACCGATATTCGCAAGAAGGTATTTGTAGAAGTGGCCAAAATGGCCTATGAAAGCGAAGATTTCTCTAAGGCCATCGATTTGCCCTATATCATCGTTCCGGGCGAAAACCCGCTGCACCGGGAGTCGATTTTCCTGGAACGGGCCATTGCCGGAGAGCGGATCCGCTTGGCTATGGGTATGTCTCTGCGGCCGGTGCAGCAAAGAATGATGGTTACAGAGGGCATGGATCATGCCGCCATTGCCGAGCAGTATTATGAGCCGCCGCTGATCAATATTATTCCCTATGCCTGTCACCGATGCCCCACAAAGCAGTATGTGGTGACCGATTTGTGTCAAAACTGCCTGGCGGCCTCCTGCCATCAGGTATGTCCCAAAGACGCAATTTATTTCCGTAACGGCAAGAGCCATATCGATCCGGAAAAGTGCATCAAATGTGGCCGTTGCGCCAAGGCCTGTCCCTATCACTCCATTGTGAAGCTGGAGCGGCCCTGTCAAGCGGCTTGCGGCATGGAAGCCATTGACCAGGACGAGCAGGGCAGGGCGGTTATTGACCAAAATAAGTGCGTTTCCTGCGGCCAGTGCCTGGTAAGCTGTCCCTTTGGCGCCATTGCGGATAAGGGACAGATCTATCAGGTGGTTCGCTCCATTATGACCGGGGAAAAAGTGATTGCCATTGTAGCTCCGGCCTTTATCAGCCAGTTTGGAAAAAAGGCTACGCCGGAAAAATTTGCCTGTGCTATGAAGCAGCTTGGCTTTGCCGAGGTGCGGGAAGTGGCTGTGGGCGCGGATATCTGCACCATCGAAGAGGCAAAGGACTTTATGGAAAAGGTGCCGGAGCAGCAGCCCTATATGACCACCTCCTGCTGTCCGGCCTGGCATTCTATGGTGGAAAAGTTATATCCGGATCAGATGAAAAACGTATCCATGACCCTGACGCCTATGGTTTTTACCGCAAGGCGGATCAAAAAGGATCTGCCGGACTGCAAAGTGGTCTTTGTCGGGCCTTGCGCAGCCAAAAAGCTGGAGGCCATTCGCAGCGATATCCGCAGCGATGTGGACTTTGTGCTAACCTTTGAAGAGCTGATGGGCATGCTGGAGGCAAAAAACATCAACCTTGCCAAAATCGGCGGAGAGGAACCAATGGACGAAAGCACAGCTGCCGGCCGTGGTTTTGCCATATCCGGCGGCGTGGCCAAGGCCGTGGTGGATGTGATCCATGAAATGGAGCCGGAAAGGCAGGTCAACACAGCCGCCGCCGAGGGCTTGCGGGATTGCCGCAAGCTGATGATGCTGGCAAAGTCGGGAAAGTACAACGGCTATCTGCTGGAAGGCATGGCCTGCCCCGGCGGATGCGTGGCCGGCGCGGGCACGCTGCTGTCAGTGGATCAGGCGACCAAGGCCGTTACGCGTTATTGCGACGATACCCCCAAAAAAAGCCCGCTGGACAGCTATTACCGCAATGAAGGCGGTATGCTTATGAAAGACGAGAAAGACGCCCAGCAGCTATAAAAATATCAAGAAAAGACGATGCCAATCCGCCGTGTTTGGCATCGTTTTTGCCGCATTTGCGCCAATGCAACCGGAGGTTGACAATTTTGACAGCCGGCTTTCTGGAAGGCAACCGGAAAAAGCGCTATACTACTAGCAGCGGATGGGGCAAAGCAATCCATTGTGGAGTTGTCCGTAGAAGCATCGAACGTCCGCAAAAAAGGAGGAGATATTCAAATGACATTATCCGACAAAATTATTGCTCTGCGCAGGCAAAAGGGATGGTCGCAGGAAGAGCTGGCCCAGCAACTAGAGGTGAGCAGGCAGTCGGTATCCAAATGGGAAAGCGCCCAGTCGGTGCCTGACCTAAACCGCGTTTTACAGCTAAGCCGCATTTTTGGCGTTACCACAGACTATCTATTGAAAGAGGAATGGGAACCGCCGGAAAACGGATCGCCGGAAGAATTGCCCTGTCTTTCCTTGACCCAGGCGGCAAAGTATCTGGCTTTGCGCAAGGCGGCGGCGCCCAAAATCGCCCTGGCCACCCTGCTTTGCATCTTGTCCCCTGTGTGTCTGATTTTTTTGGCGGCGATGAGCGAATGGTCCGGTTTTTTCCTAACGGAGAATGAGGCGGTGGGCATTGGCATGTGCGTATTGTTTGTCTTTGTGGCCATCGCCGTGACGCTGTTTTTGTCTTGCTATTTTCAGGCCAAAGAATTTTCCTTTTTGGAAACCCATGCCTTTCGGCTGGAACAAGGGGCGGCAGAGATGGTGAGGGCCCGGCAAAAGGCTGGACAAAGCGCCTACGTTCGGCTGAACATAGCGGGCACTGTGCTGTGCATTTTATCGGTGGTGCCGCTGTTTCTGGCGTTGGCTGTGGAAGATCCATATAGAGAGTATGCTTGTGTTGCCGGTGTTTGTGCTCTTTTGGTGGTGGCGGGTTTTGGCTGCCTGGCCTTTGTGTGGGGCGGCGTGAACCATGCCGCCATAGAGCGGCTTCTGGAGCAAGGAGAATATACCCGGCAGAACAAAGCAAAAAAGGGAATGCTTAGCACCATTAGCCTGATCTATTGGATGGTGGTGACGGCGGTATTTTTGTTTTTTACCTTCGGCCCTAAGGGAAATGGCCAGCCGGAATATAGCTGGGTGATTTGGGCGGTTGCCGGGGTGTTGTACGGCGCGGTCATGGCGGCGGCGCGGCTGTTTCCCCGGAAGTGATTTCTTTCCCAAACACCGGATAACCCCACAACAAAATGGGGTATCCGGTGTTTTTTGTGCAAAACTTCTGCATAGGTTTTCCTTTTGCGGGCATATAAGCAACATTTTGACGTTGCTTATATGCCTTGCCGTGTCCGTGGTGTGGTCGGTAATCTATAATTAATGCGCTCGGCTCGCTTATCCTCTCGAAGTACGATGTATATTGATCGGAGGCGAATAACATGAACGGGATGCGTTATACCAGATACATAGGCTTGGCTCAGGTTAAGAACTGGGGGAATCTTAAATTTGCTGCCATGAATCTGAAAAAGTTTGCAAAACGGCGGTGGAAGGATACCCACCCAGAGCCAACTGTTTCTATTATTTCACAGTTTTTACCATTTTGCATACCAAGCCCCGGTCTTGCCCAGCCCAAAACCGGGGTTATTC